>JANOJR010000121.1:0-5681 GCA_031418855.1 Rubrivivax sp.
CGCGCTGCGGAGCAGTTGCCAAAGCTTGACCGCTGGCGTGCGCTTGTGGGCTACATCTGCCAACGCATCGTCGGTCAAATGGCACTGCCTATCCCGCCTGCGGCGCTCGCCGCGACCGGGTAGCTGCTGTTTTTAGGATCAGTGATCCTCTCGCTGCTGCGCGTCGCGATGCCGTTGCAACCCAGCATCAACCTGCTGCCGACTTCCATAGGCCATGGCCAGCGCCCGAATGGCGTCTTTCAGGTGTCTTGCCGCCGCCTCGACGGTTCGATTTCTCTGGCGCGATTACACAGGAACTACACAAACCACCGCCAGAAAGGACAACGGGCTAGAAGCCGAAGCCGCTAACCCGTTGATTTCATAATTGAATTTTGGTGGGCCCTGCAAGATTCGAACTTGCGACCAACGGATTAAGAGTCCGCTGCTCTACCAACTGAGCTAAGAGCCCCCGGGGTTTCTGCTGCTACTTTTTGCGCCCTTGGCGGTGACGAATGGAGCGTCACATGCCAGCGCGTGGTGGGTCGTGCGTGACTCGAACACGCGACCAACGGATTAAAAGTCCGCTGCTCTACCGACTGAGCTAACGACCCGCGTGGGCAGAGCCCGTGATTATAGGGGCATCGCCGCAGCCTTCTGATCCAGCGGCAGCGCAAGGAGTAGCTCGATGGCTTGCGCGGCGGCCACCATGCCGAAGGTGGCGGTGACGGTCACGCTGGAGCCGTAGCCGGCGCAGTTCAGGCTGCCATCGCCCTGGCCTGCGTCGACGCCGCACTCGGGCGCGGGTGGCGCCACCGGCTCGCGTGAAAAGACACAGCGCAGGCCCATGGCCCCCAAGCGCGGCGCCGCGTTTTCTTTGCGCAAACGCTGGCGCAGGCTGGCCAGCAGCGGGTCGTGCGTGACCTCGGCAAGGTCAGCCACGTCCACCTGCTGCGCCTGGCGCTTGCCGCCGGCCGCGCCCACGCACACGAGCGGCACCGAGAGCTGCCTGGCCCACGCCGACATGGCTTGTTTGGCACGCACCTGGTCACAGGCGTCGATCAACACGTCGACGCTGCGGGGCAGCAGCGCGGGCCAGTTGTCACTCGTCACAAACTCTTCGACACCCAGCACCTCGCAGCCCGGGTGCAGCTCGATGATGCGTTCGCGCAGCGCTTGCACCTTGCTTTGGCCCAGCGTGCGGGTGGTGGCCTGCACCTGGCGGTTGATGTTGGATTCGGCAACGTGGTCGAGGTCGATCAACACGAGCCCCGCCACACCGCAGCGCGCCAGCGCTTCCACCGCCCACGAGCCGACACCGCCCAGCCCCACCACGGCCACGTGCGCCGCGCGCAGCCGCGCGTAGCCTTGCGCGCCATAGAGCCGCCGCAAGCCGCCGAAGCGGCGCTCCAGGTCGGCGCCCTGCGTGTCGTCGACTTGACTAGTCAAGCTGGTCCAGCCGCCACATTTGATAGCGCAGCGCGAGCACGGCGCCGGCGATGATGGCCGCGAGTGCGATGAAGCTGCCCAGCGCCAACGTCGATACGCCCGACAAGCCCTGCCCCACCGTGCAGCCCATGGCGGTGACGCCGCCCACGCCCATCAGCACGGCGCCCACGAGATGGTTGGCGGTGTCTTCGGTGCTGGCAAAACCTTCCCAGCGAAACGTCTTGGTGGCCAAGGCCACGATGAGTGAGCCAGCGACCACGCCCAGCGTGGTCACGATGCCGATGGTGAGCACCTTGCTCTTGTCGGAAAAGAGGATCAGCCAGTCCACCGTGTAGGCCATGGGTGCCACAAAGGTCAGCGATTCCATGCGCTGCGAGTTGGTGGCGAGGAAAACTTCTTCCAGCGTTTGCGGGTGTTCTGCCAAGTGCCCGAGCCGGCCCGATACCCACCACACGGCCACCACCAGCAGGCCGATCACGACGCCCGTCATCACCACCTCGGCGCCGCGGCCTTCAGGCTTGGCCAGGCAAAAAGCCAGCAGCAGCAAGCCGATGCCACTGCCCAGCGACAGCGCCAACATCGGCTTGGCCAAGCCCGTGGCGTGCGCCAACAGCGAGGGCAGATCCTGCCCGCTGGGCAAGGTGATGGCCACGGCGTCCAGGGTGGCCACGCGCGCCACGGCGGTCACACCGCGCAGCGTGGCGTAGGCGGCAATCGCCAGCACCACAAACACCACCAGCGACTTCAAGCTGCCCCCGCCGATGCGCACCAGCGTCTTGCTGCCGCAGCCCGAGGCCAGCACCATGCCAAAGCCGAACATCAGTCCGCCCACAAGGTACGACAACCACAGCAGCTTCGCCCCCGTGTAGACGCTGTGCTTGGCATCCAGCGCGCCGGAGTACACCAACACGTTGAAGCCGATCATGGCCACGGCGATGGCCAAGAGCCACATGCGCATGCGTGTCCAGTCGCCCATGTTGACGATGTCGGACACCGCGCCCATGGTGCAGAAGTGGCTGCGCTGCGCAACAGCACCAAAGGCCACGCCACAGGCCAAAGCGGCCCACAAGACCTGGCTGATGAGGCCCGGCAATTCCGCTTCGGTCATGCTCAGTGCCCTACTTCAACGAGGCTAGGCGCTCGCGCCCCGCTTGCGCGGCTTCTGACTGCGGGTAGGCCTTGGTCAGGTCGTCAATGGTCTTGCGCGCGGCCTTCACATCTCTCGCCTCAGCCTGGCTGTTGGCCAGCGCCAGCATCGCCTCGGGCGCACGCGGGTGGCCGGGGGACGCCACCGTGAAGGCACGAAAGGTGGCGATGGCCTCTTTGTAGTCGCGCTTGCCGTAGAGCGCATTGCCCAGCCAGAAGCGCACCGAAGGCGCAAAACCGCTGGCCGGATAACGCCGAAGATGTGTGGACAGCATGAGCGTCGCGCGCTCGAAGTCGCCACCGCGAAGTGCGGCCATGGCCTCGTCATAGGCACGCTTTTCGTCGGGGTCGGCCAGGAACTCGTCGCCATCCAGCGCCACCTTCACGGGTTCGAGCTTGCGCAGGCGGTCGTCGATGGCCTGGCCGACGTCTTTCTGGCGTGATTGCAGCTCAGCCACGCTGCGCGCGAGTTGCTCGCTGCTGCCGCGCATCGCCGCCTGTTCAGCGCGCATGCCTTCGATCTGGTTGGACAGGTCGAGCAGGCTGCGGCGCAATGCCGTGAGCTGCTCCACCAGTTGCGCATTGGCCGCCGCAAGCTCGGCGGCGCGTGCCTTGGCCTGCTCGTCGGTTTGCGTGATGCGCGCGCGCAGGTCAAGGATGGCCTTGCGCGCTTCGTCGTCGTCGAAGAGGCCGGCGTGCGCCGAGCCCAGCGCTAACACCGAAAGCGCACTGACCGCCGCACTCAACATCGCACGCATCATCAAGCGCCGCATCAGCGGTCCCTCAGCTCGGCGCGGCGATTCTTCGCCCATGCCGCTTCATCGCTGCCCGCTACGGCGGGCTTCTCGTTGCCGAAGCTCACGGCTTCGAGCTGGTCGTCACGGGCGCCCAGGAGCATGAGCGCGCGCAGCACCGTCTCGGCCCGCTTTTGGCCCAGCGCGAGGTTGTATTCGCGGCCGCCGCGCTCGTCGGTGTGGCCCTCGACCACCAGCTTCTTGTTGCGGTTGGTGGTCAAGGTCTTGGCATGCGCGTCGACGACGGGCCTGAACTGATCCTTGAGCACAAAGCTGTCGTAATCGAAGTAGATCGTGCGCCCGGCGGCGGTGGCTGCGGCGACCGCAGCACTTGCCGCGTCGACACGCGCGACACCCGAGGTCGCCGAGGGGTTGGCGCCGGCCGTCGTGCCGCTGCCCGCCGTACCCGAGGCTGTGGCGGGGTTGCCGCTGCGCGACTCCACCGGCGCTTCGTTCAAGTCAACCTTGGAGGCGCAGCCGGCGAGCGCAAGTGCTGCCGCCAGGGCAAGCAGGGTGCGAAGGGTTGATGTCGTCATGTGACTAACTCCTTGGGTGAGGTGGGTGCATCGTCGTCAATGTTGCGTCAATGGGCGTCAGGCGGCGTCAAGGCTTGTCGGCGTTGAAGGGGCCCCACACCGGCTCGCGCATGTCGCCGCCGCTGCTGAGCAAGCGGGTCTTGATCTTGCCGTCCAGCGTCGACGTCATCAAGACGTCACGCCCTTGCTGACGCGTGGCGTAAAGCAGCAAGCGGCCGTTGGGCGCGAAGCTCGGGCTTTCGTCGTCGTTGCCGTCACTCAGGATCTGCACCGCACTGGCGCCGATCTCTTGCAGCGCCAGCCGGTAGGCGCCGCCCTGGCGTGTGATGTAAGCCAGCTGCTTGCCATCGGGACTGAGCGCCGGGCTGATGTTGTAGTTGCCGCTGAAGCTCACGCGCTCGGCGTTGCCGCCGCCAGCCGCCACGCGGTAGATCTGCGGGCCACCGCTGCGGTCAGACACGAAGTAGATCTGACGGCCATCGCTCGACCACACCGGCTCGGTGTCGATCGACGGGCTGCTGGTCAGCCGCTGCGGCGTGCCGCCCTGGCGCGGCATCACAAAGAGCTGCGCCAAGCCTTCACGCGACAAGGCCAGCACGAGCTGCTGACCGTCCGGCGACCACGCCGGCGCGCTGTTGGAGCCACGAAAGTCGGCCACCACGCGGCGCCGGCCGCTCAGCAGTTCTTGCACCCACACCACCGCCTTTTGCGACTCAAACGACACGTAGGCCAGCTCTTTGCCGTCGGGCGACCAGGCCGGTGAAATGATCGGGTCGCGGCTCGTCAACGCCACCTGCCCGCCTTCGCCGTCAGCGTCGGCAATGCGCAGTGTGTAGCTGCCCGGGCTCTTGAGCACATAGGCCAGGCGCGTGGCGAACACACCGCGTTCACCGGTGAGTTTTTCGAAGATCTCGTCGGCGATGCGGTGCGCGGCCAGGCGCAGGTCAGCCTCATGCACCACGCGGTTGCGCGCCAGCAGCTCGTCACCACGCACCACGTCCCAGAGCTTGATGCGCACGTCAAAGCGACCGTCGGCGAGCTTGCTCACCGAGCCTGCCATCAAGGCGTCGACACCACGCGCGCGCCACTCGCTGGCGTTGACGCTGCTGGTTTCGTCGAGGGCCTGCCCAGCGTCGATGGGAGCGGACATGGGCGCAAAAAGGCCACTGCGCGCCAGGTCGGCGGCCACCACATTGCCAAGCGCCAGCGGTGCACGATCCTGGCCCCGCAAGGCGGCGATGACGATCGGTATTTGGCGCGCGCCAACGCCGGAGATTTCCACGCGAAACTGTGCAGCGGCCGGGCCTGTGCGGGCCAGGCTGCCGGCGGCCAGGGCCAGCAGCCAACGGCGGCGTAATGCGGGTGAATTCGCGAGTGAAGTCAGCATCGACATGTAGGGAAGCGCGGCGCATTGTAGGCAGCGGCTCGGCGTCAGACGGGTGGCCATAATCGTAAGAGAGCGTTGGCCCTTGACGCTGCAAACCCGCTCGCCGCCGCCCTTCATGCCGACCCTCGCACAACGCTTTGCCCGCCTGTCACCCTACCTGCGCAGCGGCCGCCGTGGCCTTGTGGCGGCGGCACTCGCCGCACTGGTCGGCGCCATCACCGAGCCCATGGTGCCGGCCTTGTTGCAGCCCCTGCTCGACGACGGCTTCAGCGCTGGCAAGCTGCCACTGTGGTTGATCCCCTTGGCCATCATCGGGCTCTTCGCCGTGCGTGGCGCCGCGGGTTTTGTTGCGCAGTACAGCCTGGCCTGGACGGCCAACCGCGCCGTGCTGGA
>JANOJR010000122.1:0-7731 GCA_031418855.1 Rubrivivax sp.
GGCCCCCCCACACCCAAACGGGGCGCGGGTGGTTTTTCCCCCCGCCCCCCGGGCCGGGGTAGGGGGGGCTGGGGGCCCGTGGGCCGACTCTGCCGCACCAGCATTCAACCCCCTCCCCAGCCCTCCCCCTGCCAGGGGGAGGGAGCAATGCGAGGCTCCAGTTTCTCCGCGAACGCCGGACGCCGCCAGGTGGTTGGGATGCCCTCAAGAAACAAAACTTCCGAGCTCGTCGGATTCGGCTCCTTCCCCCTGCCAGGGGGAGGGAGCCATGCAACGCAGTCGTTTCTTCGCGAACGCCGGGCGCCGCCAGGGGCCTGGGATGCTCACAAGCTGTAGGCGTGTTCCCACAGCGCAAAGCGGCGCCGCCCGCTGATGTGGGCCGCCTGCGCTGCGTAGAGTGAGTGCTTTGCAAGATGGGCCGTGATCATGAGAAGGTGCCTGGCTGGGCAAGGCCCTCCGCGCGAAGCCCAGCCAGTGGCAGTGGCAGTGGCAGCGCCGAGACGAGACGGATGACTGCCATCGCGTCGTACCGCGCCGTGGTCAAGCGCGCGCTGCACGGCTTCATCGAAGACCGCGGGCCCAGCATGGGTGCGGCGCTGGCCTACTACACGCTGTTCTCGCTGGCCCCACTGCTGCTGATCGTGATCGCGCTGGTCGGCGCCGTTTTCGGTGGCGACGCGGCGCGCGGGCAGATCGTTGCGCAGATCTCCGGACTGGTCGGCGTCGACGCGGCAGCGGCCATCGAGCAGTTGATCGTCAGCGCCGACCAGCCCACCGCGGGCTGGCTGGCCACTTGCGTGGGCGTGGTGCTGATGCTGATTGGCGCCACCACCGTGCTGGCCGAGTTGCAGTCGGCCATGGATCACATTTGGCGCGCCCCGACGCCGCTCACCCGCAACGGCCTGTGGGCGCTGCTGCGCTCCAGGCTGCTCTCGTTCGGCTTGATCCTGGGCGTGGGCTTCCTGCTTATCGTGTCGCTGGTGGTCAGCGCTGGCGTGGCCGCCTTTAACGCCTGGTGGTCACCCTGGTTCGGCGCCTGGCGAGCGGTCGGCATGGCCCTGGACCTGGTGGTCCACTTCAGCCTGCTGACCGCGCTGTTCGCGATGATCTACAAGTGGCTGCCGCGCGTGCGTGTGGCCTGGCGCGACGTGCTGGTGGGCGCTGCCTGCACCGCAGTGCTGTTCGTGCTGGGTCGGGCCCTGATCGGCCTGTACATCGGCATGAGCAGCGTCGCATCGGTGTTCGGTGCGGCGGGCTCGGTGGTGGTGGTGATGGTCTGGATTTACTACTCCGCACAGATTTTCCTGATCGGCGCGGAGTTCACCTGGGCCTACGCGCAGATCCTGGGCTCGCGCCGTCCGCAGGCCACGCCCCAGCCCAGCCCGTCGTAGGAATGTGCCGACACCAAGTCCCGGCGGCAGCCGCTATCTGGCGCGATGCCGGCTCGGCATGATGCCGGCATGAATCGGCGTCCTCGCCAAGGTCCTTGGCTCGCCGCGTCGCCACGAGCGAGACCAGGCCGAGCGCTTCCAACTCACCCACGAGCCTCCACCGTGCACCGAGCAGTTCACCCGACAACGTCGCGGCGCGCCGAGCCTGCGCGATGAGCACCACGCCTGAAGCGACGAGCGCCGATCTGGCGGTGAGTTCGGCTGCGCTCGACACGGTGGCCCCGGCCGACGCGGCCTTGCCAGCAGCAGCTGCCGAGGCCGCGCCCAGGCTGCCAAGCACACCGATCGATGTGCGCAGCGTGTCTTTGGCGCTGCTGGCGGTGCTGGCAAGTGTGTTCGTGCTGCACTGGGCTGCAGCGGTGTTCGTGCCGCTGCTGCTCGGGCTGATGTTCAGCTATGCGCTGACGCCCCTGGTGAACCGCCTGGTGCGCCTGCGCGTGCCGCGCGCGCTGGCCGCAGCGCTACTGCTTTCGGGCCTGGTCGGCGGCATGGGCACGCTGGCCTGGTCGCTCAGCGACGACGCGGCCTCGATGGTTGAAGGTTTGCCCGAGGTGGCACAGAAGCTGCGCCGGGTCATCGCCAGCCACCGTGACCAAGGGCCGGCCGGCACCATCGACAAAGTCCAGAAAGCCGCCAGCGAACTCGCACGCGTGGCCGAGGACAGCACCACCACCGCCGCACCCGCACGCAGCATGACCAAGGTGCAGATCGAGCCGCCCCGGTTCAACGTCATGGACTACCTCTGGTCCGGCACGCTCGGCCTGATGGCCGCTGCCGGCCAGGCCATGGTGGTGCTGTTCGTGACCTACTTCCTGCTCGCGTCGGGCACCACCTTCCGGCGCAAGATGGTCAAGATTGCCGGGCCCACCTTCGGCCAGAAGCGCATCACGCTGGAGGCGCTGGACGAGATCGACCAGCAGATCCAGCGCTACCTGATCGTGCAGGTGTCGACCAGCGCACTGGTCGGGGTGGCCACCTGGCTGGCCTTCTTGTGGATCGGCGTCGACAACGCCGGCGTGTGGGGCGTGGTCAGCTTCGTGCTCAACTTCATCCCCTACTTCGGCAGCATCGTTGTCACCGGCGCCGCGGCGGTGTTCGGCTTCGTGCAGTTCGGCAATTTCGAGATGCCGCTGCTGATCGCCGGCGCCACGCTGCTGATCAACACCGTCGAAGGCTACATCCTGACACCCTGGTTGACCGGGCGGGCCAGCCGCATGAACCCGGTCGTGGTCTTCGTCGGCGTGCTCGCCTGGGGCTGGCTGTGGGGCCTGTGGGGCCTGTTCCTCGGCGTGCCCATCCTGATGGCCATCAAGGCCGTGTGCGACCGCGTCGACGACCTCAAGGCCGTGGGTGAGTTGCTCGGCGATTGACGCCGCATTCAGCCCACGTCATCCGCCCAGGGCCGTCTGCCGCTGCAGCTCCTGGCGCTTGAGATCCAGGTACTCGGTGCGCGCGAGCTCGTGCAGTTGCAGGGGATAACGCTCGACGCCGCTGTGCCAATCGTTCAGCCGCCTGGCCAGTTGCTGCGGCGCCGGCAACGCCAGCGCACCGAGGTAGGCCTCGATCGCCAGGTAGTAGCGCATCGTGTTGCGTTCGATCACGCCGCGCGTGCCGCCGATGTAGATCGGCGCGCCGCCCGCGCTCTTGCCGACGATGCTGAAACCCACCTTGTCGCGCGCGACGGTGGCCAGGTAAGTCTGCATCGCCACGCGTGCGACCAGCCCGTAGCCGTAGGCATAGGACAGATGCAGGAAGCTGTGCCCAGCGTCCAGCGCCACCACCTCAAGCATGATGCGATAACCGATGGTGCCCAGCGGCCCTGCATCAGCGCTGAGCAGCACCTGCATGTAGTCGGCTTGCTGGGCAAGCAGCTGGTACGTGAAGTTGACCTCGTAGGCCTCGGCGATAGGCTGATCGGCCTTGCGACCGACCCACAGTCCCAGTGCAGAGTCCGCGCCGGCGCGCGTGCCCACGCAGCGCTTGACGTTGAGGTGCAGGATCAGCACATCGCACCAGTGCTCGACGCCCTGCAGCGCCGGCCCTGCCACGGCAAAGGGCTGGTCGATGCGGGCGTAGATGTCGCCCTTGAGCTGGCCCGCGTCCTCGGTGGACTGCAGGAACAGCGGACGTTGAAAGGCGTTCGTCGTCAAGACCTCGCGCAGGCTGGCGTGCCGTGCTCTCAGCGCCGCAGCATCCTGGGCTTGCGCCAACGGACAAGTCGCGAGCAAGCACAACAAGGTCAAACGCAGGCAGGGCATTAGGGTCATTGGGTGGTAGCGCTGATGGCAAAAGGACGCCCAAATTAGCCTGCCGACGCTGCGGCGTCTGTTCGAAGGGCCACGCAAGTTCTCTTCGTGAACACGACCCACCACGCCCTGACAGGCGCAGTTGGGTTCCGCGCTCAATGCGTTGCCGGCCCGCGGTCGAAGATGTCGCGGCCGGGTGGTTGACGGTCGTGATCGCCGCATAACCAGTCCAAGTTTTTGACCGCATCCCCGGCGGGTCAATTCTCGGCCGGCGTCAACACCAGCCAGCGCCGCCGCCGCGAAACTACCTCGCCGCGAGATCGACCACGACGCCCACAAGGATGGCAAACCCAAGCTTGCGGACGATCGGCTGGTTTCAGGCGTCTGGCGCACGTTCCTTGCTGCTCGGTCCACCCTTCACGGTTGAACGCGTGCAGCGGCTTGCGATGGCCTTTCCGGGCGTGTCCGTACGGGCGGCGGCCGATGAAGCTTTGGCGCGCGCGCACATCGTCGTCTGGGCCGTCAAGCCGCAGCAGTTTGCACAGGCTGTGGCGCCGTGCAGGCCGCATGTCGCGGGCGCTTTGCAGTTGTCGATCATGGCCGGCGTGACCTGCGCCAGCGTGGCTGCGGCCACCGGTGCAGCGGCCATCGTGCGCGCCATGCCCAACACCCCCGCGCTGATCGGCCAAGGCATCGCCGGGCTCTTCGCCACCGCTGCGGTGAGCGCCGCGCAGCGTGACGCGGTTGAACAGGTCTTGGCCCCCACCGGTAGCTTGTGTTGGGTCGCGCGAGAAGCTGACCTCGACGCCGTGACAGCCTTGTCAGGCTCAGGCCCAGCCTATGTTTTCTACTTCCTTGAAGCGATGGTCGAAGCCGGCGTGCAGATGGGCCTGCCCCTGCCCCAAGCGCGCCGCTTCGCAGAGGAAACCTTCGCCGGCGCGGCGCAGTTGGCCATGCGCAGCGAAGAGCCGCTGGCCACCTTGCGCGAGCGCGTGACGAGCAAAGGCGGCACGACTTATGCCGCGATCACGTCGCTGGACGAGGCCGGTGTGAAGGCCGCGTTCGTGCAAGCGCTGCATGCGGCGCGCTCGCGGGCAGCGGCCTTGGGCGCGGCCACACCGGCACCGTAAGCCGGCCACTCAGCGCCGGCTCAGGGCCGCCAGCATCCGCTGCAAGTCGGCACTGAGGCGGGGCTCGCGCAGAACTTCCGCAAGGGGCGCCAGGCGCGCATCGGCCAGGCCGGCTTGCAGGTGGTGCAGCTCGACGGCGGTGCTGTGCTGCAAATCAAAATCCAGCAAGTCGGTGCGTTCACCGCAGGCCAGCTGCTCGCCCAGGCGAGCGCACATGTAGCCCAGCGCCAGGCGCGCGTTGCGCTGGCTGTCCAGCGCGCTGAAGGGCGTGACCAGCACGGTGTCGATGTCTGCGGCGTCGGCGGCGATGTGTGCGGGCAGGCCCCAGTCCACCATCAACAGCCGCCCGATCTCGCCGGCGCAAAGACCCATCAAGCCTTGCTCGGCGCGGCTGCGCTGCAAGAAGTCTCGATCAGGAACTTTGGCCAACATGCCCTGGGGCATGGTCGCGGCCGTGGCCAGCCGGCCCAGGAAGGACAACACCACGGCGCTGACGGTCGTGCCGGCCTCGGGCATGTTCAGCCGGTAGCACAGCTGCTGCGCCAGCTCGCTGGCCAGTGAGCTGGCGCGCCAGGTGCCGTCAAGAATCTGTTGCCGCTGGGGTGTGTCGGCCTTGAAGGCGGTGATGAGGATGTACTGCAAGCACAGGCTGCGCACACTGTTCAGGCCCAGGTACGTCACCGCCTGGCCGGCGCTGCGGACGGGGGACTTCAGGCCATACAAGGGCGAGTTCACCGCCGCCAGCACCTTGGCCGCGATCAAGGGCTCGGCGCCGATGAGCTCGACCAGTTGCGACGAGTCTGCGGTGTTGAGGTACTCCGGCGACATCAGGTGCTGCAGCAGTTTGGGTGGGCGTGGCACGTCGCGGAACATGGCGATGAAGGCGCTTCGCCGCTCGGCCGTCAGCGTGTCGGCCAGGACATGTTGAAAGCCCGCCAGCTCCGCGGGCACGGTCGTGGCCGCGACCGCTGGCGTGGCCGAGGCCTGCGCGGGCGCCGTGCGTGTGACGGGCCGCACTTGTGCGGTGTCGGCCTGCGCCGCACGGCGCACAGCCGGCAGCGCGGGCGCTTGCGGCTTGGCAGGGCGGCGTAGCAGCAACAACACCGCCGCGGCGGCCAGCAACACCAGCACGCCGGCCATGCCAGCAAAGAGCGTATTCATGAGGGGACCTTCGGTGTCGACATGAGAGATGCAGCGAGTCCATCCACGCGCCCGATGACCCCGATTGTGGGAAGTGACGGTGTTGTGTTAGCTGCCGAAAAGCGCCGCCTTTGCCCTGCGCTTTTGGGCCTTATGGGGCCGGATTTTCGGCGCGGGTGTCGCTACCGCGCTGCCAGGTCCACCACCACGCCGGCGAAGACCGCGAAGCCCAGCCAGTGGTTGAGCCGAAAGGCTTTGAAGCAGCCCGCGCGCGAACGTGTGCGGATCAGCGTGTAGTGCCACAGCGCCTGTGCGCACGCCGCCGCAATGCCCAGCAGGTACCAGCCGCCAAGACCGAGCAGCGTACCCAGCCAGGCCCACAGCGCCAGGTGCAGTGCGTAGAAGAGCATCACCACCGGAACGTCGTGGTGGCCGAGCGCGATGGCCGAGGTGCCGATGCCGATCTTCAAGTCGTCATCGCGGTCGACCATGGCGTATTCGGTGTCGTAGGCCAGCACCCAAAAGAGGTTGCCCACCAAGAGCGCCCAGGCGTGCAGCGGCACGGCGTCGGCCACGCTTTGCAGCGACCACTCTGTGCCACCCAGCCGCGCGGCAAACGCCATCGGAATGCCAAAGCTGAAGGCGATGCCCAGCACCGACTGCGGCATCGTCGCCACGCGTTTGGCGTAGGGGTAGGCCAGGGTAATGGCCAGGGCGGCGACGGACAGCATCACGGTGGGCGGGTTGGTGCTGAGCACAATCGCGAAGGCCAAGAGCGCGAGGACAGTGCCGAGCACCAGCGCCGCGCGCACCGACAGGTCACCGCGCGTCACGGGCCGCGACGCGGTGCGCTCGACATGCCGGTCAAACTCGCGGTCGGCAACATCGTTGACGCAGCAACCCGCGCTGCGCATGAGGATGGTGCCGAGCACGAAGACGAGCAGCAGGTGCCAGCCGGGCCAGCCGTCGGAGGCGATCCACAGCGCGCTGAGCGTGGGCCACAAGAGCAGCAGCCAGCCGGCGGGGCGGTCCCAGCGGATGAGGTTCAGGTAGAGCGAGAGGCGGCTGGGGGTGCTCACGGCCTTGGATTATCCGAGAGGGGCTTGGCGTGCAGGCTTGGCGTGCAAACGTGGCTTGCACAATGGCCGCCATGCACCCTGCCCTGCACATCAACCCAGAAGTTGCCGCCGCGCTGCAAGCCGGCCAGGCCGTGGTGGCGCTGGAATCCACGCTCATCGCCCACGGCATGCCGTGGCCGGCTAACGTCGAAACGGCGCGGCGTCTGGAGGCTGAAGTGCGCGCGCATGGCGCCGTGCCGGCGACCATCGCCGTGCTCGGCGGCAAACTCTGTGTCGGGCTGTCCGGCGCGCAAGTCGACGACCTGGCGCGGCGTGGGCCCGCGATCGCCAAAGCCAGCCGGCGCGACCTGCCCTGGCTCATCGCACAAGGGCAAGATGGCGCGACCACCGTGGCCGCCACCATGCTCATCGCGGCCATGGCCGGCATTCGCCTCTTCGCCACCGGCGGCATCGGCGGCGTGCACCGGGGTGCGGCCGAGAGCTTCGACATCTCGGCCGATTTGCAAGAGCTGGCGCGCACGGACGTGGCGGTGGTCTGCGCCGGCGCCAAGGCCATCCTCGATTTGCCCTTGACGCTGGAGTACCTGGAAACCCACGGCGTGCCGGTGGTCGGCTACGACACCGACGAGCTGCCGGCCTTCTACACACGCGACAGCGGCCTGAAGCTCGAACACCGTGCTAACGA
>JANOJR010000123.1:0-1715 GCA_031418855.1 Rubrivivax sp.
CGTGACGATGCTGTCGCGTGTGACGGCCGGGATCATCACCGCCACTGCATGCCCGCCGAGCACCCAGTGCGCCACCGATTGCTCCAGAAAGTGCAGCGTCTTGGTGAACACACCCGAGAGCTGGCCCTGCGAGCCGGGGTAGTAGATGCGCGCGGAGACGCCGATGAGTGGTGGTTTCATTGTCGGAAGTTCTCCGGCACGGCGGTATCGGTTGGCAAGCGTTTTGACAAGTGCGCAAACTCACATCGCCTGCACGAACAGGCGTTCATAGTCGGCTTCAGTCGCCGGCCGCGGGTTGGTCTGGCCGGTGAAGTCCGCAAAGGCCAGCGGCACCAATTTCGACAGGTGGGCTGCGGTGACGCCACGCGAGGTCAGCCCGCCGGTGATGCCGATCTGCAGCTTCAGGTGCTTGAGCCAGGCGATGAAGGCGAAGCCGCCGCCCGACACGTCGGCCATATGCGCCAGCTCGTCGAACTTCTTGGGCACGACTTCGTGGTTCCACGTCAGCACGGTGTCGATCATCAACGCGTTGGCCAGGCCGTGGTGCAGGTTGCACACGGCGCCCAGCGCGTGCGCGCAGGCGTGCACCGAGCCCAGGTCTTTCTGGAAGGCGATGGCGCCCATCATCGAGCTCATCATCATGTCGCTGCGCGCCTGCAAGTTATGCGGCTCGGCCACCGCCAGCGCCAGCGCGCGCGCACCCACCCGCAGGCCTTCAAGTGCGATGCCGTCGCACAGCGGGTGGTAGGCGGGCGAGAGGTAGCTTTCGATGTTGTGGGTCAGCGCGTCCATGCCCGTCGCGGCGGTCACGGCTGCGGGCAAGTTGAATGTTAGCTCGGGGTCGGCGAAAACGGCGGTGGCCAAAATCTTGGCGCTGAAGACGGTGCGCTTGATGTGCGTGTCGTTCTCGCCCACCACCGCCGAGCGGCCGACTTCGCTGCCGGTGCCGGCGGTCGTGGGCAGGGCTACGAAGGTCGGCAGCCTGTGCGTGATGGCGCGCACCTGCGGGTGGTCCCACACGTACTCCAGCACGTCGCCTTCGTGCGTGGCCATCAGGCCCACGAGCTTGGCCACGTCGAGTGCCGCGCCGCCGCCAAAGCCGATGACGCAGTCGGCCTCGTGGGCCTTGAAGGCGGCCGCGCCGGCCATAACCTGCGCGCAGCTTGGGTTGCCGAAGACGCCGCTGAAGACGGCGACGTTCAGGCCTTGAAGATGGGTTTTGAATTCGGCCAGCACGGGCAGCACTGAGAGCGCTTTGTCGGTGACGATCAAGGGGCGTTTGAGCCCAAGGTCGAGCAGGTGCGCGGCGACGAGCTTGCGCGCGCCGGCGCCGAAATGGATGGGGGTGGGGAAGGCGAAGCGGGTGATGGTCATGGAAGTGGTGCCTTCAGCGTAAGAGCGTCATGCCTGCGATGCGCGAGGCACGCTTGTCAAAGGTGACGGTGTGCGAGCAGCCGTGCTCGCGGTCGACGTAGGCGATCAGGGCGTCGGGCAGGTCGGCGCCGTCGTCATCCACGGCCTCCAGCGCCAACCACACCGCGCGCTGGTCTTGCACGACAAAGCGGCCGTCAGACGCCAGTTGTTGCACGAGCTCGATGAGCTCGGCATCGGTGGCGCCATAGCGAGCACGAAGTACCCAAATCGTTTCCGCCAGTGCCACCAGCGAGACGTGGCCAGGCCGCGTGCTCGACAGACTGAGCTCGACAAAGCGTGTC
>JANOJR010000124.1:0-25073 GCA_031418855.1 Rubrivivax sp.
CTGGGCGTTGCCAAGACCCTGGCCCACGAACTTGGCCCGACGGCCGCGCTGCGAGTCCCTGCCAACTCAAGACTCTGCGGCAAAGCGCTTGCAGGTCTCAAATGTTCGCGAGGCGTTCTTGCCCCACACGTCCAAATGCGGCTTCGGGCCAATGCGCTCCAGCAAGTCGATCAGTGCCGGCTTGTCGCGCGCCAGGCACGCAAAGTAGGCCAGGCTGTTGACGTTGACCGGCGCCGGGTAGCGCACCAGCATCTGCTCGTAGCCCGCCTTCATGCGCGGCCACGAGGCGCCCGTGTCTTTGAAGATCTGATGGTGGAACTCGGCATCGGCGGCCCACGCATACATGCGGCTGTAGTAAATGTCGCCATGCAGGGGCGCGGTTAGCTTGGCGATGTCGTTGATGACACGGTCCACGAGTACCGTGCTTCCGCCCCATTTAGGCAGCACGGCAGTCAGCATGTCACGGTAGAGGCCTTCGTCGTCGACGTTTCTCGCGAGGCCCGCCTGCGCAATCGACCACAGCGCTGCGGGCTGCCGTCCACGTGCTTTGCCCAGGTTCAGCAGCTCGACATGGCCGGAACTTGAGGACAGCGCCACTGCTTCATGCTTGGCCAAGTAGTCGGTGGCCTTGGCGATGTAGCGCTCAAAGTCGCGCCACGCCTCGGGTGGCACCGTGTTGGCGTAGCCACTGCCTCGGTATGACCATGCGTGCGCCACCAGGGCTGCGGCATGCAGCACATGCGCCAAAGCCGACGCCGGGCGGGCCTGCGCCCATTGCAGCGTCAAGGCCTCCATCTGCACGAAGTAGGCATCGATGGCGCGCTCCGGACCGTTCATCACGCGTCCCAGCCCGCGCCTGAACAGCACCAGCTTCGAGCGGCCGCTGGCCGTGCGTTGGCCCGCCTGCTGGTAGAGCGCGTGCTGACGCTCGAGCTCGTCAAAGTCCGCCCACCACAATGCGGCCTGCGCGTCGGCGGCAACGCGCTCGTTTTCGTCAGGCTCGGGGCTCTGGGCTTGCGCCATGCCGGCGCAACAGCACATCAGCCAAAAGCACAGGATGCTCAAGGTTTTCATTGAATCTTGAAGCTCAGTGTGATGGTGCCCGTGTAGTGCCCGTCTTTGAGTTGCTCGGGCTCGGGCTTGGTGGTCTTGACGGCCGCCGCTGATGCAACTGCGGCTTCATCGAGCAGCGTCTCGAAGGCCAGCGGCAGCTGCTCGCGAATGCCCGCAGCGCGGATGTCGCGCCCGACGACGGCGGTGCGCACCACGCGGCCTTGGGCGTCGAGCGTGACGGCCACCCGGACCGTGCCTTCCACATCCAGGCGACGCGCGAGCTCCGGGTACTTCGAGTCGCCGCGCATGGCGTTGGCATCTCGGCCCCGCCATGTCAGCGCGTCGGGCATGCGCGCAAAGCGGTGCGCCCACCACTGCGCGTCGCTCAGCACCCCGCCGCTTGCCCTGAGTTGGCTTTGCAAGGACCATTGCCGCAAAGTGCACACGATGCTTGCCGGGCGGCGCGTGGCCGCGTTGCTGGCCTCGTCGAACAGGTACCAGCTCAGCGCGGGCGGCAGCGCCAGAGGCAAGGCCGCACCGGTGCGGGCGGCCTCGTCGATGGCTTGCCAGGCCGCCTCGTCCACCGTCGTCGCAGGCCGCTGTGCGCTGCGCTCACGGGCCATGCCCCAACGCTGCAGCAAGCTGGCTTCTGCGTCGAGGAACGCGGCGCGCTCTGTCAGCGGCACCCACTGCCAAACTTGCAGCAAGTCGTCCATGAGGCTGGTGTTGTTTAAGTGGGCGCTGCAGGCGCGCGGATGGCTCAGCGCTCGCTGCTGGCGTTTGTCGTGCTCCGGCCCGGCGCTGTCCAGGCGCCAGAGCGCCATCTCGTTGTAGCTGCGCATCGCCACGGCATGCAACTGCACGGCGAGCGTGCTGTTCGGTGCATGCGCCTGTTCCTCGGCCAACCACAGCGTCACGCGCTCGCGCATGCGCGGCAAGGCCTGCTCGACCATGGCCTGCGCCGAGCGGCGCAGCTCGGCGTCGTGCGGCACATTGGGTGAAGGCCGCAGCGCGCGCTTGATCCATTCGATGTGCTGGTTCAGGCCGTCTTGGGCTGGGTCGCTTGTTGGCGCGCCCTGCGCGCATGCCACGCCGACACTGGCTGCGAGGGCGATGCCCACGCACGCGCCCATGGTTTGCGCTGTACGGCGGCGCAGCCATCCTGCAAGAGCGGCCATGCCGGTCGATTCCATAGGGCCTACCTCGCGCCACCTCCCACAGCGGCTTGCGCCAGACTAACAGACAACATGACGGCACGCGTTTCGAAATGCGACACCTTGGCAACACCGGCGCAGCCGCTGCCATTAACGCAACTTCATCTGCTCGCGGATCTTCTGCGCCAGCTGCGACGGCCCGGTGACGCTGGCGTCAAACGGGTGCGAATAGCGGTTGCCCGTCAGCGCCAATATGCGGCGCACGTAGTGGCGCGTCTCGGCGTAGGGCGGCACGCCGCGGTAGCGCTCGACGGCACCTTCGCCGGCGTTGTAGGCGGCAGCCACCAGCACCACGTCGCCTTCAAAGTAAGCCATCAGCCAGCGCAGGTAGGCCATGCCGCCGCGGATGTTTTGCGTCGGGTCCATGGCATTGCGCACGCCGAAACGCGCTGCGGTTTCGGGGATCAACTGCATCAGCCCCTGCGCGCGCTTGGGTGACAGCGCCGAGGGGTCGAAGTTGGATTCGGTGGCGATGATGGCCAGCACCAGGTAGGGCTCGAGCTTGTAGTCGGGCGCGATGATGTTGACGAAGTTGACGATCTGGGGCGGCGCGTTGGCTGGCACCGGGGGTGGCGGCAACTTGAACGGGACTTTGCTCGACTGCGCACGCGCATGTGCGGGGGGTGGCCGTTGGTCTTCAGCGGGCGGGCGCAAACAAGCCGGCGGCTCACCACGTGGCGTGCCCATCGTGCCGAGCATGTTTTGCGCCTGCGCCAGGCCCTGCTCGGCGGCGGCCGCAAAGAGGTGCGCGGCCTGCGCGTCGTCGCGTTCGATGCCGCGCGAATTGGTCAGCATCCAGGCCAGGCTGAACTGCGACTCGGCGTCGCCATAGCGCGCAGCGCGGCAGTACAGCTGCGCGGCACGCACGGCGTCACGCGGCACGCCGTCGCCATGCTCCAGCGCCTTGGCGTCAGTGCGCCAGCGCTCCACCTGCGCGGGCACGACCGGCCCCTTTTCAGGCGGCGGTGTGGTGGGGCGCGGCAGGTTGTCAAGCGTGAGCGATGGGACTTGTGCGGCGGCAGGTATCAGCAACACGACAAGCGCGAAAGCCAGGATGCAACGAGCAGTCATGGTCGCGAGACTTTCAATCCTGCGGCAACAACACCAACTTCGCCGACGCCGTGCGCCCAGCGTGCAGGTCGGCAAACGCCGCTGCGCCCTCAGTCAGCGGGCGTGTCTCGACCCACGACAAGTCACCAAACGCGCCGCGCGCGAGTGCGGCCACGGTGGCGCGCAAGTCGACTTGGCTGTAGGTGTAGGTGCCCAAGAGCGTGATCTCGGCGAGCGTCAATTTGCGCATATCGATTTCACTGGCCCAGTCTTGCAAGCCGATGTGCATGACCACGCCACCGGGGGCCACGGCCGCGAGTGCGGCCTTGCGCGTGGCGGCACTTCCTACGGCGTCGATGACGAACTCGAAGCTGCTCTGGGCGGCTGCACCCTCACGCGGGTCGAAGCTGGTGCAGCGCGCATGGCGCTCGACGGACGCGCGGCGCAGCGGATTGGTCTCGGCCACATGCAGCGCCGCCACGCCGTAATGGCGCAGCAAGAGCGCGCTGAGCATGCCGATGGCGCCGCCGCCGAGCACCAGCACGCGACATTCGGGTAGCGGCCGCACCAGCGCGCGCATCGACAGGTTGATGGCGTGCAGCGCGGTGGCGGCCGGCTCAGTGAGCGCGGCTGCTTGCGCTGACAGCGTGGCGGGCAGCTCGATGAGGCAGCGCGCAGGGATGGCCATGCGCTGGGCGAAGGCGCCGGGGCGTGTCATGCCGATCATGGTGCGGCGCTCGCACAGGTTGTCGCGGCCTTGCAAGCAGTAGTCGCACGCGCCGCAAGTGATGAGCGGGTTGCCGGTGACGCGCTGGCCGGGCAGCCAATTCGCTGCACGCGACTCGATGACGGTGGCGGCGAACTCATGGCCCAGTACCAGCCCCGGCAGACGCCTTGGGTCATGGCCGTGGTAGGCGTGCATGTCCGAGCCGCAGATGCCGGCGGCGTCGATGCGCAGCAGCACCTCGTCGGTGGCCACTTCGGGCTCATCGCGCTCCTGCAGTTGCACTTCGTTGGGTTGGGTGTAGACCAGGCTTTGCATGATGTTGACTCCGCTTACATGGCCGTGTAGCCGCCGTCGACCATAAGTGTTTGGCCGGTGATGTAGTTGCTGGCCGGGCTGGCCAGAAAGATCGTTGCGCCATGCAGATCGGCCAACTCGCCGTTGCGCCCGATCGCGGTGCGCGCCGCGTGCTGGGCGGCCAGGCTTGCATCGGCAAACACCGGCGCGGTGAGCTCGGTGGGAAAGAAACCCGGGCCGATGGCGTTGCAGGTGACGCCCTTGCCCGACCAGGCCTGCGCGATGGCGCGGGTGAGCTGCACCACGCCGCCTTTGCCCGCGCCGTACGGGGCGCTGTTTGCGAAGGCGCGTGTGGATTGCAGCGAGGCGATGTTGATGATGCGGCCCCAGCCGCGTGCGGCCATCGCGGGTGCCAGCGCCTGCGTCAGAAAGAACGGTGCGCCCAGGTGCAGGGCGATCTGCTGCTGCCAGGCGTCAACGCTGACGGCGTCGAAGGGCTGGCGCAGGTTGACGCCGGCGGCGTTGACCAGGATGTCGATGCGCTCGGCCTTGGCGAGCATGGCCTGGCCAGCGGCTGGCAGGCTTTCAGTGACGCTCAGGTCAAGCGTTAGGCAGTCGGCGGTGATGCCATCGTCTTGCAGTCTGCGCGCAGCCTGGTTCAGGGCCGCTTCACGCCGCGCTACCAGCAGCACGCTGGCGCCGGCGCGGCCCAGCGCGCATGCCATCGCTTGGCCGATGCCTGAGCTGCCACCGGTGACAGCGGCGGTCTTGCCGCGCAGTGCGAAGAGTTGGTCGAGGAAGGCTGTCGTCATGATGTGCACGGCACCTTACCAGCGCGCGCCAAAGTGCTGGCGCAGCGCGTCGATCTGCGCCTCATCCAGCGGCGCCGGGCGTGGCTGGCACAGCAGCCACAGGCGCGCGGTTTCTTCCAGCTCTTCGAGCACGGCGCTGGCCTCGGCCAAGGTTTGATGCCAGACGTTGGGGCCCAGTCGGTCGATCATCACGGCGCGAAGTGGCGTGCCCTGTTGATGGCTGGCAAGGATGCGCGCGTGCACCAGCTCGGCGGCGGCCGGGTCGCCCGGGCGGTGGTAGGGGATGAGCGGCACATGGCCGACCTTCATCACGAAGTAGGGTGTGATTGGCGGCAGGATGTCGTCCATGCTGCACACGCCTTGCAGCGTCAACGCCACCAAGTGCGTGCTGTGCGTGTGGATGACGCAGCGCGCTTGCGCGTCGGCGTCGTAGATGCGCCGATGCAGCGCCAGCGTTTTGCTGGCGCGCTCACCGCTGGTTTGCACGCCATCGGCGTTGAGGCGCGCCAGCTGCTCGGGCTGCATTCGGCCCAGGCAAGCGTCGGTGGGCGTGATGAGGAAGCCGTCGTCTAGCCTCACGCTGATGTTGCCGGCACTGGCGTGCACGTAGCCGCGATCAAAGAGCGAGCGGCCGGTGGCGCAGATGTCTTCACGCAGCGTCTGTTCGTCGTGATTCATAACAGGCTAAAGGAGCGTTGAAAGAAATCGACACCACCGAAGTTGCCGGACTTCAACGCCAGGTGAATGCCAGGCACGACGGCATGGCACCAGGGCACGCCGGGGTCGATTTGCGGGCCGATGCGCAGCTGCGTGATGCCCAGGGCCTGCACGCAAGCACCCGAGGTTTCACCGCCGGCCACAACGAGTTGGCCCACGCCGGCGTGCACCAGGCCCACGGAGATGCGCGCAAGCGTGTCTTCAACCAAGGCGCCTGCGCGCTCGGCACCCAGGCGCGCTTGCACTTCGCGCACGGCCTCGGGCGCGGCCGTGGCGTAGATCAGCACGGGCGCATCGCCAAGGCGTGGCCGGGCCCAGGCCAGTGCTTGCGACACGAGGTCATCGCCCGCAGCCGCTTGCAGCGGGTCGACGGCAAACGCCGCACCCCCGCTGGCGATGAACTGCGCCACCTGCGCGTTGGTGGCCGCCGAGCAACTGCCCGAGACGATGGCGCGCGCACCACGCGCGGCGGGCAAGGTGGCGGCCACGGCGTTGGGTGCCAGACCATGCAACGCGGGGATGCCGATGGCCAGGCCCGAGCCGGCGACGACGAGTTTCTCTGCGCGCGAGGCTTCGGCCAGCGTGCGCAAGTCAGCGTCCGTCACCGCGTCGGCAATAGTCAGCGTGATGCCAGCGTCCTTCAAAGCCTGCATGCGCTCGCGCACCGCCGCCGCACCCATCGCCACACAGCGGTGGTCGATCAAACCCACGCGCCGCGTGCGGCACTGCGCTTGCAGCACGCGCACCAGGTTGGCGTCGGTCATGGGTGTGAGCGGGTGCTGGCGCATAGGGCTGTCACTCAGCAGTTGCTCGCCCACGAAGAGATGGCCTTTGAAGACGGTGCGGCCGTTTTCGGGGAAGGCCGGCGTGACGAGGGCCACGCCCGCGTGCAGCGCGTCCATCAAGGCTTCAGCCACCGGGCCGATGTTGCCTTGCGCGGTCGAGTCAAACGTCGAGCAGACCTTGAAGTAGATCTGCGCGGCACCTTGTTCACGCAGCCAGCTTGCAGCTGCGAGCGACTCTTCAACCGCCATCGCCACCGGCGCCGTGCGCGACTTCAAAGCCACCACCACGGCGTCGACATCGGGCACGGATGCTTCAGGCACACCTATGGTCTGCACCACGCGCATGCCTTGGCGCACGAGGTTGTTGGCCAGGTCGGTGGCGCCGGTGAAGTCGTCGGCAATGCAGCCGAGCTTGAGGCTCATGGCTTTGGCGCGGGCAGCGTGATGCCGGGGAAGATCTTGATCACCGCGCTGTCGTCTTCCCTGGCGTAGCCGGCGGTGGATGCCTGCATGAACATCTGGTGCGCGGTGCTCGCCAGTGGCAGTGGGAATTTGCTGGCCCGTGCGGTGTCGAGCACGAGACCAAGGTCTTTGACGAAGATGTCGACCGCCGAGAGCGGCGTGTAGTCGCCCGCCAGCACATGGGCCATGCGGTTTTCGAACATCCAGCTGTTGCCCGCGCTGTGGGTGATGACTTCATAAAGTGCGGCGGCGTCCACGCCTTCGCGCAAGCCCAGCGCCATGGCCTCGGCGGCGGCCGCGATGTGCACGCCAGCGAGCAGCTGGTTGATGATCTTCACCTTGCTGCCCGCACCGGCTTGGTCGCCCAGCTTGTAGACCTTGGCGGCCATGGCGTCGAGTGTGCCGGCGCATGCCGCGTAGGCCTCGGGGCGACCGGCGGTCATCATCGTCATTTGAGCGTTAGCAGCTTTGGCCGCGCCGCCGGAGATGGGTGCGTCCAGGTAGAGCAGGCCGCGCTCGGCCAGGCGCGACTCGAAGGCGATGGAGACGTTCGGATCCACCGTCGAACACATCACGAACACCGCGCCGGGCTTCATGCTTGCGGCCATGGCACCGTCGCCAAAGAGCAGTGCCTCGGTCTGCGCCGCATTGACGACGACGCTGACGACGACATCACAGTCCGCAGCCAGACTCGCGGCCGTGCTGTGCGCCGTGCCGCCTTCGCGCACGAAGGCCGACGTGAGCTCAGGCCGCAGATCGAACACGTGCAACGCAAAGCCCGCGCGGCGCAGCGAAGCAGCCATGCCGCTGCCCATGGCACCCAGGCCGATCACACCCACAGTAGGGGAAAGGTTCATGGGCGGGTTCTACCACCAAGCTTCGCGCGGGCCCGCAAGCGCCTGATCTGGGCTTGACGCCAGGTGTCTAGGTGTACTATCGTACTGGTACACCTTGACACCCAATGACCGACGACTTCGCCTTCAGCATCCACACCGGTTCGGCCGAGCCCATTTACCGGCAGCTGGTGGAACACGTGCGTCGCCGCGTGGCCAGCGGGCAGATCAGGGCCGGTGACGAGATTCCGTCGGTGCGAGAGCTCGCCCAGCAGCTCGCCGTGCACCCCATGACCATCAGCAAGGCCTACAGCCTGCTGGAAGCCGAGGGCCTGCTCGAACGCCGCCGTGGCCTGGCCATGCGCGTGGCGCCGCAGCACCAGCGGGCGCAGTCGGCGGCCTCGCGCGTGGAGCTGCTGCGCCCCACGCTGGCCCGCGCCGCGGCCGAGGCGCGGCAGCTTGAACTGCCCAAGCAGGCCGCGCTCAAGCTCTTCGAAAAGATCATCGACGAGGGACACACCCCATGAATCAGCACCTGCTGGCCACCACCACACCCACGGCCGAACTCGCTGGCGTGAGCCTGGCCTACACCTTGGGCGAGCCCGTGCTGCGCGGCCTGGATTGGCGCTTGCTGCCCGGCCAGGTGGTGGGCCTGCTGGGCCGCAACGGCGCGGGCAAGACCACGCTGCTGGAAGCGCTGCTGGGTCTGCGCGAACCGCAGACCGGCACGGTGCGCTTGTTCCAGCAGCCCGCCCATCGGCTGGACGACGCCGCGCGCTCGCGCATCGGCTATGTGCCGCAGCAGAGCGATCTGTTCGAGGCCTTCACGCCGGCCCAGCTGCTGGCCTACTTCAAGAGCTTCTATCCGCGCTGGAACGAAGCCAAGGTGAACGGCTTGATGTCGCGTTGGGACATCGCGCGCGACAAGCGCATCAGCAAGCTCAGCGTGGGCCAGCCGCAGCGGCTGTCCATCATCCGCGCGCTGGCCCACGACCCCGACCTGCTGGTGCTGGACGAGCCCGTGTCCAGCCTGGACCCGGCCGGCCGGCGCGACTTCCTCGCTGAGCTGGTCGAGCAAGTGCTGGAGCGCGGCACGACGGTGGTGTTCTCCACCCACATCCTGTCGGACCTGGAGCGCGTGGCGTTCAACTTGGCCTTCATGAGCGGCGGGCGCATTGCATTGCAAGCACCGCTGGACGAGCTGATGGACGAAGTGCGGGTGCTGACAGGCACCACCGCCGAGGTGCAGGCGCTGCTGCAACGGCTGGGCGCAGGCAGCCTGAAGCGCACGCCGCTGGCCGGCGGCCGCGAGCGCGTGATGGCGCGGCTGCCGGCGGGCACGCAGTGGCCTGCTGATGCAGATGCGCAGGCGGTGTCGCTCGAAGACTTGTTCATGGAGCTGACGTGAGCGCCGCCCTGCACACCCAGGCCGCCCTGATGCTGCGGGCGCCCTGGCAGTGGAGCCGCAACGACGGCCGCTTGTGGGTGTTCTGGGTGTACGTGGGGCTGGCCGCCGTGGTCGTGGGCGCGCCTTCATTGGCCTTGATGTTCTGGGCACCAAGGGGCGTGGTCAGCGTGCTGCTGAGCGTGGTCGGCGCGGTCGGCTTGTTGGCGCTCTGGGGCGTGCAGTTCTCTTCGCTCTTGCGCCTGGACCACCCGCACGCGGCACGCTTTGTGGTCGGCCACGGGCGCGCCTTGCGTGCTGCGGCGCTGGGCTTGTGGCTGGCCTTGGTGGCCTTTGTGGGCTTGATTGCACTGTTCGTGCTGAACCAGCCCGGCAGCGACCCCACGCGCGCGCTGCTGCTCGTGGTGATGGTCGCTGGCGCCACCTTGCTGTACATGGCCATGGCGCTGCGCTGGTGGGTGCTATGGGTGGTCGTGTGGCTGCCGTTTCCGCTGCTCGAGAACCGGGGCGTTCGCCAAGCCATCCAGCCGCTGACAGGCCCCATGCAGGACCATTGGCAAGCGCAGCCCGTGTTCTGGACCTTGCTGGTGCTGCTGGCCATGGCCACCGCGTTGGTGAACCTGTTTGGCAAGGCCGACGCCGAGCACGCCCGGGTCTACGCCAAACGCGAGACATTCAGGAAGATCGCCTCGGCCGGCGCCGTGGGGCAGAAGCCGGCCTTGGCTGCCTATGGGCGTTGGGGCGAGGTGCTTGGTTCGCCGTTTCAACGCATGGCCGACACCTGGCTGGCCAGCGTCATCCACCGCGCCAGCCCGCAACGCGGCAGCGTGCTGGCCCGCGCCGAGGTGGCGCTGCATGGCGTGCAACACTGGGTGCGGCACCTGGGTGCCGTCGTGGTGGTGCAGCTGGTAATAGTCATCGGCTTGTATCTGTTCTTGAGTTCTGCAAGCGACGACATGCGCAAGGAGCTCTGGAGTGCCCACATGGGTGTGAGCATCGGCCTGGCCAGCACCGTCATCGCCCCGTTGATGACCCTGCCCGGCTCGCTGTGGGGGTCTAGGCGCGAGCAGGCCTTGTTGATGCTGCTGCCAGGCATGCCGCAGGGCGCGGTGCTGAACCAAGCCTTGGCGCGGCAGCAGATGAAGCACTTCTTGATGGTCTGGGCCGCGGCACTGCCGGTCTTCGCCGCGTTGGCGTGGTGGGGCAACACGCCGCAGGTGTGGGCCTTCTACGGTTCGGCGCTGCCGCTGGCGGCCGTGCTGTGGCGCGATGCGTCGCGCATGCGCGCGCCAAGTCCTGGCATGGCCTTCGTGCCCTACCTGCTGTTCATGGCCCTGGGCTTGCCGTCCATGCTGCTCCTGCGCTGGCAACCCACCCAGCTGCTGCCATGGGCCCTGGTGATGGTGCTGCTCACCGCCGCCCTGCTGGCCTGGCGCTGGCGCAAGTTATCGCACTGGCCGCAGGCGCTGCCGGCGGGGCGGCTGGCCTGAAAGCTCAGAGATCGCATGCTGAGATCACGCGGGGGCGAGCTTCAAGCGCCGCACCGACTTGTGTTCCACCCATTCGCGCGTGGCGGCGTCCATCGCCAGAAAATGCGCGCTGCGCAAGTGCGCCTGAATCGCCGCCTCGTCGCCGTAGAGCTCGTAGAGGAAGAAGAGCGCGGCGTCCGCAGGGTCGCGACAGACATCAAAGCGATGGCAGCCGCTCTCGAGCGCCAGCGACGACTGCGCGTTGGCCACGATGGCCGCCGCGAACGCATCAATATGCGCCGCGTGGATGCGGAATTCAACGACCAAGGCGAGCATGGTGGGCCACCTCAGAACGACGCCAGCCAGCGTGGCAGCCAAAGCGATAACGCCGGAACGTAGGTGACCAGCAAGACCACCGAAAAGGTGGCGCCCATCAAGGGCCACAGGTGTTTGGTGATCTCACCAATGCTCGCACCCGACAAGCGCGCCGCCACGAAGAGCGTGCCGCCCACCGGCGGCGTGTACAGGGCAATGGCCAGGTTGGCCGTCATCACCACGCCGACATGCACCATGTCCATGCCAAAGCTCTTGGCCAATGGCAGAAACAGCGGCGCGCTGAGCAAAAGCGCAGGCAGCGGCTCGATGAAGATGCCCAGCAGCAGCAGGCAGACGTTGAAGAGCAGCAGAAACATCCACGGCTCGGTGGCCACCAGCTTGACCCATTCGGCCATCTGCACGGCCACCTGCTCGACGGTGATGAGCCAGGCCATGGCGCCGGTGGCGCCGATGACCAGCATCACCGTCGCGCTCATGATGAAGGCGTTGAGCAGCAATTGCGGGATGTCGCGCCAGCTCAAGTCTTTGTAGACCGCCAGCGACACCAGCAGGCCATACATCACCGCCACCGCAGCCGACTCACTAGGTGTGAACAGGCCGCTCCAGATGCCGCCGATGATGATGACGGGCATCAGCAGCGCCGGCCCGGCGTCACGTGTGGCGGCCCAGATCTGCGCCCATGACGCGCGCTCGTCGCCGTTGTCGCACCCGGTCTTCTTGCCGTGCCACATGCACACCACGATGAGCGCGATGGCCGAGGCGATGGCCGGCACCAGCCCGGCCATCGACAAGCTGCGCATCGACACGCCCGAGACGAAGGCGTAGACCAGGAACGGGATCGACAGCGGCATCAGCAGCGCCAGCGTGCCCGCCACGGCCAGCAGCGCGCCGGCAAAACCACGCGAGTAGCCGCGCTGGATCATGGCAGGGATGATGAGCGAGCCAATCGCCGCGGTGTCGGCAATGGCCGAGCCCGAGACACCGCCGAAGAGCATGCAGCTGACGACGGTGACGACACCCAGCCCGCCCGGCAACCAGCCGAAGAGCACACGCGCAAAGCCGACGATGCGCTTGCCCACGCCGCCGCGCGCCAGCAGCTCACCGGCAAAGATGAAGAGCGGCACGGCGAGCAGGATGAAAGGCTCGACGCCACCGATGAAGGTGAGAAAAATCGTCTCCAGCGGGTGGCTCATGCCCATGCCCCAGATCACGCCCACGGTGGTGAGCAGCAAGGCATACAGCAGCGGCACACCGGCCAGCGCGATGACGAAAAAGATCCCGAAGAGCACAAGCGCCAGCATCAATGCCCCTGGAGGTAGCGTTGTTCACGCGGCACGCCGCGCAGCGTCGACCACAAATCGAAGGCGACGAAGATGGTGGCCAGCGTGCAGCCCACGGCCATGCCCATGTACTGAATCGCCATGGGCCACTCCAGCACGGTGAGCTGGTTGCTCCAGTTGCCGTTGACCAAGGACCAACCGTAGCGGGTCAGCACCACCAGCATGAAGAGGCTCAAGGCGAGGATGGCCGCGTCGGCCCAGCGCCTTGAAGACGGCGACAACTTGTCGACGAACTCGTTGATGCTCATGTGCAAGCCACGCTGCGCTGCGCAGGCGCCACCGAGGAAGGTGACCCACACCATCAAGAGCTCACCGAGCTCGGTGACCCAGGCCAGATCCAGGTTGATGAGGTGCAGGCTGACGTTGACGAAGACCAGGATCGCCAGGCCGGCGCCGATGCTGATCACCGTCCAGTCGAGCGCGCGGCCGAGCAGGCGCACGGGCGCCGGCGCCGCGGCCACAGCGTGCAGCAGCGGGGCCTTGTTCACTTGACGGTAGCGCGTATGGCCTGCGCTTCTTTCAAGAAGGCGTCGACGTCGGCGCCGTACTTTTCACGCGCCTTGCCGTACACCGGCTGCACCGCCGCGCGGAAGGCCGCGACGTTGGGCTTGGCGTTGATCTTGGCGCCCTTGCTGGCCATCTCTTTGAGCTGGTTCTCGTCGTTGCCAGCAATGAAGTCGCGGCTGAACTTGGCGGCGATCTGCGCGGCTTCGCTGATGGCCTTCTGGTCGGCCGGGCTCAGCTTCTGCCAGGTCTTCTCGCTAACAGCCAAGGGGATGGGGCTGTAGACGTGGTTGGTCAGCGTGACGTGGGGTGCGACCTCATAGAACTTGTTCGAGTAGATGGTGTCGATGGGGTTTTCTTGCCCGCTCACAGCGCCTTGCTGGATGGCCAGGTAGACCTCGGGCAGCGGCATGATCTGGATGTTGAAGCCCATGGCTTCGAGCGTCCACCGCATCATTTCGTTGGGGAAGGTGCGCAGCTTCTTGCCCTTGGCGTCGTCGGGCGAATTCAGCGCCTCCTTGGTCGTCATGCTGCGAAAGCCGGCTTCCCAGGTGGCGAGGAAACGAAAGCCCTTGGCCGGGGCTTTGTCGAACTGCGCCTTCAGCCATTTCGATTCGTCGTAGAGTTTCCAGCCTTGTGCGTAGCTCTCCACCAGGTAGGGCAGGGCGGTGAGGTTGAGCGTGGGCACGTGCGGCGCGTAAGAGCCGGTGCCCGAGACCGTGAAGTCGATGCCGCCCAGGGCCAGCTGCTCGATGTTCTTGGGGTCGTTGCCGAGCTGGCTGCAGCAAAACACCTGCACTTTGACGCGGCCCTGGCTCAGCTCTTCAACCTTCTTGGCGAAGAGCGAGGCGGCTGCCTGGCGCGCGCCGGCCTGCTGGTCGGTGTGGCTGAACTTGAGCACCGTTTGTGCGAGCGTGTTGGACGTTAGCAAGGCGGCGGCCAAGGCCAGGGCGGTGAGGGCGGGTGCGTGCATCAAGGTCTCCTTCAGTTGTTGGGGTGGGGGTTGAACTGCGACATCAGCACACGCTGGCCCGCAGCGTGCGAGTGGTAAATGGCGGCTTGCACATGCAGGTTGGCAAGGTAGCTGCTGGCGCTGTTTTCCAGTGGCGTGCCGTCTTGTAAGTGGCGCAGCACATGGGCTTGCAGCGCGGTGCAGGCGCCGCCAAAAGCACCTGCGCCTCCGCGTTCGTAGGCATGCTCGACTTGCTGCCCGTGGTGGGGCTTCCACCACAGCCGCGCGTCACCGTCCAGGCTCAGCACACCCGCCTCGCCTTCGAGCCACATCTCGCCCATGGTGCGGCGCGGGTTGGCGGCGACATGGTCGTTCAGCCGGTTGCCGTCGAAGAGGCCCGCGCGCTCGTCGTCGAACTCGAAGATCACCAGGCCCGCGTCTTCACCTTGGATCACCGGGTTGAGCTTGCGCAGCCGCGCCGTCACCGTGCGCACCTCGCCCATCAGGTAGCGGAAGCTGTCGATGAAATGCACGGCGGTTTCGCGTACCAGCAGCTGCGGCATTTGCTGGAAATAGGGCTGGCGGTCCAGGTAGGCGTTCGCACCCTGGCCGTCGCCCGGGCGCAAACGAAAGCTCACGCTGTGCAAGCGCCCAAAGTGGCCGGCGTCGATGAGCCGGCGGCATTCGCGAAACCAGGGCGTGAAGCGAAAGTTCTCGTGCACCACCAGGGGTACGCGGAGCTCCTCGGCCTGCTTCGCCATCAAGCGCGCTTGCGCCAGATCCAGCCCGAACGGTTTCTGGCAGATGGTCGCGACACCCGCTTGCAGCGCCTGCAGCACCACGCCGGCCTGCGCCGCCGGGGGCAGCACAACGTCGAGCAACGTGGGTTGCACGGCGTCGAGCATGGTTCGCGCATCGCTGAACACCTGGGCCACGCCAAAGCGCGCGGCCAGCGCCTGCGCGCGCGCCAGGTCGACATCACACAGCGCCAGCACCGGCGCACCGGCGTCGCGCCAGCCTTCGAGCTGGAACTGCGCGAAGTAGCCCGCGCCAACCATGGCGATGCGTGGCGGCATGTTCAAAGCCGCTCGATCACGGCGCGCGTGATGTCGGCCGTGCTGCTGGCGCCGCCAAATTCGCGCGGCCGCGCGGCGCCACTCTCGAACGCGGATTGCATGGCCTGCTCGATGGCGCGGGCGCCGTCGGCTAACGCCGTATCGCCACGGCGGTCGGCCAGCCAATCCAGCATCATCGCCACCGAAAGAATCATCGCCGTGGGGTTGGCGATGCCCTGGCCCACGATGTCGGGCGCCGTGCCATGGGCCGGCTGAAAGAGGCCGTGTGCGTCGCCCAGGTCGGCCGAAGGCGCCATGCCCATGCCACCAGCCAGCGCGGCGATCAGGTCCGACAAGATGTCGCCGAACATGTTCTCGGTGACCAGCACGTCATAGGCCCACGGCTTCATCACCAAGTTCAGCGCCATGGCGTCGACGTAGGCGTGCTCGGTGCTGATGTCGGGGAATGCGCCAGCACGTTGCACAAAGACTTCACGCCAAAGCGCCATCGACGCGAAGACGTTGGCCTTGTCGACGTTGGTGACGTGGCCGCGCCGGCCCTGCGCTTTGCGTTGGCGCGCCAGTTTGAAGGCGAAGTCGCACACGCGTGCGGTGCCGGCGCGTGTGATCTTCATGGTGTCGTACACCGCGTCGCCTTCGACCAAGCCACGACCGCGCGCGTAGAACAGGCCTTCGGTGCTTTCGCGCACGAGCACGAGGTCGATCTGCGCGGCGCGCGGGTCGGCCAGCGGCGACGGCAGGCCGGGCCAGCTGCGAATGGGGCGCACGCCGGCGTAGAGATCCAGCGCGAAGCGGATGTCGAGCTGCGGAATGATTTCGGTGCCGTCAGCGCCGCGCACATACGGCAGGCCCATGGCGCCGAAGAGGATGGCGTCGGCGCGGCGCGCGGCGGCCAGTGTGGGCTCGGGCAGCGCCACGCCGCTGTCGACGTAATGCTGCGCGCCAGCGGCGTGCTGGGTGCAATGAAAGCGACGCGCGATGCGGGGCTCAAGTGCAGCCAGCACCGCCAGCCCCGCCGCCATCACTGCGCGGCCGATGCCGTCGCCGGGCAGCACCGCTATGTCGTAGCTTGTCATCACGTGGGTGCCTTGTACCTACATCTGGGCGAGCTTGAAGCGCTCGAAGATCGCCAGCAATTCGCGGCTGGCGCGCTCGCGGTGTGCGCGGTAGCCGGCGGCCGCACCTTCAGCGTCGCCGGCGCGGATGCGCTCCACCAGCTGCATGTGTTCTTTGGTCGAGTTCACTGGCTTGGGCCGCAGCTTGAGCGAGAACAAACGTGCCCGGTGCGCGCGGTCCCAGTAGTTCAGCACCGTCTGCTGCAACTGGCGGTTGCCGGCCAGCTCGATCAGCTGCGCATGAAAGGATTCGTCGGCTGCAGCCCAGGCGTCCAGGTCATTGGCCTTGAGCGCTTTTTCCATCAAACGTGTAGCGCTGATGAGTGGCGCCAGCTCAGCCACGCTGGGCTTGCGCCGCGCCAGGATTTCGGCGGCCATGCCCTCCAGCGCGGTCAGGATTTCGTAGATCTCGCGCATGTCGGTGGGCGACACCGGCAGCACGCGCATGCCGTGGCGTGGCACCACGTCGACCAGCCCTTCATTGCGCAGGCGGATCAAGGCTTCGCGCACGGGTGTGCGGCTCATGCCCAGCGCCAGCGCCACCTCTTGTTCCAGCGCCTGGTGGCCCGGTGGCCACTGGTTGTCAAGGATGCGCCGGCGCACCAGCTGGTAGGCCTGGTCGACCATGGACGCCGTGGCTGGCGCGGGTATGTCGACGGCGGCGGGTGGGCGGCTTGAGCTCAGTTTGGGCATGCGCGTAGGCGTAGCGTTAGAAGTGCCAGTGCGTGGGCGCGACACCCGGCGCCGGCATCACCAGCGTGTGCAGACAGTCGCCCAACAGGCAGCCCAGCACGCCGGTGCGGCGCTCAGTCCCGGCGAAGGCGATGCTGGAGATGTTGCGCAGGCGCTGGCTCTTCACGCCGTCAAGGTGCGGGCGGTCCATCGTGCCGCTCAGGTAGGCGGCCTCGACCCTGCGCAGGTGCTCGTCGTCGGCGTCTTCAAGCCACAGTGTTTGTGTGCCGTCAGGCGCTACGCGGATGAGGCGGTTGCTGACGATGCTCACGACCCAGGCGTAGCCCTCTTCGTCAAACGCCAGGCCATCGGGAAAGGTGCCGGCGCCAAAGTTGGTGACCGTCTCGCGCGGGCCCAGGCTGCCGTCCGCGCGCAGCGCAAAGCGCGACAGGCGCCGGGCAAAGGTTTCGTTGGCGTAGAGCCATTGGCCGCTGGGGTGCAGTGCCACTTCGTTGGTGTAGCCCAGGCCGTCGGCGACGATGCGCGCGCTGCTTGCGCCCCGAGAGTCGACACAGACGATGAGGCCGTCATCACAACTCGCGCGGTAGCCCAGCGCACGGGGCTGGCGCCGCGTGCTGACAGTGACCCAAAAGCGACCGGCGTGGTCTTCCACCACGAAGTTGGTGGGCGGCAGGTCCTGGCCGTCGACCTGCATCAACCACGGCGCGACATGGCCACTGCGTTGCAGCCGGTAGACGCCGCCGTCATGGGCGCCAAGTTGCGTCAGCAAGAACGAGCCGTCGCGCAGGAGCGCAATGCCGTTGGGCTTGAGCGCCACGCCACCAGGGCCCTGGCCGAGGTAGAGCGACTGCCTGCCGTCGGGGCGAATGTGGGCCACGCCGCCGCGCCAGTCGGCGCAGTAGAGATCACCGCGCGCAACCGCCAACACGCACTCTGGACGTTGCAAACCCATGCCCAGTGTGCCCAGCGCCCCCACGCCCAGTGGCGGCTGCGCTGACATGCCAGCAGGGACGGCGTCGTCGGCGGCAAGCATCGATAGGGCAGGATGTGCATTCATTAACGTATACGGTAATGGATGCATGGGCATCGAGCATCCGGGGGAACCCGGGCCTGCATTGCTTCGGCGCGAAGGCTCCGCCCGAAGGGCTTGCGCACGGTTTGCACGCATTCAGCCAAGACGCAAGCGGCGGCGGCTTCGCGCCGGCAAGGCCGAACTCGTCAACGCCACGCACGGTCAACCCGGCTCGGCCAGCGTGCGCAGCAACGGTGCCGGCATCCAGGCCGGGCTGTGCGGCCTACCCCAAGGCAGCATCGTGGCGCTGGAAGCCACCGGCAAGCACCACGGCTTGATGGCCCAACGGGCCCACCACGCCGGCATGCGCGTGTACGAGGGCCGTCAAAGCAACGGGACGACCGACGCGCGCGCCCGCAACGACCTGAGCAGCCTCGGTTTTGCTGCGCTGAGGCTTCGACGCATACACACCGCCTGGACGCGGGCAAGCGCCTTTTCCCAAAGCGCCCAGACTTAAGCGATCGATTGCAACTGGGTATGAGTCGACGTGCCGACTACATCGTGGCACCCAGGACCCAGGGCACAAACTCGTTCTGCCCGTAGCCATGCACCTCGCTCTTGGTGCGCTCGCCGGAAGCGGTGGCCAGCATCCGGCGAAAGATGCGCTCGCCGACATCGTCGACGCTGGCGGTGCCGTCGATGATGTCGCCGCAGTTGATGTCGATGTCGTCTTCCTGCTTGCGCCACAGCTCCGAGTTGGTCGACAGCTTGAGCGACGGTGAGGGCGCGCAGCCATAGGCCGAGCCGCGGCCGGTGGTGAAGCAGATAAGGTTGGCGCCGCCCGCGACTTGGCCGGTGGCCGACACGGGGTCGTAGCCGGGGGTGTCCATGTAGACGAAGCCTTTGGCCTTGACGGTTTGCGCGTACTCGTAGACATCCACCAGATTCGTGGTGCCACCCTTGGCGATCGCGCCGAGCGACTTCTCCAGGATCGTCGTCAGGCCCCCGGCCTTGTTGCCCGCCGAGGGGTTGTTGTCCATCGAGCCATGCGTTTCTTCGACATGGCGTTCCCACCAGCGGATGCGCGTCAGTAGCTTGTTAGCAACGTCTGCGCTGACCGCACGGCGCGTCAGCAGGTGTTCGCCACCGTAGATCTCGGGCGTCTCCGACAGGATGGCGGTGCCGCCGTGGCGCACGAGGCGGTCGACCGCAGCGCCCAGGGCCGGATTCGCGCTGATGCCCGAATAACCGTCGGAGCCGCCACATTGCAGGCCCACGGTGATGTGGCTGGCGCTCACGTCTTGTCGTTGCACGCGATTGGCCTCTTCGAGCATCCACTGCACAAGCTCGACGCCATGCGCCACCGTCTTCCTGGTGCCGCCCGTGTCCTGAATGTTGAAGCTATGCAATGCGCGGCCGGTGCTCAGGCCTTCCTGGTCGAGCAGGCCGCCGATCTGGTTCGTCTCGCAGCCCAGGCCCACCACCAGCACGGCGGCGAAGTTGGGGTGGCGCGCGTAGCCGCCGAGCGTGCGGCGCAGCAGCTGCAAGGGCTCACCGTCGCTGGCCGTGGCGCAGCCGGCGCCGTGCGTGAGAGCCACCACACCGTCGACGTTAGGGTAGGCCGCCAGCGCTTCGGGGTGGATGTCGCGGCGGAAGTGGTCGGCGATGGCGCGCGCCACCGTGGCGGAGCAGTTCACCGAGGTCAGCACGCCGATGTAGTTGCGTGTGGCCACGCGGCCATCCGCGCGCACGATGCCCCTGAAGGTGGCGGGCGCGTCCACAAACGCAGTGGGCTGCAAGTCGGCGCCAAAAGCATGCTCACGCGCGAAGTTAGCGAACTCCAGGTTGTGGCTGTGCACATGCTGGCCCGGCTGGATGGCGACCTTGGCCACGCCGATGATCTGGTTGTAGCGCCGCACTGGCGCGCCGGCCGCGATGGCACGCACGGCGACTTTGTGGCCCGGCGGCACCAGGCCGCTGATGGTGATGCCTTCGCGCTCGATGCGCGTGCCGCCCAGCAGCTGCTGGCGCGCGATGACGACGTCGTCAGCCGGGTGAATGCGGATGGTGGGGGGCGCGCTCACAGGGTCAGCCGTCAATCACCGCCGGATCCCAGGCAAACACGCGCTGCTGCTGCGTGCCCAGCCCTTCGATCGTTAGCTCCATGGTGTCGCCCGCCTTCAGGTACACGGGGCTGGGCTTGATGCCCATGCCCACGCCGGGCGGCGTGCCGGTGGCGATGAGGTCACCCGGGTACAGCGTCATGAAGCGGCTGACGTAACTCACGATGTGCGCGGCGCTGAAGATCATCGTCTTCGTGCTGCCCTTCTGGCGCCGCTCGCCGTTGACGTCGAGCTGCATGGCCAGGTTTTGCGGGTCGCTGATCTCGTCCGTCGTCACCAGCCAGGGGCCTACCGGGCCGAAGGTGTCGCAGCCTTTGCCCTTGTCCCAGGTGCCGCCGCGCTCGATCTGGTATTCACGCTCACTCACGTCGTTGACGACGCAGTAGCCGGCGACATAACTCAGCGCGTCGGCCTCGCTCACGTAACGCGCTTTACTGCCGATGACGATGCCGAGCTCGATCTCCCAGTCGCCCTTGACCGAGCCTTGCGGCAACACCACGTCGTCGTTGGGCCCCACGCGTGCGCTGATGGGCTTCATGAAGAGGATGGGTTCTTTGGGAATGGCCAGCCCCGACTCGGCGGCGTGGTCAGCGTAGTTCAAGCCGATGCACAAGAACTTTTCGCAGCCGCTCCAGGGCGCGCCGATGCGGCCCGGGTTGGCGATGACGGGCAGCGTGGCCGGGTCGATGGCGCGCAGCCGGGCCAGGCTCGCTGGCGAGAGCGCGGCGGCGTTGATGTCGGCCAGCACGCCCGACAAGTCACGCGCAAGGCCCTGTGCGTCCAGCAGCGCCGGGCGTTCTGCGCCACGGGCGCCGAGTCTCATCAACTTCATGATTGGTCTTTCCTTGGGTAGGTGGTGTGTGAACGAGCGCTAAAGCGACCAGCCGCCGTCGATGACGTGCGTGGCGCCGGTGGTAAATGCTGATTCGTCGCTGGCCAGGTAGACGGCCAGCGCGGCGATTTCGTCGACGCGGCCCAGGCGGCCCATGGGTTGGCGCGCCACGAACGCGGCTTCCACCTGCGCGTGTGTCTGGCCGCTGCTCTGGGCCTGGGCGTCGATGCGTTCACGCAGCGAGGGCGACTCCACCGTGCCCGGGCAGATGGCGTTGCAGCGGATGCCGCGACCCACAAAGTCGGCAGCTACCGATTTGGTCAGCCCAATCACCGCCGCCTTGGTGGTGGCGTACACGAAGCGATTGGGCACGCCTTTGATGCTCGACGCCGCCGAGGCCATGTTGATGACGGAGCCACCGCCGGCCGCCAACATGCCCGGCAGCAGCGCCTGGATCAGCCGGAACATCGAGCGCACATTGAGCGTGAAGGCGAAGTCCCAGTCGGCTTCCGTCGCTTCAAGCACGCTGCCGGCGTGCACGAAGCCGGCACCGTTGAAGAGAGCGTCGATGTGGCCCAGCTGCGCGGGCAAGGCGGCGATGGCGGCCGCGTCGGTGACGTCCAAGCGCAGTGTGCCGATGCCTTTGAGGCCGCTCAAGTCGGCCAATAGCTGCGCGTTGATGTCGGTGGCGATGACGCGCGCGCCTTCGCGCGCAAAGGCCAGTGCCGTGGCGCGGCCAATGCCCTGGCCGGCGGCGGTGACGAGGGCGGTTTTGCCGGCGAGACGTGTGCTCATGGTGTCGGTTGACTTTCGGTATGTGGAGGTAGACGCCATCCGCTGCACATTGTTGCTGCGGCTGCGGTCCAGTGTCAGCTCAAAGGCTCAGCGGCGCGGCTCAGCGGCAGTTGCGCGCTTCTTCGACACGCAAATCACGCGCGCCATGGATGGTGCAAACGAGGGACATGGGGGGCTCATGGCGGGGGTTGCGGTAGCGCAAAAACATTGTGGCATGTGGGCCCGTGTAACTGTCCCATGTCACGGGCTGGCTCCTAGAATCTTGCGCCATACGATGGATGCCAGCGACCACGCCGAATTGCCGCACACAGAGCGGCGTCAAGGCTCACGCCGTGGCGCCGGTTGGCTGGGCGGGGTTGGCGCCTTGCTGGTGCTCACGGTGCTCATCATCGGCGGCTTGCAGTGGCGCCAACTCGTTTTGCTGTCGCGCGCGGTGGTCGATGAAGGTGGCGCCTGGGTCTCGCTGGCGCACCGCAGTGAAGCTGCCTATTTGCGGGTCTACGAAGCCTGGCCGCGTGAGGCGCCTTCAGCCACCTCGTCCTCGGCGCCGCAGCACGATGAGTTGTCGCGCCGCTGGCGCGAGCTGATCAAGTACACGCAGGCCCTGCGCGAGCGCGCCAACGCGGGCGAGATTCCGGCGGTGGCGCAAGCCGAGGTGGCGCTGTCGCGTGCGGAGTACTTGATCGCGCAACTGGGCCCGCAGCTCGACCCCTCGCCAGCCCGGCTGCTGGTGCTGCGCCCCGAGCTAGACCGCTTGGGTGACGCCATGCAGGCGACGTCGCAACACGCTGCCGACCTGGTGGAGCAGCAGCGCGAACAGCGGCGCCAGGCGGTGGCGCAGCACAACCGCATTGGCTTTGTGCTGACTTTGTTTTTGATGTTGCTGACGCTGGCCTTTGCGGTCATCGCCTTGCGCCAGCTGCGCCGCCTGGACCAGCGGCGCGAGGTGCTGGAAGAGCTGACCATGTCGCTGCGCGAATCGCGGCGCGAGGCCGAGGCCGCGAGTGCCGCCAAAAGCGTCTTCCTGGCCAACATGAGCCACGAGTTGCGCACGCCTTTCCAGGGCCTGCTGGGCATGTTGTCGCTGCTGCGTGAGACCGGGCTGGCACCGCGCCAGATGGACTACCTGCATACCGCCACCGAGTCGGCCGACCATCTCTTGCAGATCCTCAATGACATTCTGGACATGTCGCAGCTGGAGTCCGGGCGCATGACGCTGGCGCCGCTGGACATCGAGCTGCGCACGCTCTTGCGTGACGTCGAAGCGCTGATGCGCCCGCAAGCCATGCGCAAGAACCTGGCGCTGCATATTGACGCCGACCCGGCCGTGCCCGAGCGTGTGGAGCTCGACCCGACGCGCGTGAAGCAGGTGCTCTTCAACCTGCTGGCCAACGCCATCAAGTTTTCGGAGCGTGGAGCGGTGGTGCTAGACGTGCGGGTTGACCGCAGCGTGGCGCAGGCCAAGCTGGTCTTCATCGTCACCGACACCGGCATCGGCATGGACAAGGCCACCTTGGCAGGCTTGTTCAGGCGCTTTTCGCAAGGCGACAACTCGCGCTCGCGGCGCTATGGTGGCACCGGCCTGGGGCTGGAGATTTCACGTAATCTGGCGCGCTTGATGGCGGGCGACATCGAGGTGCGCAGCCGCCTTGGCGAAGGCAGCGCGTTCACGTTTCAGTTGCCGCTGCGCTTGGCCGCTGCGGTGTCGGACGCAGCGCCGCCGCAGGGCGGCGGCGTGCCGGTGGACGCCATGGCGCTGAGCGTGCTGGTGGCCGAAGACCACCCGGTGAATCGCGCTTACCTGGCTGCGGTGTTGGAGAGCCTGGGCCACCGCACGTTTTTTGCGGCCGATGGCGAAGAGGCCGTGAGTGCGGCAGGCCAGCGCCGCTTCGACATCGTCTTGATGGACCTGCACATGCCGCGCATGGACGGCATCCAGGCCACCAAGGCCATCCGCGCGTTGGCAGACCCGGCACTCGCCACCGTGCCGATCGTGGCGCTCACGGCCGACGCATTCCCCGAGACGCGCCAGCGCTGCATGCTCGCGGGCATGAACGACTTCTTGACCAAGCCCATCAGCGCGCAGGCGCTGGCCGCCACGATGCGCCGGCTCTTCGGTGGTGGTGCGGGTGCCGTGCTTGCGGGTGGGTCCGGGCAGGGCGGCGCCCTACCGCCGCGCCACACGCGCGTGGACAGCCTGTTGCTGCCTGCCAGCACGGCGGTGCTTGACCAGGCCACGCTCAACACGGCCATGCAGTCGATGTCGCGCGAGCGCCTGATGTCGCTGCTGGTGGCGTTTCTCGATGACGCGCCGGCCACGCTGGCGCGCCTGCGCGCGGCCGTGCGCGACGGCCAGCCGCTGGACCTGCGCGTCAACGCCCATGCCGTGCGCGGTGCCGCCCTGAACCTGGGCTTTGCTGCGCTGGCGTCCACGGCCGAGGCACTGCGTGAAGGCGCCGCGCATTTGCCCGCGCACGAGATCGCGCTCTTGGTCAAACGCTTTGAGGATCAACTCACCGCCAGCGCCGCGGCACTCAAGCGGCTTGACCTGCTGCCGCAGCGCGACGTCACACGATGATGGGCTCAGGCTCCAGCCGAATGCCAAAGCGCCCGTAAACACTCTCCTGGATCGCACGCGCCAGCGTGACCACCTCGGCGCCACTGGCGCCGCCACGGTTCACCAGCACCAGCGCCTGCTTCTCGTACACGCCGGCCGCGCCCACTGTCTTGCCTTTCCAGCCGCAGGCGTCGATGAGCCAGCCTGCAGCCAGCTTCATGCTGCCGTCGGGCATCGGGTAGTGCACGATCTCGGGGTCGCGGCCGATGATGTCAAGGCACTGCTCGGGCGTGGCCACAGGGTTCTTGAAGAAGCTGCCGGCATTGCCGATCAGCGCCGGGTCGGGCAGCTTGGCGCGCCGGATTGAACACACCCAGTCGAAGAGCGTGCGTGAGTCGGGCGCGCGGTTGCCGGTCTCGGTCATTTTGCGTTCGATGTCCAGGTAGCCCAGCACCGGCTGCCAGGGCCGCGGCAGCCACAGCCGCACGCGTGTGATCAGTGACTTGCCGGCCAGACCGCCAAAACCGTGCTGCTTGAACACACTGTCGCGGTAGCCAAAGCGGCAATCGGCAGCGTTCAAGGTGACGGTGCGGCCGGTCACCAGGTCCACCGCGTCCAGCGAATGGAAGCGGTCCTTCAGCTCCACGCCGTAGGCCCCGATGTTCTGCACCGGCGCGGCGCCCATGCAGCCCGGGATGAGCGCCAGGTTTTCCAGCCCCGCCCAGCCGTTGTCCACCGCCCAGGCCACCGCGCCGTGCCACGATTCCCCGGCGCCGAATTCCAGCAGCCAGCCAGCGGGCGTTTCCTGCAGCAGCCTGCGGCCCATGATCTCGACCTTCAGCACCACCGCGTCGATGTCTTTCGTGAACACCACGTTGCTGCCGCCGCCGAGGATGAACTTGCGCGCCAGGCCGTAC
>JANOJR010000125.1:0-3592 GCA_031418855.1 Rubrivivax sp.
CTGCTCCACCGCGCCACGGCCGGCGCCGGGCAGCGGCACCAGGCGGTGGGCGATGGCGTGCGGCAGCAATTGCTGGATGTCGTCAGGCGCGACGTAGTCGCGCTCGGCCATGAAGGCACGCGCCGTGGCCACGCGCAGCACGGCGATGCCGGCGCGCGGCGAGAGGCCTTCCACGAACCATTGGCCCGAGCGCGTGGCGGCGATCAAGGCTTGCAGGAAGTCGAGCAAAGGTTCGGAAGCGCGCACGGCGAGCACGGCGGCCTGCGCGCGCTCGAGCTCGCTGCCACGCATCACCGGTTGCAGGCGCATGGCGGCGTGGCGGCGGTCTTCACCACTGAGCAGCGCGCGCTCGGATGCCCGGTCGGGGTAGCCCAGGGTGATGCGCAGCAAGAAGCGGTCAAGCTGGCTTTCAGGCAGCGGGTAGGTGCCGAGTTGGTCCGACGGGTTCTGCGTGGCGATGACGAAGAAGGGATGCGGCAGGCTGCGTGTTTCGTTCTCCACCGAGACCTGCTGTTCTTCCATCGCTTCGAGCAGCGCGCTTTGCGTTTTGGGCCCGGCGCGGTTGATCTCGTCGGCCAGCAGCACCTGCGTGAACACAGGACCCTGGTGGAAGACGAAGGCCTCTTTGCTGCGCTCGAAAACGCTGACCCCCACCAGGTCACTGGGCATCAGGTCGGCGGTGAATTGCACGCGCGAAAACTTCAGCCCGAGCGACACCGCCAGCGCATGCGCCAGCGTGGTTTTGCCGACACCGGGCACGTCTTCAATGAGCAGATGGCCACCGGCGACAAGGCAGGCGATGCAGTCTTCGATCTGCGTGCGTTTGCCCACAATGATCGTGCTAATCTGGTCAGCCAGCCGGGCAAGCTGGCGCGCGAGGCTTGGGTCCATGCGTGCCACCTTAACCGAAAAGAAACTGCCCGCAAGGATGAACTAAGGCATGAACACCGCTCTGTACAGCCACGCCGATTGCCGCCTGCATGACATGGGCCGTGGCCACCCCGAATGCCCGGCGCGGCTGGACGCCATCGCCGACCACTTGCGCGCCACCGGCCTGGACCTGGCACTTGACTACCACGCCGCGCCGCTGGCCACGGCCGAGCAGCTCGGCCGTGCGCACAGTGGCTACTACGTCGGCAACGCGCTCGACTTGCTCGAGCAGGTGACGATCAACAACGAGCCGCGTGCGCTCGACCCCGACACCATCGCCAGCCCCGGCACCCATCAGGCCGTGTTGCGCGCGGCGGGTGCGGCCATTGCCGCCACCGACGCCGTGATCAAAGGCCACGCGAAAAACGCCTTCTGCGCGACACGTCCACCTGGCCACCACGCCACGCGCGAGCAGGCCATGGGCTTTTGTTTCTTCAACAACGTGGCCGTGGCCGCGCGCCATGCGCTGGACGTGCACGGCTTGGAACGCGTGGTGATCATCGACTTCGACGTGCACCACGGCAATGGCACCGAAGACATCGTCGCGGGCGACGAGCGCATCTTGATGTGCAGCTTCTTCCAGCACCCGCTCTACCCCTATTCCGGCACGAGCCCGAAGGGCGACAACATGGTCAACCTGCCGCTGGCGCCCTACACACGCGGCCCGGCCATGCGCGCGGCGGTCTCCGAGCACTGGATGCCGCGTCTGGAAGCCTTTGCGCCGCAGATGCTCTTCATCTCGGCGGGCTTTGACGCCCACCGTGAAGATGACCTGGGCCAGATGGGCTTGGTGGAAGACGACTACGCCTGGCTAACGCAGCAAATGATGGCACTGGCGGCGCGCCATGCGCAGGGCCGCATCGTCTCCTGCCTGGAAGGGGGCTACAACCTCAGCGCCCTGGCGCGCAGCGTGGCCGCGCACCTGCGCGTGCTGGCGGGCCTGGCTTGACGCCGCAGCTGACGGCGGCCGAATTCGGCCAGTTGTTGCACGCACTGTCGCAGCGCAGCGCGCTGATTGAAGCGGCGGTGTTGCTGGCTTGCCTGGCGGTGGCTTGGCTTGTCGTGCGGCTGCTGCGCGGTGGCGCCGGCCGCAGCCCGCGCGGCTCGATCTGGTTTGGCCAGCGCATCATCGACGGCGTGCTCTTCCCGGTACTTGCGGTGTTAGCCGCCCTGGCGGCGCGCTGGGCCCTGTCCGACATGCTGCCAATGGCGGTGTTCCGCCTGGCCGTGCCGGTGCTGTGGGCACTGGTCGTCATCCGCGTGCTGGCCCACGTGATGCAAAAGGCATTCCCGACATCGGCCGCCGTGCGCGTGATGCAGACCACCGTCTCGTGGCTGGCCTGGATCGCCGCCGCGCTGTGGATCACCGGCCTCTTGCCGCTGCTGCTGGCCGAGCTTGACGCCATCTCGTGGAAGATCGGCAGCACGCGCATCTCGGTGCGTAACCTCATTGAAGGCGCGCTCGCGGCCATCACCGTACTGGTGCTGGCCTTGTGGCTCAGCGCCACGCTCGAAGCGCGCTTGTTGCACGGCGCGCGCGATAACCTGTCTCTGCGCAAGATGGCGGCCAACACCCTGCGCGCGGTGCTGCTGCTGCTGGGGCTGATGTTTGCGCTGTCGGCCGCGGGCATCGACCTCACCGCACTTGGCGTGTTAGGCGGCGCGCTGGGCGTGGGCATCGGCTTTGGTTTGCAAAAGCTCGCGGCCAACTACATCAGCGGTTTTGTCATCCTGGCCGAGCGCAGCATGCGCATCGGGGACGTCGTCAAGGTCGACGGCTTCGAGGGCACCATCAGCGACATCAAAACGCGCTACACCGTGATTCGCGCACTGAACGGCCGCGAGGCCATCGTGCCCAACGAGATGATGATCATCCAGCGCGTCGAAAACTCCTCCCTCGCCGACCGCCGCGTGCTGCACACCACCAGCGTGCAGGTGGCCTACGGCAGCGACCTCGACGCCTTGTTCCCGCGCTTGCTTGAGGCGGTTGCCGCCGTGTCGCGTGTGTTGGCCGAGCCGCCGCCGCAGGTGCACCTTGAGCAGTTCGCGCCCGATGGCTTGGAGCTGAAGATTCCGTTCTGGATCAACGACCCCGAGATGGGCCACGGCAACGTGCGCTCGGATGTGAACCTGGCCGTGCTGCGCACGCTGAACGAGGCCGGCGTGGTGATCCCGTATCCGCAGCGGGTGCTGCACCAGGCCGGTGGCGCGGGGCCGAGCGCGCCCGCCCACTAAGGCAGACGTTAGCCATGGAGCAAACCGCCGACCAGCTCGCCGCCACCGTCGCGGCGCTGGAGGCGCAGCGCGGTGTGCTGGGTGACGCGCTGGTCGACGCCGCACTGGCGCCGATCAAGCGCGAACTCGCCACCTTGCGTGAGCGCGAGCTTGCGGCGGCGGCGCCGGCGCCCACGCCGCCAACGCAGCAGCTCAAACAAGTCAGCGTGCTCTTTGTCGACGTGGTCGGCTCCACGGCCATCGGCCAGGCGCTGGGCCCGGAGGAAATCCACGCCGTGATGGACGGCGCGCTGGAGCGCTTCACGGCGATCGTCCAGCGCCACCATGGCCGCGTGCTGCAGTACACGGGTGACGGCATGCTCGCCGCCTTTGGCACCGAAGAAGCCAACGAAGACGATGTGGAAGACGCCGTGCGCGCCGGCCTGGG
>JANOJR010000126.1:0-8703 GCA_031418855.1 Rubrivivax sp.
GACATGGTGCACATCCCCTTCAAAGGTGGCGCACCTGCGATCCAGAGTGTGATCGCCGGTGAAGTCCAGTTGACCTTCGGCACGCCGCCTTCGGTGCTGCCCATGGTGCAAGCCGGGCGGCTGCGCGCCATCGGCGTTACCAGCCCGCAGCGCTCGCCACTGGTGCCTGACATTCCCGGCATGAACGAGTCGGGCCTGGGCAACTACAGCATCAGTTTCTGGTACGGACTCTTCGTGCCTGTGGGCACGCCGCCGGACGTGATCAAACGCGTGTTCGACGCTGCGCAAGAAGCGCTGGCCAGGCCCGAGATCAAGGCCGCGCTGGCGCGCGAAGGCACCGAGACGGCGATGTCGAAGTCGCCCGAAGACTTTGCCGCCTTTCTCAAAGACGACAACCTTTTCTGGGCCAAGTTGGTGCGGGACTCGGGCGTCAAGGCCGATTAAAAACGCGCATCGGCAGGCACTTGAATGCGCCTGCCGATGCGTCAGCGCTCAGCGCACTTCAGCCGTCGCTGTACGGTGCGCCGTAGAACTTGTGCACGCTACTGGCCCAGGACTTGTCGGCCATGGCCGGCCAATGGTCCTTGTCGAAACCGGGCGCGTCTTCAAGCGTGGCCTGCAGCACGTCCAGCGTGAAGCGCTTGTTGACGGTGTCCAGTTTCAACGCCGACCACGGCACCGCAAAGAGTTTGTCGCCCATGCCGAGCAAGCCGCCGTAAGACAACACGGCGTAGGAGACCTTGCCGCTGGCCATGTCGATCATGAATTCCTTGATGTCGCCCAGGTCCTCGCCGTCCTTGTTGTAGACGTCGTTGCCCATCAGCGTGTCGGCACCCATCAGCTCGGGGCCGGGTCCGCTGTCGTCGTTGTCGCCGCCGTTGTACATACCGTATTTGTCGCGCGTAACGTAGTTCGTTTCCATGGTGTTTCCTTGAGAGTTGTGGGTGGATGTCGGGGCCGAGGGCGCCCCATGGGGTCCTGTCAGTTCACGGGATGGTCGGCTCGCCGGTTTCGTCGGCGGGCACGGCAAACGTGCTGCCGATCGTCAAGGGCTCCGACGTTTCGTTATTCATGGCTAAGGCCAGAATGAAGCTGATCAGCGACGCCGTACTGACCCCGGCGCTGGCCGGCACCTCGGTCACCACGACCACCGGCGGCGGCACGACGACCACCGGCGGCGGCGGCACCGGTGCCACCCGCTCGCCGGCGTCACCGTCGTCATCACCCCAGCAGCCGGCCATCGCCAGTGCAGCGCCCACCGCTGCGGCATAGGCAAACGTTCGATGCAGTCTCATGCTGGCCTCACGGGTAAACCGTGCCAGGGGCAGCGGTGGGGTTCAGGTTGCCTGGCAACGGAGTCGTCAGGTAGGGAAAACCGGGGGCGTAGTTCGCCGCCGTCTTGCGCACGCCATCGGTGAGCGCCAGGCCACCGGCAGGTGCGTCGGCCGGTTTGCAGCCGACCTTCAAGGTGTCGGCGGCACCGGTCAGCACACACAAAGCGCCCATCGCCACACGCAGCGACAGGTCGACCACGTCGTCTGCGGGACGGCGACCGTTGGGGAAGCCGGCGTTGTCGCCCGCAGCGACTCCCAACGGGTTCTGCGTGGCTGCAGGCGTGACGGCGATCGAGGTGTTCAAGCGCAGCATTTCTGCCGACACCACGGTGGTGGGTTGGTTCACGCCACTGATGCCCTTGAGGAACACGGTGACGAGATCGGTACGCGGAAAGTTCGTCGGCGCCAAGGCCGATGGGAACAGCGTCTGGATCAAGGCCGGCAGCACCGGGTTGGTGACGTAGTCGGCGAACTTGGCGGCGTCGTCCTTGGGCTTGGAAGCGTTGAACTTGTCTTTGTCGTCGATGCCGATGATGAGCTCGTTCACCAGCGGCATGCCCAGACGTGACACCTGCGTCCAGGCACCACCACTGCGGGTGACCTTGCCCAGGCCACTGGCCGGTGAACCATCGAGCAAGCGGCCCTGGCGCAGGCTGGCCGTGGTGAAGGCGCCGATGACGGGGTCGGTGCCCGCAGTCAGGCAACTGATGGGCAATTCCATCGCCAGCGTGCTGACGTTCTTACCTTCGAGGTCGTTGTTGTTGATACCGACTTCGGCGCTCAAGGGATTGAGGTTGAAGAGATCGAAGGCCTTGCCCACGGCGATGTAGAAAGGCTCTTTGCGCTGACCGACAAAAACGCGACCCGGCACGCTGCAACCCGGGATCGTGACGTTGTAGACATGCAAGTTGGCGTAGCTGGCGTAACCCGTGGGGCCGCCGAAGGATTTGTCGCCGATGTTGTCTACCGGCTTGTCAAAGACGCTGCCACCGCCTGCGGCGTTGGTCACCGCGCTGCGCGCTGTGCGCCGGCCACCACGCACGACGTCGACGGTGAAGGTCTCGCGCACATTTAGCGCCGCCGGGTTGACACCGGCAATGACACCGCTGTTGACCAGCGGAATCTTCACGGCCTTGCCCCCGATGGTCAGCGCGGTGGCCTTGGAGGTGTTGGTGAAGCGGAACTGAAAGGTGATGTCTTCGACCGCATCGCCGTTGTTGTCGATGTGCACTTCATACAGCGCGTCGGGGTTGAACATGTAGAAATTGGGCCCGCCTTGGGGGTCCTGGAAGGGCTGGTAGTTGGCCAGTACGGTGACAAAGTTCTGGCGGCCGGCCTCATAGCTGCGGAACATGTACAGGTCGGTGGCATCGACCTTCGGCTGGCCGCTGATGAAAGGCGCCTCGCGATGGCTCGACGCGATGGCCGCCGGCAGCGCCGACAACAACGCCAGCAAGCCGACCGCCAAAGGGCCACAGGCCCGTGTGATGCGCGAACGCGGAGGAGGACACATGGTCATGACGAACTCCGTTCAAAGTGGGTGGACAGGGCGCCGACAGTAGCGAGGGCACGCAGCCTGTTCAGTGCGATAACGCACTTATCACCAAGACAATTTGTCTCGCAGTTGTCGCGCAGTTGTCGGACGAACCTGGTCAGCTCACCTCGAGCGTTAGGGAACTGAACGCACACCGCCGCAGCCTTGTGCTGGCGTGTGCGGCAACGCACAGACGACGACAAAGCGAAGCCCTAGCGTGGGTACCGAACACATGCCACCTGACATGCCGTCTCGACGCCAAACGCAGAGTCCGCCATGAGCCTTTCAACGGCAACGCCGCCCAGTGAACTCCCTGATGGCCACCCAAACTCCCCCACCCATGGCCACCTCAAATTCCCCCACCCTGACCGTGCTTCGATGAGGCGCTGATCTTGCCGGCAAGGCCGGCTGGTCAGGGCCGAGCAGGACGTTACTTTCCACTCCCTCAACACCGAGGGAACACGAGGAGTGAACGTCTTGAAGCCACATTTGCAGACAACGATCTGGACCCTGCTGGAAGCAGGCGCCAGCCAACGAGAGATCGAGCGGGTCACGGGGATCGATCGCAAGACGATCCGCGCGTACGAGAAGCGATTCGCCACCGCCGCCCCGGCAACTTCCCCCGGGGTGGCCACCGACTCCCCTACGGTGGCCGCCGCAGCGGCGCCGCAAACTCCTCCACCCCGGCCACCGACCTCGGTTGCGGTCGCGGCAGCGGTGACAGCCTCAGCCTGCGAGCCCCACCGCACCTTCATCGAAGCCCAGCTTCGACTGCGCCGCAATGCCATGGCCATCTACCAGGACCTGGTGGACCTCCACGGCTTCACCGGGGCCTACAACTCGGTCAAGCGCTTCGCCGGCAAGCTGCGCCACCGTGAGCCTGAGCAGTTCGATCGCCTGGCCTTCGCGCCCGGCGAGGAGATGCAGGTCGACTACGGCGAGGGGGCGCTCACGCGCGTGCCCGGCACCGAGCGCTGGCGCAAGCCGCGCTTGTTCGTGGCCACGCTGCGCTACTCGCGCTTCAGCTTCCGCCACGTGGTCTGGCGCTCCAGCCAGGAGGCTTGGGCCCGGCTGCACGAGCAGGCCTGGCGCCACTTCGGCGGCAGCTGCCGCTACGTTGTGCTCGACAACCTCAAGGAAGGCGTGCTCAAGCCCGACCTGTACGAGCCCGAACTCAACCCGGTCTATGCCGCAGCGCTGGCGCACTACGGCGTGGTGGCCGACCCGGCCCGCGTGCGCGACCCCAACCGCAAGGGCAGCGTCGAACACGCCATCGGCCACACCCAGGCCACGGCACTGAAGGGCCGCCGCTTCGAGTCGATCGAAGAGCAGAACACCTTCCTCGAGCACTGGGAGGCCAAGTGGGCGGCCTCGCGTATCCACGGCAGCGAACGCCGCCAGGTGCAGGCCATGTTCGAGGAAGAGAAGCCGCACCTGCAGCCGCTGCCGCTGCTGGGCATGCAGTACTTCACCGAGGCCCAGCGCACGGTCTACGACGACAGTTGCGTGCGTGTGGACCACAGCAGCTACGCCGCGCGCCCGGCGCCCATCGGCAGCCAGGTGCTGGTGCGCGTGTTCGAGCACCGCATCGAGATCCGCGACCTGCAGACGAAGGCCTTGCTGCGCACCCACCCGCGCGCCGAGCGAGCGGGCACGGTGATGCTGCCCGCCGACGAACGCGTGTTCAACCCGTCGCGCGAGACGCGCCGCATCCTGGCCCAGGCCAAGGCCATCGGGGCGGACGCAGCGCGGCTGTGCGAGCTGCTGTTCACCATCGAAGGCCGCGTCGGCCAACGCAAGCTGTGGGGCATCGTCAGCCTGGCCCAGCGCTACCCCCGCCGCTTGGTCAACAGCGCCTGCGCGCGGGCCCTTGCCGACGGCATCCACAGCTACCGGCACGTCAAGGCCGCCACCGAGAAGTTGGTGGCCCAAGCACTGGCGGCCATCGACAACGCCGATGCCGCCCCGGTGCAGGGCGAGCTCGCGTTGACCCAGGAGCACCCGCTGATCCGCAGTGGCGCCGACTACGCCGATCTGTTCGCGCGCGGTGCCGCACAGCCTACGGCACACACCACCCCGACCCACGCGACCCACGCCACCACCACGGAGTTCAAGGCATGAACATGCACGAGATCGAACGCGCCCTGCGCGAGCTGCGCCTGTCAGGCATCGCTGCCACTCTGAGCACACGCGTGATGCAGGCGCAGAGCACGCAGGAGCCCTTCCTGGACACCTTCGCGGCCATGCTGCAGGACGAACTCGACCGACGCCGCTCGCGCCTGAGCGAGCGGCGCTTCAAGCACTCGCGCCTGGATGAGCGGCCCACGCTCAACGACTTCGACTGGCGCTTCAACGCGAAGCTGCCGCGCCAGGCCTGCTTCGAGCTGCACACGCTGAAGTTCGTCAGTGAGGGCGGCAATGCGCTGATCATCGGCAAGCCCGGCACCGGCAAGAGCCACGTCGCCAAGGCCGTGGCCTACCAGGCCACCCTGCAGGGCTTCGACGTGCGCTACGTCGAGGCCGACACCGAGTTCGCGCGCTACGCCCTGGGCAGCACCGCCGAGCAGGCCGCGCTGCTGCGCAGCTTCGTCGAGCCCGACCTGGTCGTGCTCGACGATCTGTTCCTGGCCAGGCGCATCTCCGAGGCCAGCGCGGAGCTGCTGCAGACCGTCGTCCACCAGCGCTACAAGCAGCGCCGCAGCATCGTCGTCACGTCCAACCGCGTGGTGCAGGACTGGGGCAAGTACCTCGGCGACGCCACCATGGCCGCCACCATCCTCGATCGCCTCATGCACCGCGCCGCGATGCTCGAGTTCGAGGGCAAGAGCTACCGCCTCAAGGAGGCCGCCTCGCGCCTCGCGCTCAACACCGCCGACAGTCTCTGAGCCGCCCCTGAGCCGCCGGCGTCCTGGCCAGTCAGGCGGGCCCGCAGCGAAAGGTCGGCCAGGGCCGACGCCCCTCGCACGACCGGGGGTCATTCGCACCCGCCGTGGACAAGTCACCCGCCCACAGGACAAGCCTGTGGACGGCCCCTGCGGGGTCCGTGACTTGCCCACCGCTCCCCGGCCGATGCCTCCGGCCTGACGCGCTTCGCTTGCCCAACAGACCATTGATGAAGGAGTCCAAAACAGCCAAGTCAGACAGCCAAAACTGAAATCAGACCTTCCTGCCTCCACCGGCTCGACAACCGATAATCCACCCGTCCTGCCCGGGGGAATTTGAGTGGCCACAGGTGGGGGAATTTGAAGTGGCCATCAGGGAGTGAACTGATGAACTCAAGCCTCGCCATGGCGCGAGCGTCGTCCCTAAACCTGCTCGATTTTGGCGCGCGCATGGCCGCGCGCAAGGTCGATCTACTTACCCGCAGAGGTCATGAGCATGTGTAATGCCATTGCAAACGCTGTGCGTCCCCGTCGCGCAATCCTGTCTGCGCCACGGCCTGGAGTCGGCGCCGCATCAAGGCTCCTGGCGTGTATCGCGCTGGCCCTGCTGGTGAGCGCGTGCAGCAAACGCGGCCCCGAGAACAACACGCCAGTGACGCCGGCTGCGCCAGCCACGCCGGCCCAATTTCCGGCAACGGCGCCTGCGAACGCGCGGTCGACGGATGCGTCGGTGCCGCCTGCGGATTCGGTGGCCATGCCCGCTGGCAACGCGCCCCGCGCCGATGCCACGGCCGGGCGCGCCAATACCGCGATGACACGCCGCGAAGAGTCCAGTGCCATGCCGATGCCTGGGCAGAACAACGATCACTCCGCACCGCTGGCACCGGCCAAACGCGCCAGCGGCCCTTAGCTCCCTTGATGAAGGAACAACATGCCTGCCACCGTCACACAAAGCCCGAAAGAGCCCGCCCGTCACGACAGCGAGCCACTGCCGCCTGACACGCTGCCAGTGGACCCCGACGAAGGCCTGCAGACGCCGCCGGTGCCTGAGGACGTTGGCCGCGAGCGCGAGCGCGAGCTGGAGCCTCGGTACTGAAGCTGATCCTTTGACGCCAACTGCGGGACCGCCATGGCCACTTCGACGGCAACGCTGCTCACTGACTCCGTGAGCCCGAACCTCATGTGCACACCGCGCACAGCGGTGGTGGCGTCGGGTGGGAGCCATACCGAGCTCGACGCGATATCGCTGCTCAAGGCCGAACTCGACACACTCGGCGTCTTGTTGAGCGAGTGCGAATGTGCGCGAACGCTGGCGGCTATGAAGGAAAGGGTCGACGAGATCTGCATCGCCTTTCGGGTGCACACACAGGTCGCAGAAGAGATCTTCTACCCCCACGTCATGGCGGCGTTGCCAGCGCGCTGGCGACAGCGCCAAACCGGCGGCGACCAGTCCATTGCCAAGCGCCTTGTCCAGCAACTCGAAAACGCCGAGCCGCGTGACGCAAGCTACGACAGCAGGGTCACGGTGCTGAGCGGATTGATCGCACGGCACATCCGCCAAATGAAGGTCGAGGACTTGCCCATCGCCACGGCTTCGTCACTGGACATGGCCAGCCTGGGTGCACGCATGGCCCAGCGCAAGTCCGATCTGCTCGCCGGCAGCAGCCAAGGCCACGTCGCCTGAGTGCGCCAAGAGCCCCACTCAGGAATCGTCATGACCGCAGACAACGCATTTAGCTTCCATAGCGCTCCCCCGCCCGCCATCAACGACCCCGAGCCGCTGCCCCCGGGCGCGCCGCCGGTGGACCCCGACGAGGGCCCGCTGCCGCTGCCGATTCCCGATGACCCCGGGCGCATCCCCATCGTTGAGCCCTTGCACTGATCACTTCGGCCGTGGCCGGCTGAGCTGCTCATCACCTTGACGCAGCCGCCCCGCGCGCAGGGCCTTGACGGCGAGCACCACCGAGCGCGCCACGTTGCGCACCTCCTCCTGCACGGCGCCGTCACGGTCGAGCGCGTCGTGGCTGCGGCTGTAGAGGTCGTAGTACCCGATGTAGCGGTCAAGCGTGGCGGCGTGGCCAGCGTCGACCAGGCCCATCCAGTCGAGCCAGTCGGTGAGGTTGCGGCGGTGCACCTCCACGCCCGCCACGTCGCCGTGCACCACCACACCGTAGGCCCGGCCGGCAAGGTGCTTGGGGTAGTCCCAGCCTTGTGCCTCGATGCGCTTGGCCACCGCCACGTCCTTGCCATGGGTTGTGGTTGGGTCAGGGTTGCCGCCGTCGGCGCAGACCAAACGGTCGATCATCAGCTTGAGCGGGCTTGGCGACTGGTACCAGTAGGTCGGCGCCAGAATGATCACGGCATGGGCGGCGACCCAGCGTTCGTAGATCTCCGCCATCCAGTCGTCGGCCTGGTTCAGCGCGTGGTTGGGGTAGCAGCTGCAGGGCCAATGGCACAGCGGCATGGCACTCGACACGCAGCCCTTGCACGGGTGGATCTGGCGCCCGTATTCCGAGGTCACCAGGCTCAGGTCGAGCAGGTCGGCCTCAATGCCGGCGCCTTGCACGATGTCTTGCGCCAAAGTGCTCAGGCGCCAAGTCTTGGAGACCTCACCCGGGCAGGTGCCGTCGTTGCGTGCGCTGGCGCAGATCAGCAGCACACGTGACTTCGCCGCCTTGTCCTGCCATTGGCGCTGCGCCAAACGCAGCCGTTTGCGCGTTTCCAGCCACTGCACCGAGATGGGGTAGCTGGGGTCGGCGAAACCACGGCCTGCGGGCTGGGTGATGGGCGCCTTGCGCCCTTCTTGCATCGCCGCCCAGGCGATGTCTTCCAGGCGCGCAATGGCAGGCTGCTCGCTGGCGTACGCGGGGTCGTAGTAGCGCACCATGAAGCGCTCGTGGAACTGCGCTCGTGTCAGCGCGGCAGGGGCCTGGCCTTTGCGGATCTTGCTCAT
>JANOJR010000127.1:0-3456 GCA_031418855.1 Rubrivivax sp.
TGGTAGCCGGCGATGAGGATGCGGGTCATGGGCTGGGATCAGGGCGTGGGGGCGGACAAGCATATCGGCAGTGCAGCCGGCCACCGTCAACGCACCTACCGCACCCGCCGTTGTGGCCCGGGCCTTGGGCTTTTAGAAGCGCTCAAGGTCTGCGGCACACGCCGTGTGCGCTCAGCGACCACCACCACTTCAACCACCCGAGGGACACCATGTTCAAGAAACTCATTGCCACGCTATTGGCACTTTTCGCCGCTGCCGCCTTTGCTGCGGTGGACGCCAACAAGGCCAGCCAAGCCGAACTCGAAGGCGTCAAGGGCATCGGCCCGGCCATCGCCACCAAGATCATCGACGAGCGCAAAAAGGGCGCGTTCAAAAGCTGGGACGACATGGTCGAGCGCGTCAAGGGCGTGGGCGACGGCAACGCCGCCAAGTTCTCTACCGCCGGCTTGACCGTCAACGGCAGCGCCTTCAAGGGCGCGGCGGCTGCACCCCCTGCCGCCCCGGCCAAGGCGGAGGCGCCCAAGGCTGCCGCACCGGCACCGGCGGCACCCGTCAAGGCAGAACCACCCAAGGCTGCCGCACCTGCGGCTGCGGCGAAGAAAGACGCCAAGCCCGCTGCGGCTGCGGCCAGCGCCCCGGCCAAGAAGTAAGCCGCGCGACATTCGTCGCCGGCTCTGCAAGTCACAACGCCCCGCATGCGGGGCGTTGTCACGTTCGGTGCGGCGTTAGCGCACTGAGTTGACGCTACCTGGGTGCAAACGGCGCGCCGTAAGGCCGGCCAAACGGCACGCCGCCGGCCACCACGTTGGCCGGGCGCATGAAGAGATTGCCGCTGCGCTTGTTGTTGCGTGTGTCGACAAACTCCACCGGCCCGCTCACCAGCTCAACCAGGGTCGCGTCGGCCGGCGCGCCGATTTGCAGCGTGCCCAGTTTGGGCAAGCGGTTGATGACCTTGGCCGGGTTGACGGTGGCCATGGCCACCACCTGCTCCAGCGTGAAGCCCAGCGCCAGGAACTTGCTCATGACCCAGGTCAGGTAAGGCATGCCCGGCGTGTTGCCCGAGAAGACGTGGATGTCTGAGGAGATGACGTCGAGCGACGCGCCTTGCGCGATCGCCGCTTCGGCCACCGTGAAGTCAAAGCTGCCACCGCCGTGGCCGATGTCGAAGATCACGCCGCGCTTCTTGGCCTCCAGCGCGGCGGGCAAGAGCCGGCCGCCCTGCACGATGTTGGTGAACTGGTTGATCATGTTGGGCGCGCCCGAATAACAGTGCGTGAGCACGTCGCCGGGGCGCAGTGCGTCGAGGATCTGCGACATCAACTCGGCCGTTTCCACGCCACCGATATGGCACATCACCTTCATCGGCTTGCCCGACAGCTCGCACGCTCTGATGGCGCGCTTCAAGGGCTCCATGCCGTGTTTGTTGATGACGTTTTGCGACATGCGCACCTTCACGCCCAGCACCAGGTCGGCGTTCTCGGCGATGGTGCGTGCCGCGCTCTCGGCGTCGGCGTAGTCGATGTTGAAAAGCTCGGGCACCGGGAAGCCCGCCAGCCCCATGTTGGCGATGTGCACAAAGGCGTAGAGCCGTGTGCGCGTCTGCCCCACCACGTAGCGGCGAAAGGCCGCAAAGTTGTTGGCGCCGGCGTCACCGGCCGAGACGGCGGTGGTCGTGCCCTGGTGCTGCACCAGCTCGTCGGCGGGGATGCCGATGGCCGAGCCGTAGGGGAAGACATGCGAGTGCAGGTCAATCAGCCCCGGCAGCACCGTGCGCCCACTGGCGTCGAGCACGCGCGTGGCGCGCGCGGCGGGGATGTCGGCTTCAATCGCTTCGACCAGGCCGTGGCGCAGGCCGATGTCGCGCTTGCCGCGCAGGCCCTGACTGGGGTCGAGCACCTCGCCGCCTTTGGCCTTTGATGACAAGGTCGAACTTGTCGTTGGGGCCCATCGCGGCGTGCACCGAGGGTCCGAGCCCGGCGGCAGCTGTGGCGCCCAGACCGGCGAGGAAATGGCGGCGTTGCATCGAAGACATGCGCTCTCCTGAAAGGTTGACGTGCAAGATACGGCTTTCATCCCAGCACAGGAGCACCGCCCATGGCCCAGACGCGACCTAGCATTGCCGACAAACGCCGAAGCTTCCAGCAGCTGCACGCCTCGGGCTGCTTCGTTTTACCCAATCCCTGGGACGTGGGCAGCGCGCGCTGGCTGCAAGGCCTGGGCTTCAAGGCGCTGGCCAGCACCAGTGCAGGGTTTGCCTGGGCCATGGGCAGGCCGGACAACGGCGTCACGCTGACCATGGCCCTCGAGCATCTGCATGCCATGGTCGAGGCCACCGAGGTGCCGCTGAACGCCGACTTCGAAAACGGCTTCGCGAAGGACGCTGCCACGGTCGCCACGCATGTGCGCCTGGCCGTCGAGACCGGCGTCGCTGGCCTGTCGATCGAAGACTCGACCGGCCTGGCCGCGCGCCCGCTCTTCAGCATCGACGAAGCCGTGGCGCGCATGCGCGCTGCTCGCCGCGCCATCGACGGGGCCGGTGGTGACACGCTGCTCGTGGGCCGTGCGGAATGTTTCCTCGTCGGCCGCCCCGACCTCATCGAGACCATCGCGCGGCTAAAGGCTTACGCCGACGCAGGCGCCGACTGCCTCTACGCGCCAGGCATCCACACGACCGAGCAAATCAGCGCCGTGGTGCAGGCTGTGGCGCCGAAGCCGGTGAACCTCTTGATGAGCAAACCGGGTGGCATGACCGTCGCCCAAGCCGCCGCACTCGGCGTGCGCCGTGTCAGCGTGGGTGGTGCGTTAGCACGCACGGCCTGGGGCGGCTTCATGCGCGCGGCGCAGCAGCTGGCCGAGGCCGGCAGCTTTGACGGCTTTGCCGACGCCGCCAGCGGCCAGGCGCTCAATGCCTTCTTTGCGGCCGATGGGAAACCGGGGGCCGACGCGGCGCCTGCGGGGTAGTGTTGTTGTCGTCGCAGCCGGGATGGGGGTGGCCGGCTCCGCTTAGGGAATGCTTATGCGCTACGCCGGCCACCCCCACCCCGGCTGGTGCGGTGGCGGGCGGGTCGTGCGAAGACACCTACTCACCCCGATGCGCTGCGCATTCAGCGCGCCAACACTGTGGCTCGCAGCGTCCGCGTGGGGGTGGCCCGGCGAAGTGCATAAGCATTCCATAAACGTAGCCGGGCCGCCCCCACGCCGACCCTGCGAGCCACGGCGTAAGTGCGCGAAATGCGCGGCGCTTCGATGTGAGTAGGTGTCGTGGCATCGCCCCGCCCGCCACCGCACCAGCCGGGGTGGGGGTGGCCGGCGTAGCGCATAAGCATTCCCTAAGCGGAGCCGGCCACCCCCATCCCGGCTGCGACGACCACGCGAGCATGGCGCCGCCGCATCCAGCGCAGCGCCTAACCGTCATCGCCTGAGCTTCCAGGCGGCCGTGGCGACGGCCAACGTGCC
>JANOJR010000128.1:0-11773 GCA_031418855.1 Rubrivivax sp.
CCCTCCCCAACCCTCCCCCTGGCAGGGGGAGGGAGCAATACCCGCCGCTACTCCACCTTCCCAATGCGCCGCACCGCCTCGGTCATGAGCTTGGCGTCAGCATCCCAATAACGTTGAAAGTCTGGGGCATCCAGATATTCGATGGGGCTGCCCGCGCGCTGAATAGTCGCCACCACTTGCGCGTTAGCCGCCGCGTTGCGCGCGGCCACACGCAGCTTCTGCACGATGTCCTCTGGCGTGCCAGCCGGCACAAAGAGCGCCGACCATTGCGCGAATGACGCCTCGATGCCGAGCTGCTTCAAGCTGGGCACCTCGGGCAGCGACGCCACCGGCGCCACCCCCCAATGCGCCAGCGCGCGCAGCTTGCCGGCCTTGATCTGCGCCACCACCGTCGATGGGCCCGTGGCCACGGCGTCGACCTGCCCGCCCAGCAGCGCCAGGAGTGCGGGCCCCGCGCCGGTGTACGGGATGTGCACCATGCGAAAACCCGCGCTGCCTTTCAGCATTTCCATCGGCACATGCATGGTGCCGTAGTTGCCCGAGCTGCCGTAGTTGTAGGCACCGGGCTTTTGCTTCGCGTCGGCCACGAACTCGGCCAGCGTCTTCCACGGTGCCTCGGCGCGCACCACCAGCACGGTGGGGTCGGCCGTAAAGCGCGCGATCGGCCTGAACTGGCTCAGCGTGAAAGCCGGCTTGCGACCAAGGATGACGTCGGCCTCGGGCAGGATGGAAATCGACGACAAGGACAGCAGGAGGGTGTAGCCATCGGCGGGCGCACGCGCGGCTTGTCCGATGCCCAGTGCGCCGCCAGCGCCAACCTTGTTCTCCACCACCACCGGCTGCTTCAACTCACGCGAGAGCGCTTCGGCCACCGGCCGCGCCACGGTGTCGGCCACGCCGCCGGGCGGGAAGGGCACGATCATGGTGATCGGCCGTTCGGGGTAACTGGTTTGGGCCAGCGCGGTGGCTGACACCACGCTTAGAACGACTAGCAGACATGACAAGCGCACCGGGAATTCCCCTTCAAAGTTGCCGTCATCCTGCCGGTTCCAGCGGGTGAGCACAAGACGGGCTGCGCCGCATTGACCCACCCCACCTGCACCGCTACATTGCGCCCGGCCTCGCCCTGAGGCCGAACGAAGAAGACGCCCATGACCCCACGTTTGCGCCCCTACCTCACCTGCCTGATGGCGGCCTCTTTCGTCGGCTTGTTCGCGCTGCCCGCGCACGCCCAGGACTACCCCGCCAAGCCCGTGCGCATCATCGTGCCATTCGCCCCCGGCGGCTCGGCCGATGTCTTCGGCCGCTTCCTCGCGCAGCGCTTGCAGGAAGCCACCGGCCAGAACTTCATCATCGACAACCGCCCCGGTGCGGGCTCGGTGATCGGCACGGACGCCGTGGCCAAGAGCGCGCCCGACGGCTACACGCTGCTCTTGATGTCGAACACACACACGGTCAACGAGTCGCTGATTGCTAACAAGCCATTTACGCTGATGCGTGACTTCGTGGGCGTGGCGCCCATCAACTATTCCGACCTCGTGCTGGTGGCCAAAGCCGGCCTGCCTGAGAGCACGCTGCCGCAGCTCATCAAGGCCGTCAAAGCCAAGCCCGGCGCGATGTCCTATGCGTCCTCGGGCCCGGGCACGCCGTATCACATGGCCGGCGAGCTTTTCAAAACCCTGGCTGGGGTCTACATCGTGCACATCCCCTACAAAGGCAGTGCCGGCGCGCGTACCGACGTGCTGGGCGGCCAGCTGGAGATGATGTTCGACGCCATCCCGACCATGACCGAGCACATCAAGTCGGGCAAGGTCAAAGCCCTGGCCACCACCGGCCGCGCGCGCTCGGCGGTGCTACCTGATGTGCCGACCATGGCCGAAGCGGGGGTCACGGGTTATGAGGCCACGCTGTGGCTCGGGCTGATGGCGCCCAAGGGCACGCCTGCGGCGGTGGTCAACAAGCTCAACGCCGAAGTCGCCAAGATCACCAGCCACCCGGACGTGCGCCGCACCTGGGCCGCGCAAGGCACGACTGCCATGACCATGGGTGTCGACGAGTTCGCGCGCTACTTGCAGGCCGACATCGTGAAATGGGCGCATGTGGTCAAAGTCTCCGGCGCCAAGGCGGAATAAGCCAGCGCCCAACATGCCCACACTTCAGTTGTTATGTGCCGGCGCCGCCATGGGCTTGGTCAAGGCTTTGGAGCCAGCGTGGCAGGCACAAAGCGGCGCCACCGTCGACGGCCGATATGGCGCGGTGGGCGCGATGAAAGAAGCGCTGCAAGCGGGTGCGCCCTGCGACGTGATGATCGTCACCGAGAGCATGGTCGACGCCCTGGTGGCAACCGGCGACTTGAAGGGCCCGGGCCGCACCGTGCTCGGCCAGGTGCGCACCGGCATCGCCGTACCGGCCGGCGCGCTGCGGCCCGATATCGCCTCGCCGGCCACGCTCTCGGCGGCCTTGCTCGGCGCCGACGCGATCTATTTCCCCGACCCCGAACGCGCCACGGCGGGCATCCACTTCGCCAAGGTCTTGCGCGAGCTTGGCTTGTACGAGCAGTTGCAAGCGCGCTTTCGCACCTACCCCAACGGCGCCACCGCCATGCGTGAAATGGCCGCAACGGGCGGGTCCGGCGCGCTGGGCTGCACGCAGGTCAGCGAGATCCTCTACACCGAAGGCGTGGCACTTCTCGGGCCGCTGCCCGAGCTGCTCGGACTATCCACCCTGTACACCGCGGCCGTCAGCGCCAAGGCTGGCGAGCCAGCGTTGGCGCGCCAGTTCATCACCCTCTTGTGCGGTGCCGCCTCACGCGGCATGCGCACACACGCCGGCTTCGAAACCTAGAGTCGCGCCGGCGCGAGCCCACCCAAACCTAACTTCCAAAGCACATGCACAGCCCATTCATCACCTTCTTGCTACGGGCACTGCTGCCCCTAGCCTTCGCCACGCCGCTGTTTGCCCAGGACTACCCGGCCCGCCCCATCCGCATCATCGTGCCCTTCTCGCCCGGCGGCGCGGTCGACGGGCCCACACGCGTGCTGGCGCAAGAGCTCGGCAAGCGCCTCAAGCAGCAAATCATCATCGACAACCGCCCGGGTGCCGGCGCCACCATCGGCAGCGAAGTGGTGGCACGCGCCGCGCCCGACGGCTACACGCTCTTGCTGGCCTCGCAGACCAACGCCATCGCCGCGTCGCTCTACCCCAAGCTGAGCTACCAACCGATTGACGACTTCGCGCCGATCTCGCTCCTGGGACGCGAGCCCGGCGTGCTGGTGGTGCACCCCTCGCTGCCGGCAAAAAACGTCGCCGAGCTCATTGCGCTGGCCAAAGACAAGCCCGGCCAACTGAACTACGCCAGCTCAGGCAACGGCAGCGGCCAACACCTCTTCATGGCCATGTTCGCCTCGATGAGTGGCATCCAGATGACGCATGTGCCCTACCGCGGCAGCGGCCAGGCCACCACTGACGTGCTGGCCGGCACGGTGCCGATGTCGCTGCCGGGCCTGGCCGGCATGGTGGCGCACATCAAGGCCGGCAAGCTTCGTGCGCTGGCCACCACCGGCCAGCGGCGCGCCGCGCAATTGCCCGACGTGCCCACGCTGGCCGAGGCTGGTGTCAGCGGCTATTCAGCCTATGTCTGGATGGGCCTGCTGGCGCCGCGTGGCACGCCCAGCGCCATCATCGAGCGGCTGCAACGCGAACTGCTGGCCTCGCTCAATGCGCCCGAGGTCAAACAGTATTTCGCCGAGACCGGCATGGAAGCCGTGGGCTCCACCCCTGCCGAGTTCGACGCTTTCTTCCGCGAGGAGCGCGACCGCTGGGCGCTCATCGTCAAACAAACCGGCGCCAAAGTTGATTGATTTGCTAACCGGGTTTACCCAAACGAAGGATACGTTGATGAGTTCCCTGCCCCCTGTCACCGGTGTTGAACACTGGACCACCAAGAAAACCGCCGACGGTGACGTGCGCCTGTTCCTCTGGGAGAAGTTCGCCGGCTCGCCCGACGGCAAACCCGCCGTGCTCTTCGTGCACGGCTCGTCGATGGCCTCCACACCCACCTTCGACTTGAGCGTGCCCGGCCGGCCCGACTCTTCGGTGATGGACTGGTTCGCGCAGCGCGGCTTCGTCACCTGGTGCGTGGACATGGAAGGCTATGGCCGCAGCAGCAAAGAGCGCGACATCTTCTGCGACATTGCTAACGGCGCAGATGACCTCACAGCCGCCACCGACCACATCTTCGCCACACGCGGCGTGCGCAGCTTCCTGACCTATGGCATTTCTTCAGGCGCGCTGCGCGCCGCGCTCTTTGCGCAGCGCCACCCCGAGCGCGTGGCCCGCCTGGCGCTCGACGCCTTTGTGTGGACTGGCGAAGGCGCACCCACGCTGGTGCAGCGGCGCAAAAAGCTGCCCGAATTCATGGCCAAAAAGCGCCGCCCTATCGACCGCGCCTTCGTCTATTCGATCTTCGAACGCGACCATCCTGACTGCGCTGATCGCCGCACCGTGGACGCCTTCGCCGACGCCATCCTGGCGCTGGACGACTCCATGCCCAACGGCACCTACATCGACATGTGCAGCAAGCTGCCGGTGGTCGAGCCGACAAAGATCCACTGCCCTACGCTGCTCATGCGCGGCCAGTTCGACGGCATCGCCGGGCTGGACGACCTCATCAATTTCTTCAAGCTGCTGCCCTGCCCCGACAAGCAGTTCAGCGTCATGAACGGCATCTCGCACGCGAGCTTTCAGCAGAAGAACTACCTGATGTGCTACCAGATCCTGCACGCGTATTTCACCCAGCCGGCGCCGGCTTACACCGACACCGGCGCGCATTGACTCGACCCTCACCCTCGCCCCCGTTACCCCACCACAAGGACATCACCAGAAAGCTCAAGCAACTCATCACCGCCGCCACCACCACCCTGCTGCTGGCCAGCGGCGCGGCCTTCGCCCAGGTGCCGCAATACGGCGCTAGCGTCAATCTGGAGCAGGCTCGCAAAATCATGGCCGGCGGCGCGGGCCTGCGTGTGCTGACGCTGCGCGGCGCCAACGCCGTGGAAGGTGGCGTGCCCATCACGGTCGACGGCAAGATCATCGGCGCCGTGGGTGTCTCGGGTGGCTCGGCCGAGCAGGACGGCGTGGTCGCCAAATTCGGCACCGACGCGCTGGCGAAGTAGGGCTGCTGGCGCCGTTAGGTGCGCCGTGGTCGGCGTCGCGGCCGACAGCCTGGGCCGCAGTGCTGAATGCGCCTTTGCGCTTCAGGGGCTTGCTTGGCGCCGGGCAACCGTGCTTTGTCAGCCCGGCCTGAACGCCGCCACATACCCGGTCGGGGCGACTGGGTTGGACAACTGCATAGCGACCCAAACCGGCTTCTCACGCTTCGAGAGAGCAGCCGTTCAGTGGAGGATCCGAAACGAGTCGAGCAAGTTGTGCGGCATCACTGAATCACCTCATCCGCCCGCAGCAGCACTGCCTTCGGAACCGTGATGCCGATTGACTTGGCCGTCTTCAGGTTGATTACCAGCTCGAATCGGCTCGATAGCTCGACCGGAAGGTCGGCGGGCTTGGCACCCTTCAAGATCTTGTCGACGTACTTCGCGGCATATTGGAAGTTCGCGGCCAGGTCGGCCGCGTAGCTGAGCAAACCGCCCGCGACCACATGCTCGCGCAAGCCATACGCTACTGGCAGCCGGGTTGCGCGCATCAGCTCCTGCAGTTTCACGCGCTCGTTGAAGTACATCGCGTCCCCAACAACCACAACGGCCTGCGCTCGTTTGCTGACGATGCTCTCGACCGCGCCTGCCAGCTCAGCCGGCGCACTGGCGACGACCCAGATCGGAGCGAGACCCAACGCGGCGCAAGTGCTCTGCGCGGCAGCCCGGTACGCCGCATGGGGCGGACTTCTCTCGTTCAGCACGATGGCAATTCGCTGGGCAGCCGGCACGACCTCATGCAGGATCTGGATCAGCTTGCCCAGCAAAGCGTCCCCCTGGTTGGCGATACCGGTGACGTTGCCTCCCGGCTTGGCCAGGCTCGCGACATATCCCAGCCTCACCGGGTCGCCGACCACCCCCATCACGATCGGAATCGCCGTCGTGGCTCTGCGCAGCGCACCCACAGCTGGCGTGTTCGATGCCACGATCACGTCAACTTTCTGCTCGACCAGCTCGCGCGCCAGGGTGTCCAGGCGATTCACATCGCCCTCGGCGGAAAGGATTCGATATTCAACGTTCTTCCCCTCGAACCAGCCGAGATCGTGCATCCCCTGCTTGAACGCCGTGCGCGCGCTTGCAGCCGCAGCTTCCGATGAGAGCGCGAGCATCCCGACGCGCCGGATCGTCGCGGCCGGCTGTCCGCGACTGGGCCGGTGGACGACCAGCGGGCCCACGCCACCAGCCAGCACAACACTGCGCCGCGTGATCACCGTATCACCTCGCAGATGAGAGGAAGTCTGACCATCGTACCCCTGCACTGCGAATTGAGCGCCACCAATGAGTGGCGGCTCTTGGTCGAATCGACTGGTGTGTGACCGCTTCGGAGCACGCGGCGCTATGCCCGATCATGGCCGTACTGCGACCCCCGAATGACCACTGGATCGTCGTCTTTCCGCGCTTGTCTGCATCTGTCAGGGCGTCGCCGGCGCACAGCGCGCGCGCGGCATGCAGCACCAGTTTGGCCGTGCGAAGAAAGTTGGCGGGCGCTACCGCAAGCAGTCGAAGGTCAGCAGCCGCCATGCGTTCGGAGCGCTGCCACGCAACTTGAGCCTGCTGCGCGCCGATCGCACCGGTGCGCTGCTTGATGCCAAGGGCGCTGGCGAACTCGGGAACGCGCCGGGCTGCGGCGACGAGTTCGCGCTTCTCGCGCGCGTACCCCTCGGCAGCGGCCCCACTGTGCGGCTCGTGCAGGAACAGCGGCATGAGCACACTGGTGTCGACATAAACCATGTCAGTACCGAGCTGCGCTGCGCACCTCGGTCATCACGGACGCACGCATCGGCGTGGCGTTGCGCGCCTCAGCCAGCTCGAGGGCGAGTGCCTTGCGATTCCACCGCGCCGGCCGGATGGACAGCGTGCCCTCGACGGTGAGTTGTGCCTCGACGGTGGCACCCTCTCGCAGGCCGAGCCGACGCACGATTTCGGCCGGGATTCGCAGGGCCAGACTGTTGCCCCACTTCGCTACCTGTAGGTTCACGATGCAGTTCCCCTTGTGTGTCTACAGTCGGCCATGGCGGTGTCAGGACACCTCGTCAACCCACGGATTCAACAGCGGTACGCGCGCGAGCTTGTAGTCACCGGTATCGCGGGTCACGACGGTCATCCCGTGTTGAAGGGCGGTTGCCGCAATGATCAGATCGGGCTGCGAAAACGTATGGCCGACTTTGCGGCCCTCTTCAACGAGGAGGCGCCACTTGAACATGACATTTTCGGAAACCTCCAGTACGCGACGGTCGAACATGGGCCGCACTTTGTGCACCAGCCAGTCATTCAGTTCCGCGCGCCGAATCGGATCGCCTACGGCCTCGATACCGAAGCGGATTTCGGCGAAAGTGACGGTGCTGACGAACAAGTCCTCAAGCCGTTGGCCCGCAATGAAGCGTCGCACCCGCGCACTGGGGCGCGGTCGACGCAACTCCGAAATCACATGGGTATCGAGCAGCCAGGCACTCACAACTTGACCGCCCGCACGGGCATCGCAGAACGACGTGGTTCGATCTCGATGTGGCGATGCGGCGACGCTTGCAGAGCCTCGATCAGCAACTCCCCGGTTCGCGCGCCCTTCAGGCGATTGAATTCGTCGGCGTCGACAACCACCACCGCATCGCGGCCATGCAGCGTCACGTGCTGCGGCCCGTCGCTGTGCGCCATGCGCACGAGTTCGCTGAATCGCGCCTTGGCGTCTTGCAGGCGCCAGCGACTGCGCGCAGGCTGCGCGGTCGGCAGGTCCACGCTGGAAGTTTTTCTAGTCATGCTGACCATAATATCGCGGCCGCATGCTGGAAACAAGGGCGGGGAACGTGGTGTCAGCAGCCAATGAGTCGGCCGCTTTTAGCTCAGCCAATGGGCAGTGATGTCAATGTCACCTTCGCTGTGCCGGCCACTAACGCAGCCGCTGCACTGACACGGCGCCCGGTTCAACCCCGTGCCTGGCCAGACCTTCTGGCAGCGCCTGCCCACACAACAGCGCAGCCGCCAACTGCGACGCGGCCGCCGCACTCTGGATGCCGTAACCACCCTGCCCGGCCAGCCAAAAGAAGCCCGGGCAGGCGTCGTCGGGCCCGATCACCAGCTCGCCGTCAGCGACGAACGAGCGAAGTCCGGCCCAGGTGCTGGTGGGGCGGCGTATCTGCATCGTGGTCGCGGCTTCGATCTGGTGGATGCCCAGGGCGATGTCCATCTCCTCGGGCATCACGTCATGCGGATGCATGGCGTCGGCGTTGGCGGGTGAACCCAGCAAACGCCCCGCATCGGGTTTGAAGTAGTAGCTCTCGTCAGCGCCAATCACGCACGGCCAGTGCGCGACGGCCATACCGGACGGCGCGGCGAAGGTAAAAGCGCTGCGGCGCTTGGGCACGATGTCGATGGGCTTGGCGCCGCACATCGCCGCCACCTCGTCGACCCACGCACCGGCTGCGTTGACCACCACGCCGGCACGCAGCGCGCTGCCGTCGGCCAGCTGCAAGAGCCAGCCGCTGCCGTCATGACGCGCTGACACCAGACCAGCGTTGCAGCGCAGCTCCGCGCCGCCAAGCCGCGCGCCACGCAGAAAGCCGTGCAGCAGCGCGTGCACGTCGATGTCGCTGGCGCGGGGCTCCCACAGCGCGGCGAGCACGCGCTCGGGGCGCAGCACGGGCACACGCGCCACGGCGGCTGCCGTGCTCCATGCCTCCAGCTCGGGGCAATGTGGGTGCAGCTCGTCGCGCAGCTGCGTCAGCAGCGCGGCCTGCTCGTGGGTCGCAACGTAGAGCAGGCCGCGCGGCGCGAGCAAGGGCCCATCGCAAAAACCCGCCGGCGGCTGCGCATAGAAGTCGTGGCTGGCGCGCGTGAGTGCGCGCGCTGCGGGCGGGCCGTAGGTCTCTTCAAAGAGCGCGGCCGAGCGCCCCGTGGTGTGCATGCCCGGCTGCGCTTCACGCTCAAGCAGCACGACGCTGCGCTTGCCCGCGAGCCGATAGGCAAGTGACGCGCCAGCACTGCCGGCGCCCAGGATGGCGATGTCGTGACGCGTCATGGCGGCGATGGTAGAACGCCACCATGAGGCGACTTCTTGAAGGCCTGCGCCCCGGCATGCACGTGTGGGCCCCCGCGCTCACGGGCGAGTCGACGCTCTTGCATGACGCGCTGGCAGCCGACCCCGCGCGCGCCAGCGGCGTGACCTTCAGCGCCATACAGTTCCCCGGCATCGACGGCATTGACTACCTGGCGCTGCACCCGCAAGCACACGAGCGCAGCATCTTCATGACGCCCGCGCTGCGCCAGGGCCTGGCCAGCGGGCGCACGCAGCTGCTGGGGCTTGACTACCTCGGCGTGCAGCGCTTGCTGCGCGAACAAGCACCGTTCGACCTGGTCGTCGCGCACCTGAGCCCGCCCGACGCGCAAGGCTTTTGCAGCCCGGGCCTGGCCAGTGACTTCCTGCCGCTGGTGTGGCCACGCGCGCGCCGACGCGTGGCGCACATCAACCCGGCCATGCCGCGGACGGCAGGCAGCTTTCGTGTGCATGTGTCGGAGCTGGACGCCGCAGTGCACGCCGAGCAACCACTGCTAACGTTCATCGAACGCGGTGGCGGCGACATCGAAGCGCGCATCGGCGCGCATGTCGCGCGCCCGGTGCGCGACGGCTCGACGCTGCAGTTCGCCATCCCCTTGGCCTTGGCGGGGGCGCAGACTAGCCACCGCCGGTTACGCTTTCACGCCGGCATGGCATCGAGCGCGCTGCGCACGCTGGCGCTGGCAGGGACCCTGGACGAAGACGCCCGTGTCACCACCGGTGTCGTGTTAGGCAACGCTGCGCTGCACGACTTCGCCGCGCGTTTGCCGCAGTTGTGGATGACCGACATCTCGCACACGCACAGCCCTGCGGCCATCGCGCAGATCCCGCGCTTCGTGGCCATCAACGCGGCAGTGGAAGTCGACCTCTTCGGCTAGGTCAACGCTGAGCGGGTGCAGGATGCGCTCCAGGCCGGAGCCGGCGGTTTGATGGCGTTTGCGCTGGGTGCACAGGCTTCGCCAGGCGGCCGCCTGGTGATCTGTCTGCCCGCCAGCGCCGCCAAGGGCCACATCTCGCGCATCGGCCCGCGCTGGGCGAGCAGGCCTTGTGCACGCTGCCCCGTGGCCTGGCCGACACAGGCGTCACCGAACATGGCGTGGCCGAGCTTCGGGGCTTGACCCTGTCGCAGCGTGCGCACGCGCTCATCAGCATCGCCGCGCCCGAACACCGTGCGGCGTTGGCGGCGGCGTGGGACGTGCTGCGGCAAAAGCTATGAGCCCGCAGCGCGCGCGCACCTGGTTAGGTCGAAGTCGCGCGCGCCGCCCCCACCATCGCAGCACCCTGCGCCATGGCCTCGAACTTGGCGTAGACGATGTCGGCGTCGACCGCGCCGAAGCCGGCGAAGGTGCCAAAGCCGCAGTCGCTGCCGGCAATGACACGCTCGCGCCCGACGATGGCCACGAAGCGCTCTAGCCGCTGCGCCACCAGGCGCGGGTGTTCGACGAAATTGGTGGTGCTGTCAAGCACGCCGGGGATCAACACCTTGTCTTGCGGGATGCGTGACTTGAAGTCTTCGATCGTTTCCCACTCGTGCGCGTGGCGCGGGTTGGACGTCTCAAAAAGCAGGCCCTGCGGCTTGGCGCGCAACACCGTGGGCAGGATGGTGGCCAGCGCCACGTCTTTGTGGTGCGGGCCTTCGTAATTGCCCCAGCAGATATGCATACGCACGCGCTCCGCAGGAATGGCCGCCAGCGCGAAGTTCAGCGCCTCGACGTGCCGCTCGATGCGCGCGAGGTAAGACGCGTCGTCGAGATCGTTGTACATCATGTGTCGGCCCAAGCCGAGGTCGGGCGAGTCGATCTGAAGCATCAGCCCGGCGTCGACGATGGCGTGGTACTCGTGGCGCAAGGCCAGCGCCAGCGCTTCGAGATAACGGTCATCGTCAGCGTAGTGCTGATTGGGCTGAAAGAGTGCCACGACGCCGGGCGAGGCGGCGTTCATGAAGAGCTGCGACGCGCCGTGTTTGGCACCGGCAGCCTTCAGGTTGTCGATGTCCTTGCGCAAGGGCTCCATGCTTTTGACGGCGATCGGCCCCACGCAGCAGGGGCGCCGGTAGCTCGGCGTGCCGCCGCCACGCGCCAGCCGTGCCGTGTAGCCGGGGAAGTCGAGCAAGTCTGCCGGCGTGCGCCGCGGGCTGTCGCCATCAAAGCCCGTGTAGCGGTCTTTGATGTAGGTGGCGTAGCTGATCTTGCTCATCTCGCCGTCGCTGACGATGTCAATGCCGCTGGCCACCTGGCGGGCGACCACGGCGTCGACAGCGTCGCGCATCACGGCGTCAAACGTCGCTTCGTCAACGCTCTCACCACGCTCGCGCGCAAAGATTTGGTCGACCACCGCCTGCGCACGCGGCAAGGAGCCGACATGCGTGCAGCGCAGCGCGCCTGGGCTTGCGGCCATCCGTGTCGCGAGCTCAGAAGTTGCTGTACGCCAGCTTCAGCCCATAAGTGCGCGGGGGTGCTGCGCTGACTTGCAGGTTGCCACCACCGCCCCACACAAAGCGGTTGATGGTCTGCTT
>JANOJR010000129.1:0-1558 GCA_031418855.1 Rubrivivax sp.
CCGTATCGGCACGGTGCTGCAAGCATCGCTGCTGGTCAACTCGACGGTGCGCGACAACATCTGCTTTGCCAAGCCGGGCGCCAGCGACGAGGAAGTCACGTGCGCCGCGCAGCTGGCGGGCATTCACGACTTCGTGGTGGCCCTGCCCAAGGGCTACGGCTCGCCCGTTGGCGAGGGTGGCAAGTTCTTCTCTGAAGGGCAGCGCCAGGGCATCGCCCTGGCCCGAGCCATCCTGCCTGGCGCGGCGATCCTGCTGCTCGACGAGGTGACCTCGTCGCTCGACCCGGAAACCGAGTTGGCCATCAACGCCACGATCGAGCAACTGGCGCGCGAACGCACCGTGATGCTGGTGACCCACCGGCTCGCATCGGCACGCTTTGTCGACCACATCGTCGTCATGGACCAGGGCCAGGTCAGGGAGCAAGGTCGACACGACGACCTGCTGGCGCGCGGTGGCCTGTACCAGCAACTCTGGCAAATGCAGGCCGGGTTTGTGGTCAGCGGCGATGGGCAGCATGCCGAGGTCAGCGCCGAGCGGCTGCGCGCCATCCCGCTGTTCAAGCAGGTGAACCTCGATACGCTGGAAACCCTGTCCGCGCGCTTCAAATCGCGTGCCTACGCGCCGGGGCAGACCATCTATGCACAAGGCGACGCGGGCGAGAAGTTCTACATCGTCGTACGTGGCACGGTGGCGATCTCGACGATGGACGCCACAGGGCAGGCCATGCGTTTGGCCGACCTTCAAGATGGCGACTACTTCGGCGAAGTCGAGATGGTCAACAAGGGGCGGCGCACGACCACGGTGAAGGCGCAAACCCCAAGCCTGGTGCTCGCGCTGGAGGCGGTGCACTTCCGCGCCATGGTCGAAGAGCTCGGCGCGCTCAGCAAAGTCGTGACGCAGATGGCCTTGGGGCGCAGCCTGTCCACACTGTGCAGCGTGGGGCGCCGACGCCGCAGTCATCCGGTGTGGCAGTTGTTGCGTCCGCCGGCGTCAGACTAGCGCCAGTGCATCAAGAACTGCATCATCACCACGCCGGCGACAAAACCGATGACCGCGTAGACCGTGCCTTGCAGCAAACGGTTGGTGCGCCGCTGCTCCGCCAACAAGGCATGCAACGCCACCACGTCAGCGCCGCCTTGGCCGCGACGCAGCGACTGGTGCAGCAAGCGCGGCAACTCTGGCAGTAGCTGCGCATAACGCGGCGCCTCGCGCTTGAGCCGCTCCACCACACCGCGCCAGCCAATCTGCTCGTCCATCCAGCGCTCTAGAAACGGCTTGGCCGTGCTCCACAGGTCGAGCTCGGGGTCGAGCTGGCGGCCCAGGCCTTCGATGTTGAGCAGCGTCTTCTGCAGCAGCACCAACTGCGGCTGGATCTCGACGTTGAAGCGGCGCGAGGTTTGAAAGAGGCGCATCAAGACCTGGCCCAGCGAGATGTCTTTGAGCGGCCGATCAAAGTGCGGCTCGCACACCGCGCGGATGGCGCCCTCTAACGCGTCGACGCGCGTGTCGGCGGGCACCCAGCCTGATTCCACATGCAGCTCGGCCACACGCTTGTAG
>JANOJR010000130.1:0-4125 GCA_031418855.1 Rubrivivax sp.
CCAGGTCGTGCTGGTGCTCAGCGGCATCGGCAAGGTGGCGGCTGCCAGCACAGCCACGCTGCTGTGTCATCACTTCGTTGCCAACGCCGTCATCTTCACCGGCGTGGCCGGTGGCCTGGGCAAAGGCGTGAAGGTCGGTGACGTGGTGCTGGCGCGCACGCTCTTGCAGCACGATATGGATGCCTCACCCATCTTCCCGCGCTGGCAGGTGCCGGGCACGGGGCGCAGCCACTTCGACACCGACGCGGCGTGGACGGCCGCGCTGCACGCCGGTGCGGCCGAGGTGCTGGCGCGCGGGCATCCCGAGCTCGTGGCCTTCGGTATCCGCGGGCCGCAACTTCACCACGGTTTGATCGTTAGCGGTGACCGCTTTGTATCGTCAGCCGCCGAGGCGCAGTGCTTGCAGGATGATCTGCCCGAGGCGCTCGCGGTGGACATGGAAAGTGCCGCGATGGCGCAGGTTTGCGCCGACTTTGCGCGGCCGCTGGCCGTGCTGCGCACGGTGTCTGACCGCGCCGACGCGCAGGCGCATGTCGACTTCCCGCGCTTCCTGGCGGAGGTGGCGGCGCCTTATGCGCGCGACATCGTGTTGGCGGCATTGCGCTGAGCGCACCAGTGCAGCACGCCGGCCGCAGTGGCGCGCCCCGTGGCCATGCAGGCGGTGAGCAGGTAGCCGCCGGTCGGCGCTTCCCAGTCGAGCATCTCGCCGGCGCAGAAAACACCCGGCGCGGTACGCAGCATGAAGTGTTCGTCCATCGCTTCGAAGCGCACGCCGCCGGCGCTGCTGATGGCTTCAGCGATGGGGCGCGTGTGGCTTAGCGTCAGTGGCAAGGCTTTGAGCGTGGCGGCAAGGCGGGCAGCGTCTTGCATGAGATCACCCGGCAAGACCTCGTGCAGCAGCGCCAGCTTCAGGCCCTGGATGCCCAGGCGGCTCTTCAGGTGCGTGGCCAGGCTGCGTGGGCCGCGGGGGCGCGCGACTTCGGCCAGCACCTGCTCGCTGCTGTGGTCGGGCAGAAGGTCCAGCGTCAGCGTGGCTTGGCCATCAGCTGCGATGGCCTCGCGCAGCTTGGCGGCGAAGCTGTAGATGAGGCTGCCTTCGACGCCCGTGTCGGTGAGCACGAACTCGCCCTGTTGCTTCGTCACGCTGCCGTCGCTGGCGCTGAAGCTCGCGGCCACAGGCTTCACGGGCTGCCCCGCAAAACGTTCACGCAGGTAGGCGCTCCAGCCGCCCATCACGTCAAAACCACAGTTAGCAGGCTTGAGCGGTGCCACCTCCACGCCACGCGCTTGCAAGAGGGATACCCAGGCGCCGTCGGAGCCCAGGCGCGGCCAGCTCGCACCACCCAGCGCCAACACGGTGGCGTCGGCGTGGTGCTGCGTGCGTCCTGCGGGTGTGTCGAAGCACAGCGCGCCATCACTAGCCCAGCCCTGCCAGCAGTGGCGCGTGTGGAACACCACGCCGGCCGCGCGCAGACGGTGCAGCCAGGCGCGCAGCAGTGGTGCCGCTTTCATGTCGGCGGGGAAGACGCGGCCGGAGCTGCCGACAAAGGTCTCAACGCCCAGGCCAGCGGCCCAGGCTCGTTGTGCTAACGGGCTGAATGCGTGCACAGCGCCGGCAAGTGCGGCTTCACGTTCGGCATAGCGGTTGAGGAAGGTTTCCAGCGCTTCGGCATGCGTGAGATTGAGTCCGCCGCGACCGGCCAGCAAAAACTTCCGGCCGACCGAGGGCATGGCGTCGAACACATGCACGGTGGCACCACCTTGGGCCAGCACCTCGGCGGCCATCAAGCCGGCGGGACCTGCGCCCACCACCGCCACGTTTGGCGGCGTGCTCAACGGGCCACGCCGCGCCGGCGTGTGAGTTCAAGGTGCTCGCAAGCCGGGTCATCGCAGTGCTCGCAGCGCCAGGTCGCCGCGCTGGGCAGGGCGTTGCGCTCGCCCAGCCGCGTGAAGAGCCCGCGCCCGGCCTTGCCTTGGCGCAAGAGCGGCGCCAAGGCATCGATGGCGTTCTCGACCCGTTGCTCACCCGTGCCGCGCACCACCGACCAGGGCAGCGCATGCGCGCTCAAAGTTTCACGCAGCAGCGCATCGATGGGTGCGCGCACATGCACGCCGTCGCGCTGCAGGCCGTCAGCCACCCAGGGCACATCCAGCGCCATCAAGAGCGTGGTGGCGCAGCGGCGCTGCCAATGGATAGCCGCAGGCATCAGGCTGGCGTCGTCGAAGAGGTAGCGGCTGTAGATCGCCACCATCAGCGGCGTGGTGTCGCACAGCACGATGTCGTGTTCGCGCGCGGCTTGCTCGATGGCCTTTTGATGCGAGCTGGCGATGTCGGCCTGCTCCTCGCGGTGCGGTGTGCGGCCCATCGCATCGCACCAGTCGCGCAGGCGCTCAGGCAGCCACGCGCAACGTTGGCCACTGAGCTCGGCCAGGCGAGGTGCGAGCACCTGCGCCAGCGTCGTCTTGCCGGTGCTTTCAGCGCCGACGATGGCCACCACCAGAGCGGCCATCACGCGCGCGCCAGCAGGCGTTGCTGCCAGGCGCGCCAGCCCCAGACCGAGAGGCCGGCAAAGATGGCGTACAAGACAGATGTTAGCCAGAGCTCCTTGTAAGCGAAGAGGCCGACGCTGAAAACGTTCACCGCCAGCCAGACCGGCCAGTTCTCCACCAGCTTGCGCCCCAGCAGCAGCTGGCCGGTGATGCTGGCCGCGGTGGGCAGTGCATCGAGCCAGGGCACGTCGCTGTCGGTCAAGCGCATCAACAGCAGCGCCAGCAGCGGCCAGGCCGCCAGCGTCGCCAGCAGCACGGCCATGCGTGCCCGCGTTGACATTCGATGCACGCTGAGCGCATGGCCGTCGCTGGTGGTGCCACGCCGCCATTGCCACCAGCCCCAGCACGACACCATCACGAAGAAGATTTGCAGTGCCGCTTCGCCGTAGAGCTTGCTGTCGGCAAAGAGCAGGGCGTACATAAGCGACGCGGCGATGGCCAATGGCCAGCCGACCACCTTGACGCGCAGGTTGGCCAGCACCATGGCGATGCTGAGCACGAAGGCCACCACTTCCAGCCAGGTGACGGGGCTGCCCAGCAGCGTGAAGGCAGGTGCCAGGACGGGCCGCGCGGCGGCCAGCAGGGTGTCAAGCACGGCTTGGGAAGCGATCAGCGCCGACGCGTGTACTGCACCAGGATCTCGTGTTCGCGCACCATGCCGAGCTCACGCCGGGCGGTTTCTTCCACCATCTCCAGGCCTTCACGCAGGTCGCCGACTTCAGCGGCCAGGCGCGCATTGCGCTGGCGTGCGGCGTCGTTGGTGGCGAGCTGCTCACGCAGCTGCGACTGCAAGCCCGCCACGTGCGGCACGCTGCCCTTGCCAAACCACAAGCTGCCTTGCGCAAGCGCGATCAACACGATGAGGCCCAGCGTGGCGATCAAGCTTGGGGCGACTAGCCGCATACGTGCTTTGGTGGTTAGCGCAGGTTGTAAAACGCCGCGCGCCCAGCGTAGTGCGCCACGTCGCCCAGGTCTTCTTCGATGCGCAACAGCTGGTTGTATTTGGCAATGCGGTCGCTGCGGCTCAAGCTGCCGGTCTTGATCTGGCCGGCGTTGGTGCCCACGGCGATGTCGGCGATGGTGGTGTCTTCGGTCTCGCCGCTGCGGTGGCTGATGACGTTGGTCCAGCCCGCGCGCTTGGCCATCTCAATCGCCGCGAAGGTCTCGCTCAGCGTGCCGATCTGGTTGATCTTGATGAGGATGGAATTGGCCACACCTTCCTTGATGCCGCGCTCCAGGATCTTGGTGTTGGTGACGAAGAGGTCGTCGCCCACCAGCTGCACTTTTTTGCCCAGGCGCTCGGCCAGATGCTTCCAGCCGTCCCAGTCGCCTTCATGCATGCCGTCTTCGATGCTGATGATGGGGTACTTGTCGACCCAGGTGGCCAGGATGTCGGTCCACTCGGGCGCGCTCAAGCTGAGGCCTTCACTGCCCAGCACGTACTTGCCGTCCTTGAAGAACTCGCTGGCGGCGCAGTCCAGCCCGATGGCGATCTGCTCGCCTGCCGTGTAGCCGGCCTTGTCGATGGCTTCCAGGATCAGCTGGATCGCCGCTTCGTGGCTGGCCACATTGGGC
>JANOJR010000131.1:0-8355 GCA_031418855.1 Rubrivivax sp.
GACCAGGTGCTGGCCACCTTCGGCCTCATCCTCTTCTTCAACGAAGTCGTGCGTGGCATATGGGGCCCGGCCTCGGTCTACATGAACACGCCAGCGTGGCTGTCGGGCACGGTCGACCTTTTCGGGCTGAAGTACCCGGCCTACCGCTTCGGCATCCTCACGGTGGGCCTCTTGGTGGGCCTCGCGCTGTACCTGGTGATCCACCGCACGCGCGTGGGCATGCTCATCCGCGCGGGGGCCAGCAACGCCGAGATGGTGTCGGCTCTGGGCGTGAACATCCGCGCGCTGAACACCACCGTGTTCGCGATGGGTGCGGCGCTGGCGGGCCTGGCCGGGCTCATGGCGGGGCCTATCGTCTCGGTGCAGTCGGGCATGGGCGAGCCCATCCTCATCCTCACTTTGGTCGTGATCGTCACGGGCGGCATCGGCTCGATACGCGGCGCGTTTTACGGCGCGCTCATCGTCGGCGTGGTCGACACCGTCGGGCGCATCTTCTTGCCCATGCTGTTGCGCGAGTTCCTTGAGCGCTCCATCGCCCAAGCCGCCGGCCCGGCGATCGCGTCCATGTTGATTTACCTCTTGATGGCCGCGGTGCTGGCCTTGAAACCCCAAGGCCTGTTCCCGGTGAAGCATGGCTAGCGTCAAACCCAGCCAGATCGTCGCCGCCTTTGTGCTTGTGCTTCTGGCGTTAGTGCCCGTGGCGGCCAGCGCGCTGGGCCAGCCGTTTTACGTCACCCTCTTCACGCGCATCTTGATCTTCGCGCTGGCGGCGATGTCACTCAACCTCATCATCGGTTTTGGCGGCATGGTCAGCTTTGGACATGCCATGTACATGGGCCTGGGCGCCTACGCCGTGGGTGTGCTCAGCCACCACGGCGTGGGCAACGGCTGGGTGCATTTGGCCGCCGGCCTGGGCGCTGGCACGGTGGTGGCGCTGGCGGTGGGCGCCATCTGCCTGCGCACCAGCGGCATGGCCTTCATCATGATCACACTGGCCTTCGCGCAGATGCTCTTCTTCCTGGCCGTGAGCTTGAAGGCCTACGGCGGCGACGACGGCATGCCGCTGGCCGCACGCAGCGACTTCGGCCTCTTCAGCCTGGGCCACAACACCGCGCTGTACTACGCCGCGCTGGCCGTGCTGGTCGCGGCACTGCTGGTCTTTCACCGGCTGCTGCACGCGCGTTTTGGCTGGGTGCTGCGCGGCTGCAAGAGCAACGCCAGGCGCATGGCCGCACTGGGCTTCGCCACCTTCCGCTACCAGCTCGCCGCCTACGTCATCTCGGCCCTGGGCTGCGTGCTCGCGGGCATGCTGCTGGCCAACTTGACGCGCTTTGTGGCACCGGCCTACATGTCGTGGACGGTCTCGGGCGAGCTCATCGTGATGTGCGTGCTGGGCGGCCTGGGCACGCTGGTCGGGCCCATCGTCGGTGCCGTTGCGCTCTTGCTGCTGGAAGAGTTGTTGACGTCGCTGAAGTTCGGCGTGGGCTGGATCGACACCTTGCTGGGCCAGCATTGGCTGGGTGTCGTGGGCCTCTTCATCGTGGCGGTGGTCTTGGTGCTCAAGCAGGGCTTGTATGGGCGGCTGGTGGCGAGTGACGACGCCAAGGAAGCCGCGCAGGGCGAGCGCACCCCATGAGCCTGCTCAGAGTTGAACAACTGGTGAAGCGCTTCGGCGGCCTCGTCGCCACCGACCATCTCTCTATGGAACTCAAGGCGGGCGAGATCCACGCCGTCATCGGCCCCAACGGCGCAGGCAAGACCACACTCATCAACCAGCTCAGCGGCGAGTTCTTCCCCGACAGTGGGCGCGTCATCTTCGACGGCCACGACATCACCCACGCGCCAGCGCACCAGCGCTCGCATGCGGGGCTGGGCCGCTCGTACCAGATCACCTCGGTCTTCGCCGAATTCAGCGTGCTGCAAAACGTCGCGCTGGCGGTGCAAGCCCACGCCGGCCACAGCTTTCGCTTCTGGCGCGCGGCGGCCTCGGAGCCGGCCTTGATCGAACCCGCGCGCGAGGCCATCGCGCTGGTTGGGCTCAGCGCGTTCGAGAGCACCCGCGTGGCCACGCTCTCGCATGGCCAACGCCGCCAGTTAGAGATCGCCATGACGCTGGCCACGGCGCCCAAGCTTGTGTTGCTTGACGAGCCCATGGCCGGCATGAGCCATCAGGAAAGCGGCGGCGTCGTCGAGCTGCTGCGCTCCTTGCGCGGGCGCACCACGCTGCTCTTGGTAGAACACGACATGGACGCCGTGTTTGCGCTGGCCGACCGCATCACCGTGCTGGTCTACGGCCGCGCGATCGCGTGTGGCACACCGGCGCAGATACGCGACAACGCCGAGGTGCGCGAGGCCTACCTTGGCGACCAGGAGTCACTGTGATGAGCCCGCCGCTGTTGCAAGTGAATGCCATCAGCACCGCCTACGGCGCGAGCCAGGTGCTCTTCGGGCTAACGCTCGAAGTACGCGCCGGCGAAGTCGTCACCTTGATCGGCCGCAACGGCATGGGCAAGACGACCACGGTGAAAACCATCATGGGCTTGCTGGCCCCCAGCACGGGCACGGTACACATGGCCGGCGCCGCCCTGCACGGCCAGCCGGCGTACCGCGTGGCGCGCGCGGGCCTGGGCCTGGTGCCCGAAGGCCGGCAGATCTTCCCGAACTTGAGCGTGCGCGAGAACCTGGTGGCCACCGCCGGCAACCGGCACCGTGCGCCAAGCCCGTGGACGCTGCCAACCGTCTACGCCATGTTCCCGCGCCTGCAAGAGCGCGAAAGAAATCTAGGCGCCAAGCTCTCGGGCGGCGAGCAGCAGATGCTGGCCATCGGCCGCGCGCTGATGGCCAATCCCAAGCTCTTGATCCTGGACGAAGCCACCGAAGGCCTGGCGCCGCTGGTGCGCGCGGAGATCTGGCGCTGCCTGGAAACGCTGAAGAGCCAAGGGCTGGCGCTGATCGTCATCGACAAGAACATCGGCCCGCTGCTGCGCCTGGCCGACCGCCACTACATCGTCGAAAAGGGCCGCGTCGTGTGGCAGGGCGACTCGGCGGCGCTGCGTGCGGCGCCTGAGGTGCTGCACCAGTACGTGGGTGTGTAGCGTTTTGGATCGTGCGCGGGCCGTGGCATGCTGCGGCCCTCTTTGTTAACTGACACAAGGCCGCCCCGTGATCCTCGAAATCGCCGACTTCCGCATTGCCCCCGGCCAACAAGCCGCGTTTGAAGCCGCCATCCAGCATGGCCTCACGACGGTGGCCAGCCGCGCCAATGGATTCAAAGGCTGGAAGGTCAACCGCGGCATCGAAAGCCCCGAGCGCTTCGTGCTGATGATCTTTTGGGAGACGCTGGAAGACCACACTGTGGGCTTTCGCCAGGGGCCGCTGTTCGCCGAGTGGCGCGCCATCGTCGGGCCCTTCTTCGCGGCACCACCGCAGGTGGAGCACTTCACGCTCGTTGGCAAGAGCGCATGAGCCGCGACGCCGCGCTGGCGCTAGCGCGTGAGCACCTCGACAGCGGCGCTTTCGTGCGCGATCTGGCGCGGCGCGTGGCCATCCCCACCGCCAGCCAGGACCCGGCGTCGCTGCCCGCGCTGCATGCTTATCTGAACGACGAGATCGCGCCGTCGCTGGCGGCCCTTGGCTTCACCGCCACCGTCTACGCCAACCCGCTGCCTGAACATCAGCCCACGGCCGGGCCCTTCCTCATCGCGCGCCGGCATGAAAGCGACGCGCTGCCCACGGTGCTGATGTACGGGCACGGCGACGTCATCCGCGGCCAAGACAAATCGTGGACCTGCGGGCAGGGCCCATGGGTCCTGGCGCAAGACGGCGAACGGATCTACGGCCGCGGCACAGCCGACAACAAAGGCCAGCACAGCATCAATATCGCTGCCCTGGCGCAGGTGCTGGCGGTGCGCGGTGGCAAGCTCGGCTTCAACGTCACCTGGCTCATCGAGACCGGTGAAGAAACCGGCTCGCCCGGTCTTGCCGAGTTCGCCGCCGCCCACCGCGACGAACTCAAGGCCGACGCCTTGATCGCCAGCGACGGCCCGCGCCAGGCGCGTGGCCAGCCCACTGTGTTTCTGGGCACACGCGGCACGGCTAACTTCGATCTGACGCTGACTTGCCGCACCGGCGCGCACCACTCGGGCAACTGGGGCGGGCTGCTTCGTAACCCCGGCACCGTGATGGCCAACGCCATCGCCAGCATGGTCGACGCGCGCGGCCGCATCCTCGTGCCCGCACTCTTGCCGCCGCCCATTCCCGTCAACGCACGTGCCGCGTTAGCCGGCGTGCGCTTTGGTGGGGACGTAGGCGACCCCGAGGTCGACGAAGACTGGGGCGAAGAGGACCTGACGCCCACCGAACGCCTGCTCGCCTGGAACACGCTGGAAGTGCTGGCCTATCGCACAGGCAACCCGGATCACCCCGTCAACGCCATCCCGCCCAGCGCCAAAGCCACCATGCACATGCGCTTTGTGGTCGGCACGACGGTCGACAACATCCCGGCGGTGGTGCGCGCACACCTGGCCGCGCACGGCTTCAAAGACATCGAGGTCAGCGAGACCGTGGTGATGCAGGCCACGCGGCTGGACCCCGATAACGCCTGGGTGCGCTTCGCCCTGGCCAGCATGGCGCGCAGCACCGGCAAGACGCCCGTGCTGCTGCCCAACCTGGGCGGCAGCCTGCCCAACGACGTCTTCGCCGAGATCCTGGGCCTGCCCACGGTGTGGATCCCGCACAGCTACGCCGCTTGCCAACAGCACGCGCCCGACGAACACCTGCTCATGCCCGTGCTGCGCGAAGCACTGCCCATGATGGCCGGCCTGTGGTGGGACCTGGGTGACCAAGCCACCCAACTGCCACGACGCTACCCTTGAAAGTTAGCATGACCATGAAAGACGCCAAGCCCGACACCATTGCCGCGCAGGCACTCGGCTGGATCGACGAAGCCACACGCGCCGTCATCCCGCCCATCCACGTCAGCACCACTTACCTGCGCGACCCCGACAACCAGTACCGCAGCGGCCGCATCTACGCGCGCGCCGACAACCCCGCGTTCGACCAGGCCGAGGCCGTGCTGGCGCGGCTCGAACATGGCTCGCAGGCGCTGCTTTTCGCCTCAGGCATGGCCGCCGCCACCGCTGTCTTCCAAGCACTCGCGCCGGGCGACCATGTGCTGGCGCCCAAGGTGATGTACTGGTCGCTGCGCAACTGGTTGCTGGGTTTTGCCACGCAGTGGGGGCTGGGTGTCGAGCTCATCGACATGAGCGACCCAGCCACTGTGCAAGCCGCCATTCAACCCGGCAAGACGAAGCTGGTGTGGGTCGAGACGCCGGCCAACCCGCTGTGGACCATCACCGACATCCAGGCCGTGGCGGCCATCGCCCACGCCGCCGGCTCCAAGCTGGCGGTGGACTCCACGGTGGCCTCACCGGTGCTGAGCCAGCCGCTCACGCTGGGGGCTGACATCGTCATGCACGCCGCCACCAAGTACCTGGGCGGCCACAGCGACCTCATCGCCGGCGCGCTCGTCACGCGCGAAGACGACGCCCTGTGGCAGCGCATCCGCAGCGTGCGCGCGTACCAAGGCGCCACGCTGGGCTCGTTCGAAGCCTGGCTGCTTTTGCGCGGCATGCGCACGCTCTACTTGCGTGTTAGGCAGGCTAGTGCCTCGGCGATGACCATGGCGCGGCACTTCGAGCGACACCCACACATCGAGGCCGTGCTCTACCCCGGCCTGCCCGGCGCGCCGGGCCACGACGTGGCCGCGCGGCAGATGAAAGGCGGCTTCGGCGGCATGCTGTCGCTGCGCGTCAAGGGTGGTGAAGCCGGGGCAATAGCCACCGCCGCGAACGTGCAGCTATGGAAGCGTGCCACCTCGCTGGGCGGGACCGAAAGCCTGATCGAACACCGCGCCAGCGTGGAAGGCCCGACCTCGCCGGTGCCACGGGACATGCTGCGTTTGTCGGCCGGCATTGAAGATGTCGGCGACCTGATCGCCGACCTGGAGCAGGCGCTGGCGCTGGCGCGGGCTTGATAGCGTCTCGGTGGACACGCCGTCCATAACGAGGCTAAACTAAGCCTCGTTATGGACTCCAAGGCATTCACCATGAACGTCATCGATGTCGCCGCACCCGCCCTGGGCCCGCGCACGCGCGGCCCGGCCGATGTCAGCTACCGCCCGCGCCTGGGTGTCGACGACTTCGTGCGCCAGCTCGGTAGTGCCACGCCTTTGCAGCTGGTGGCGGCGGAGCGCCATGGCGTGCCAGGCAGTTTTCTCAAGGATCTCTCGCGTCGCATGGACATGCCGTCGGGGCGCATGTTCACCATGCTCGGCGTGCCTAAAGCCACGGCCGAGAAAAAGGCCGCGAGTGGCGAGCTGCTCAGCGGCCAGGGTGGCCAAGCGGCCATCGGCATGGCGCGCCTTCTTGGGCTGGCGCAAGACTTGGTGGCCAGTTCCACAGCGCCCGAGGCTAAGGACTTTGACGCCGCGAAGTGGCTGGGACGATGGCTGGAGCAACCCCAGCCCGCGCTGGGTGGCCACCGGCCGGCCGACTTGATCGACACACCCACGGGGCTGGACATCGTTGGGCGGCTGCTCGGTTCGTTGGCTAGCGGGGCGTACCAGTAGGGCGGGGCATCACACGGTAGGCCGCACAAGCTGTCCCCACGGCGCAAAAGTGCCAAGCTAGATGTTCGAGGTTGCCATACTGACACCTCAATTTGAACCACTTCGTAGGAGGTGCCTCGTGAAGACAGACATCCGAAGCGCCGTGTTCCCTCTGGCGGAGGCGCGCAAGCATGCAAAGACCATGGCCGGCAAGCGCTTTGCAGCGCTCGCCGATCGTGGCAGCCTACGGCTCCTGTGCTCATTCCCGCTGCGCCCCAACGAACAGACTCCCCACGAACAGGACGAGCTGTACTTCGTGGTGCAAGGCCATGGCGTTCTTTTCCACGACGGAAGACGTGAGGCCTTCACCGCTGGCGACGCCATGCTCGTTGCGGCAGGAGTCGAACATCATTTCGAGGACTTCAGCGACGATCTCTCCGTTTGGGTAGCGTTCTATGGCCCAAACGGTGGAGAGCGAGGCGCGAGCAGTGCGGCCTACCCATTCGCTCGAGCTGACCCGCTACGGCAGGCCACGCTCGGCCCCCATTTCATTCTGGGTCAAGCGCGGACTGCCGCAAGGCACCGGTTAACTCAAACGTTAGGATTCGAAGAAGCACCCCGCAGAAAACTTCTGCGCTTCAAGGAGTACGTTCCCATGAACTACACGATCGAATGCGAGCAGGAAGACGATGGTCGGTGGCTGGCCGAAGTGCTTGATCTGCCAGGCGCCATGACTTACGGTGCGACGAAGGATGAAGCCGTCGGGAAGGCCGAAACCCTTGCCTTGCGCGTGATCGCTGAGCGCATCGAACACGGTGAAGCGCGGCCTACGAGCATCAACATCGCTTTGCCCTCTGCGGCATGAGCCGGTGGCCGTCCAAGAAGGCTCGGCTCATCGTGTCTGCGCTTCTTAAGCTGGGTTGGCCGATCAAGCGGCAATCTGACTCATACCGGAAGTCCTGTAGCGCCACTTCGAATGCGACGCCTACCCAATCGCTCAAGCGGATCACCAACAGCAGGCCATCAAGCCCGGTCTTGTGCTACGCCGCCTATGTGCACCGGCCATGGCCTCGTGGCCTGCAAATTGCGCCCGCTTGGCCCGCACGATGACCATGACCCTGTGGCGCATCGCCGCCGAGACCCGACGTCATGCCGCCGACGACCTGAGCGGCCTGGGCGCCGCTGCCCAGCCCGGGCGCTGGAATGATCTGCGTGAGGCGGTGGTTTACGCAGCGCCGAGCCTCGCGCTGGCGGTGCTTGAAACCGCAGCCCACATCGACGACGGCGGGCTGCCGCTGAACCGCTTTGTGCTGCGCATCGACATGCCCGACGCGCTGTGGGCCGCGCGCGAGGAGCTGGACGTGAGCCGCCTGGCGCCGAGCTGGTCGGCCATCCCCGCCGGCGGCGCCAGCGTCAAGGCGGGCTCGAACTGGCTGACGGCCAAGACCTCGCTGATCCTGCTGGTGCCTTCGGTCATCGTGCCTGAAGAGCGTGTCGCCTTGATCAACCCTGCGCACCCTGCCGCATCACGACTGAAGACCAAGGTCGTGCGCACATTCGACTACCGGCGACTGTTTCGCGCCGCTTGACGCGCGCCTCAGCTTCGGCCTAGGAGCCTGTCGGGCTTTCCCAGCTATCCCAGTCGTGTGCCAGCTTGGACAATGGCGGCAGTTAAAACGGGTGCCCACTGCATGAGCCGATTCGTTGCTGTTGATCGAGACACTGCCTACCTGCTGCCGCCATCGGTG
>JANOJR010000132.1:0-3381 GCA_031418855.1 Rubrivivax sp.
CTGGAGCACAGCGTGCCGTTCACGCGGCGTGTGGTGCATGCTGGCGACAGCATCTACCTTGGCGGTGACAGCTTCTTGCAGCTGCACATCATCAATGCCGGCCAGTTCAAGACCGTGAACTACACCGCCGACGGCCGCGGCCAGGTGGTGGGCCTGCACTTCAAGGGCGACTGGCTGGGCTTTGACGGCATCCACAGCGGCCAGCACCGCTGCGACGCCGTGGCGCTGGACACGGGCGAGGTCTGGTCGGTGCGCTACAGCACACTGATCGAAGCCTGCGCGACGTCACCCGCGCTGATGCGCACGGTGCACGCCGCCATGAGCAGCCAGATCACGCGTGAATGCGGCTCGCTGCTCTCGCTGGGCACGCTGCCGGCCGACGCACGCGTGGCCAACTTCATCCTCGACTGGGCCGAGTCGCTGGCCGCACGTGACCTGCGCACCGACGAGATCACGGTGCACATGTCGCGCGCCGAGATCGGCAACTACCTGGGCATGACACTGGAAACGGTGAGCCGCGCGCTCAGCCGCCTGGCACAACGCGACGTCATCGGCTTCCAGCAAAAAGGCCGCCGCGACATCGCCATACCCTGCCTGGAGCGCCTGCGCGCGTTTATCGGCGACGTGATGGAGCCGGCGCCGGCGCCGGCGCACTAGTACCAGCACCAGCACCAGCACCAGCACCAGGGCTCGCCGCCAGGCACTGCGTCAAGGCCCGCACCAACCGCTCACGCGTGTAGGGCTTCTTCAGCACGGCCCAAGGCATCGGTTCGCCTTGCGCACCGCCGCCGGCCAGGTAGCGTGAGTAGCCCGAACACAGCAGCACGGCCAGGCCTGGGCGCTGCTGCACCACGCGGCGGGCAAGCTCGATGCCGTCCAGGCCACTGCCCAGCGTGATGTCGCTGAAGAGCAGATCGAAGACAGCGCCCTTGGTGAACAAGTCCAGCGCCTCTTCGGCCGTGGCGCAGGCTGTCACATGCAGCGCCAGGCCGTGCAGGAACGCCTGCGCCACACCGCGCACGTCGTCGTCGTCTTCCACCAGCAGCACGCGCAGGCCATTGGGCAAGCGCACGCCGGCTGCGGCCACGGCGTGGGCGGCGTCGGCACTGGGTGGCAGCGCGGGCAGGACCATCGTCACCGTCGTGCCCGCACCAGGGCTGCTGTCGATGTGAATGCTGCCGTGCGACTGCTTGATGAAGCCATACACCGTGCTCAACCCCAAGCCCGTGCCACGGCCGGCTTCTTTGGTGGTGAAGAAGGGCTCGAACGCGCGGTCGCGCACGCCCGGGCTCATGCCGGTGCCGTCGTCTTGCACGCTGAACCACACGGCATACAGCGGCGGGGCTTCGTCGGGCGCGATCAGCTCGGGGCCTTCGTGGCGCGGCGTGCCGCTGCCACAACAAAGCGTCAAGGTGCCGCCGCTGGGCATGGCGTCGCGGGCGTTAAGGGCGACGTTAAGCAGCGCCGATTCAAGCTGCACGGCGTCGGCACGGCAAGGCGGGCAGTGTGTCGGCAGGCGCAGCACCACCTGAACCTGTTCACCCAGCGTTCGGCGCAACATCTCGGCCATTGACGAGAGCAAGGCGCGTGGGTCTACGGCCGCCGGCGCCAGCGCCTGGCGGCGCGAGAAGGCAAGCAGCTTGCCGGTGAGGTCGGCACCACGTTGGCCCGCACGCTGCGCGGCGCCCACCAGTTGCCCGAGCAAGGCGTCGTGGCGCACGACGTCCTGGTCACCCAGCATTTGCAGGTTGCCCTGAATCACGGTGAGCAGGTTGTTGAAGTCGTGGGCAATGCCGCCCGTGAGCTGCCCCACCGACTCCAGGCGCTGCGCGTGGCGCATTTGCACTTCGGCCTGCGCACGCTGCAGGCTGGTCGACAAGAGCGTGGACAAGGCTTCGAGAAAGGCGACTTCGGTGTCTTCAAACTTGCGCGGCTTCTGGCCCAGCGCACACAGCACGCCGATGACGCGGCCGCGGTCGTTGATGGGCACGGCCATGCTGGCGCGCATGCCTGCCGCGCGCAGCCAGTCGGCGGCTTTAAAGCGCTGTTCAAGCTCGAAGTCATCGACGATCAGCGGTGCGCGTTGCGCCACCACAAAGCCCATGGCGGTGTTCGGGCGATTGGGCTGGGTGGCCTGCGCCACCAAGGCCTCGGACAAGCCACTGCTGGTCTCGACACGCAGCTCAAGCTGGTTGGGTGTGAGCAGGAACACGGCCACGGCGTCTGCGTCCAGCGCCTGCGCAGCCGTGCCCGGCGCGCGCTGCAAAAGTTCGTCAGCGTCCAGCGCGTCGACGGCCTCGCGGCCGAGCTGGACCAGGAAGTCGTTGTAGCGCGCGCGCTGCAGCGCACGCTTGACGCGTGGGTACTCGCCGATGCTGCGCACCGAGGCCACCACGTAGTCGGCGCCATGCTGGCGCAGGGGGCTCAGCGCGATCTCCACCATGACCTCGCTGCCGTCGGCGCAGCGCGCCGTCAACTCAAGATCGGTGCCCATGGGCCGCGAGCGCGGCGCACGTGCATAACCGTGGCGGTAAGCGGCATGGCGCCCCGCCACGCTCAGCGGCACCAGCGTGTCGACCGACTGCCCCACCAGTGCCTGCGGCGCGTAACCCAGCAATTTGGTCACCGCCGTGTTGGCCAGCACCACGCGGCCTTGCGCGTCGACCAAGAGCACGCCTTCGGGATAGGCCTCGAAGAGGGCCTGGTAGACCTCGAGTTCGTTGGTGGGTGGGGTGCTCATCGCCCCACAGGCGCCTTGACTACCGGCACGGCCAAGATGTAGCCCGCGCCGCGTACCGACTTCAAGAGTTGCGGCTCCTGCGCGTCGTCGGCGAGCTTCTTGCGCAGACGGCCGATTTGTACGTCCACCGTGCGGTCAAACGGCGCGGCGTCCCGGCCACGCGACTGCTCCAGCAAGAAGTCGCGTGAGAGCACACGCCCCGGGTGCAGCACGAAGACGGCGAGCAGCTCAAATTCGCCCGTCGTCAGCGCCACCTCGTTGCCCGCGTTGTCGTGCAGGCAACGTGCAGCCAGGTTGAGCCTGAAGCCACCGAAAACGAGTTGCTCACCTGCGGCGGCCGGCGCCACTGCGGCGCCAACTTCAGCCACCGCCGTGCGGCGCAACACCGCTTTCACGCGCGCCAGCAACTCGCGCAGATCGAAGGGCTTGGTGATGTAGTCGTCCGCCCCGATCTCCAGGCCCACCACCTTGTCGACCGCGTCGCCGCGACCGCTGACGATGACCAGGCCCAGCGCCGGCAGGTCGCGCAAGCGCTGCGCGATGGCCAGGCCATCTTCGCCGGGCAGGCCCAGGTCAAGCAGCACGAGCTGTGGCGCGTCGCACGCCAGCAGCGCCATCAAGTCGGTGCCGCGATGCAGCTC
>JANOJR010000133.1:0-8881 GCA_031418855.1 Rubrivivax sp.
CAGCTCGCTGTGTTTGAGCGTGAACGTGATGAGCGCCATGCGCGGCAGTTCACGCTGCGTCAGCATCTCGCCTTGGGCGTCGACCACCATCCATTGGCGGTCAAGGTCCAGGCCCGTTTCAACGAGCAAGGCCTCGCGCACAGCCATGCCGGCGCAGGATTTGATGGGGTGCAGATAGAGCTCGGCCACCGAGCATTCGAGGTCACTCACAGTGCGGGCACTCCGGCGTTAAGCCACACGGGCGGTGGCATGGTGGGCATTGTCGCGGGCATTGACACGAAGGCGCGCTGCCTACAATTGCCGCGATGCAATCCGTCGACGTCCACATCCACGGCAGCGGCGCGGTGGCGTTGGCGGCGGCCTTGGCTTTGGGGCGATTGGGTTTGAGTGTGGGCCTGTCTGCGCCCCCAACGCGCAGCGCCGAGTCGCGCGACGACGTTCGCGCCTATGCGCAGCATCAGGACGTGCGCGCCTATGCCCTCAATGCGCGCTCGGTCGCGCTCTTGCAATCGCTGAAGGTCTGGGACGCCCTGCCCGCCGACGCCAAGACCGCCGTCTACGACATGCACATCGAAGGCGACGCCGCCGGCGCGGCACTCGACTTCTCAGCCTGGCAGCAGCGTGTCGACCAGCTCGCCTGGATCGTCGACGCCGCCGCGCTTGAAGCCGCCTTGCGCGACGCCATCCGCTTTGCCGCGCATGTGCGCCAGCTTGACGGCGAGCCCGACGCCGCCCTGCAAATCGTCGCCGAAGGCCACGACTCGGCGACCCGCAAGCTGCTTGGCGTGGCCATGCCGCTGCATCTGCATGGCCAGCGCGCAGTGGCCGCGCGGCTGCTGAGTAGCCAGCCCCACGCCGGGCTGGCGCGGCAGTGGTTCCGTTGCCCCGACGTGCTGGCGCTTTTGCCCTTCGATCGCCCCAGCCCCGCGCGCAGCTACGGCCTGGTGTGGTCGCTGCCCGAGGCGCGCGCGCTGGAGCTGATGGCGATGAGCGAGGCGGCTTTCAAGCTCGCCTTGATGGACGCCACCGGCGGCGCGGCGGGCGAGCTCAGCCTGGCCAGCGCGCGCGCCGATTGGCCACTGGCCAGCGGCCGCGCCGAGGCCGTGTGCGGCCCGGGCTGGGCACTGCTCGGCGACGCCGCGCACCGCGTGCACCCGCTGGCCGGGCAGGGCTTGAACCTCGGGCTGGCCGATGTCGCGGTGCTGGCGGAGGTGATTGCTGCGCGTGAACCCTGGCGCGCGCTGGGCGACGAGCGACTGCTGCGCCGCTACGCACGAGCGCGCGAGCTGCCCACGCGTGCCATGCTGCACGTCACCGACGGTTTGCTGGAGCTGTTTGCCAGCCCCACGCCCTGGTTGCGGGAACTGCGCAACCACGGGTTGAATCTTGTCAATCGACTCGGGCCACTCAAGCGCGCGCTCACCGCGCGGGCGCTGGATGCTTGAGCCGTCGCTTGAACCACCCCTGAAACCTTCGTCGATGCGGGCCATGCCGCCCGCGCCGCCACCCCACTACCCTGAGGCACCCATGCCACCCATGATCAAGTCCGTCGCACTCTTGTGCGCTGCAGTGTTGTTGATGTCGTGCAAGGGCGAGAGCGCTGTTGCTGCACCCGCCGCACCTGCCAAACCCGCCGTGGCGGCCGCCGCGGTCGACGCCACCATTCGCAAGGTGCTGGCCGAGCGTGTGCCCAAGCTGCCGGCCATTGACGAGATCACGGCCAGCCCCATCCCGGGCCTGTACGAGGTGCGCTTTGGCGGCACCGAAATCGTCTACGTCGACGCCACCGGCCAGTACCTGGTGCAAGGCGCCATGCTCGACACCAAGACCATGGCCAACCTGACCGAGCAGCGCATCGACAAGCTCACCGCCGTTGACTTCAAGTCGCTACCCATGCAGGACGCCTTGGTCATCAAACAGGGCAACGGCAGCCGCAAGTTGGCCGTCTTCGCCGACCCCAATTGCGGCTACTGCAAGCGCTTCGAGCGCGAGATGTTGACGCTGAAAGACGTGACGATCTACACCTTCCTGATGCCCATCCTCGGCCCCGACTCCACCGTGAAGTCACGCGACATCTGGTGTGCCAAAGACGCTGCGGTGGCCTGGCGCGCGTGGATGGTCGAGAACATCACGCCGGCCAAGGCGGCGGACACCTGCAAGGCCGAAGCGCTGGTGCGCAACGTCGAGCTCGGTCGCAAGTACCGCGTCAACGGCACGCCCGCGCTCTTCTTCGAAGACGGCACGCGCAAACCCGGCGCGCTGCCAATGCCGCTGGTGGACGAGCTGCTCACGGCGGCGAGCAAGAAGTCTTGACGGCGCCTTGATGTCCGCTTGATGACCGCTCGATGTCCGCAACGCTGGCCGCAGACGCACCCTTAAGCACGCCGGGCCGCAACTGGCGCCGTGGCGCCTGGCTCGTGCTGGGCGTGACGCTCTTGCACCTGTGGCTGGCCAACCATGCGCTGCTGGACCAGCTTGGCAGTGGTGCCGCCCTAAGCACTCCGCGTCGCATCGAAGTTAGCTTTGTGCGTGAACTGGCGCAGCAAGCGCCACCTGCGCTGGTGGCGCCGGCGCCACCACGGCGCGCCGCAGCGGGCATCGCCGCTGCGCCCGCAGCCTCGGCGCCAGCGTCTGTACCCGAGGTGCTGGCGGTGCCCGAGGTGGCGGCCGCCGTGCCCTCGCCGCCGGCCATCACCGAGCCTGCACCCGCCGAGACGGCACCGGCGGTGGCGGCAGCCGCCGTCGAGGCGCCAGCGAGTGCGGCGGCAGCCCCCGCTGTGGCCTTCGAATGGCCGCCGTCCACGCGGCTGACCTACGCCGTCACCGGCAACTACCGTGGCCCTGTTGAAGGCCAGGCGCAGGTGGAATGGCTGCGCATGGGCGCGCGCTACCAGGTGCATCTCGATGTCAGCCTGGGCCCGTCCTTCGCACCCTTGATGTCGCGGCGCATGTCCAGCGACGGCGAGCTCACCGCCACCGGCCTGCGCCCGCGGCGCTACGACGAGCAAACGCGTGTGGCCATGCGCTCACCGCGCGTGGCCACCGTGCACTTTGACGATGACAAAGTGCGCCTGGCCGCAGGCAGTGAGGTGGCGCTGCCGGCAGGCGTGCAAGACACCGCCAGCCAGTTTGTGCAGATGACGTGGATGTTCACCACCAAGCCCGAATTGCTGGAGGTTGGCCGCACCATCACCATGCCGCTGGCGCTGCCGCGCCGTGTCGACACCTGGCTGTATGACGTGGTGGCACGCGAGACGCTGGCCACCGCAGTGGGGCCGGTGGCCACGCTGCATGTCAAGCCACGGCGGGAGGTTGGCGGCGGCGATCTAACGGCCGAAATGTGGGTGGCACCGACGCTGCAATACCTGCCGGTGCGCATCCTCATCCGCCAGGACCGCGAGACCTACATCGACATGCTGCTCGAGCGCTTGCCGCAGCAAGGCAGCGAAGGCGGCCCCACACCAGCGCACACGCCTACAAAGCGCTGAGCTTGCTGATGTACTCGGCGCCGGCTTGTTCGCCGCGCACGTTGACGATCATCTTGCGCGCGGCGATGAGCAGCGGCCGCAGCGCCTCAAGATCCTTCACGCGCTCGATGCGCATGCTCAATTCTTCGGCCGCCGGCCCGACCTGATCGTTCAGCAGCCGCACGGCCATGCGGCGCAAGAGCACCATGTCGATCTGCCGTGCGGGTGCGGGCACCGGCGCGCCTGCCACCGGGGTGGCCGCAGCGGTCTGCGACACCAGCTCGATGAAGCCGCCGCTGAGCAAGAGTGCCAGCGTCTCTTCGGTCTGCACCAGGCGCGCCAGGTCTTCGTCGCTGCGCTGGCCGTCGACAAGGATCAGCGCATTGCGAGTGCGCGGCGCCAGCCGGTGCGCGCGCGTCTGGATCTCGTCAATGCCCTTGTCGGTCTTGCGGTAGATGGTCGCCATGGGTCGGCCCAATCGGGCTCAGTCAAGGCACAAGCTTAATGGCAAGCAGGCGCCGCCTATAGTGCGATTTCCCTCGCTTTGCCTCGTAGCGCGGTGCGCGCGCGCCGCCCCCTGACCTTAGGAGCACCTATGTCCGACCCCACCGTCCTGAGTGCCGTGCACGGCAGCAGCGAGCGCCGCACCGGGCTCATCACGCTGCACCGCCCCAAGCAGCTCAATGCCTTGAACGACGAGTTGATGGACGCGCTGGGCGCGGCGCTGCTCACCTTTGACGCCGACGACAGCATCGGCTGCATCGTGCTCACCGGCAGCGAGCGCGCCTTCGCCGCCGGCGCTGATATCTCGGCCATTTCCGACATCACGTTTGCCGACGCCTACAAGCGCAATCTCATCACGCGCAATTGGGAAACCATCCGCCAGGTGCGCAAGCCCGTGATCGCGGCGGTGGCCGGTTTCGCGCTGGGTGGCGGCTGCGAGCTGGCGATGATGTGCGACTTCATCATCGCCGCCGACAACGCGCGCTTTGGCCAGCCCGAGATCAAGATCGGCATCGTGCCCGGCGCTGGCGGCACGCAGCGCCTGCCGTTGGCGGTGGGCAAGAGCAAGGCCATGGACATGGTGCTGACCGGGCGCTTCATGGACGCTGTGGAAGCCGAGCGCGCGGGCTTGGTCTCGCGCATCGTGCCGCTGGCCAAGTTGCTCGAAGAAGCGCTGGCCGCCGCCGAGCTCATCAACGCCATGAGCGGCCCCAGCGTGATGATGGCCAAGGCCTGCGTCAACCGCGCCTTCGAAGGCAGCCTGAGCGCGGGCGTGGACTACGAGCGCCACGTCTTCCATTCGCTCTTCGCCACCGACGATCAAAAGGAAGGCATGGCGGCGTTTCTGGCCAAGCGCGCGCCGAGCTTCAAGCATCGATAGAGGCATCGATCCAAGCGTGCGCGGCGCCGCGGCCAGTGACATCATTCGGCGCATTCCACACCTCGATGGAGTCACCGCATGCAACGTCGCACCGTGTTGGCCAGCGCCGCCACCATCACCAGCGTCACCACCGCCTGGTGGCGGCCGGTACGGGCGCAAGAGCGCGTCGCGCGCGTCGGCTATTTGAGCTGGCAGGACAGCGGCGCCATTTACGAGACGACGCTGCAGGGCTTTGTCGACGGTCTGCGCGAAGAAGGCTTCGTGCAAGGCAAGAACGTCGAGCTCTTGCGTCGCTCGGCGGGCAGCGACGCCGCGCGCTTCAAGCCGCTGGCGCGTGAGCTGGCGTTGAGCAAGGTCGACGTCTTCTTCGCGCCGGCCACGCCCATGGCCACGGCCGCCTGGAACGCCGACAAGCGCACGCCCATCGTGGTGGCCACCATCATGGACCCGGTGGAACTGGACTTCGTCAAGTCGCTGGCACGGCCAGGCACACGCGTGACCGGCGTGACCACGCTCAACGACGACCTCACGCTCAAACGCCTGAGCCTGCTGACGGAGATGGTGCCCGGCTTGAAGCGCCTGGGCGTGGTGGTTGACGAAGCGGTGGTCGAGGCCTGCAAGCAGGAGATTGACCACACATTGGTGGCGGCCAGGAAGCTGGGCATGACGCTGCACATGGTGCAGGTCGATCGGCCTGAGCGGCTGGAAGCCGGGTTTCGCAAGCTCGTCGAGGCCAAGGTGCAGGCCGTGACCAGCACGCTGCTGTCGACCCGCAACGACCTGGAGAAAGACTACGCCGAGGCGGCGCTGCGTTCTCGGCTGCCGTCGATGTTTGAGATCGAGGACGCCGCGCGCCTAGGCGGGCTGATGAGTTACGGCCCCGACATGAAAGACGTCTTCAGGCGCGCCGGCCGCTACGTCGGGCGTGTGCTCAAGGGCGGCAACCCGGCCGAGATGGCGATGGAGCAGCCGCGCGAATTCAAGCTCGTGCTGAACCAGCGCACCGCCCTCGCGCTGGGCCTCACGATCCCGCAGTCGTTGTTGCTGCGGGCGGATGAAGTGATTCGCTGACGCGAATTGGCGGCCTCAAACGATTCACGGCAATTCACAGTGCGTCAAGGCACGAGCCAGCGCGCCCCTTGGTGGTCAAAGCCGGCGCGCCGGTGGCCACTCGCGCTCAGCTCCAGCCAATCCACGCCCAGCACCTGCGCGGTGACCGCCGCAAAGTGTTCGCGGCTGCCGCGCTCGACCTTGGCGTCGGCCAGCGCCGTGCCCGGGGCCAGATGCGACATGTAGTCCTGCGCGGCGGCCGTGAATTGCAGGCGTGCCCAGCGCGACGAGACCTTCAGACCACTCGTTTCTAACGTCAATTGCACGCGCAATCTAAGCTGCCACGACAACGGCGCCGACCACAGCACCAGCGTGCCCAGGCTCTGCGCTTGCAGCTGCGCAGCCTTCGGGCTGCGCGCGTCGCTGAAGAACACCAGCTCACGCGCATCGGTGTCTACCTCGCGCAGCACCACCGTGCGCGCATCGGCGCCATCACCGTCGCGTGTGGCCAGCACGGCGGTGCGAAATGCATGGCCCTTGTTTTGCACTGCCGCCGCCAGCTCGCGCCAGATCGATGCTTCGATGGCTTGCAGGCTCGGCAGCGGTGCCATGGCTAACTTTCGCGCCGCAGGGCAGGGAACAGCACCACGTCGCGGATGCTCGGGCTGTCGGTGATGAGCATCACCAGGCGGTCGATGCCGATGCCGCAGCCGCCGGCGGGCGGCATGCCGTATTCGAGTGCGCGGATGAAGTCGGCGTCGTAATACATCGCCTCTTCGTCGCCCGCATCCTTGTTGGCCATCTGCGAGGCAAAACGAGCGGCCTGGTCTTCCGCGTCGTTCAGCTCCGAGAAGCCATTGGCGTATTCGCGCCCGGTGATGAAGAGCTCGAAGCGCTCGGTGATGGTCGGGTTGGTGTCCGATGCGCGCGCCAGCGGCGAGACCTCGACGGGGTAGTCGGTGATGAAGGTTGGCTGCCAGAGCTTTTCTTCGACCACCGCTTCAAAAAGACCGAACTGCAATTCGGCCAGGCCCCAGTGCGCCGGCGGCTCGTCACCCAGGGCCTTGAGCCTGGCGTGCAGCGCTGCGGCGTCGTCGGCCTCGGCCTGGCTCAGGCCGGCGTGAACGACGAGCGAGTCGCGCACCGACAAGCGCGTGAAGGGCTCGTGCAGCGCCACTGGCTTGCCGCCGTAGCTGATCTCGGCCGTGCCCGTGGCCGCGCGTGCGGCGTGGCGGAACACGGCCTCGGTGAAGTCCATCAGCTCATGGTGCGTCCAATAGGCCGCATAGAACTCCATCATCGTGAATTCGGGGTTGTGCCGGACGCTGATGCCTTCGTTGCGGAAGTTGCGGTTGATCTCGAACACACGCTCGAAGCCACCCACCAGCAGGCGCTTGAGGTACAGCTCGGGCGCGATGCGCAGGAACATCTGCTGGTCCAGCGCGTTGTGGTGTGTCACAAACGGCTTGGCGTTAGCACCACCCGGAATGGGGTGCAGCATCGGCGTCTCGACTTCCAAGAACTGGTGCTCGACCATGAAGTTGCGGATCGAGCTCACCGCCTTGCTGCGCGCCACGAAACGCGCACGCGCGTTCTCGTCGGTGATGAGGTCGACATAGCGCTGGCGGTATTTCTGCTCCTGGTCCGTCATGCCGTGGAATTTGTCGGGCAGCGGGCGCAGGCTCTTGGTCAGCAGGCGCAGGCTGCTGGCCTTCACCGAGAGCTCACCCGTCTTGGTGCGAAAGAGCACGCCCTCGCAGCCCAGGATGTCACCCAGGTCCCAGTGCTTGAAGGTGTCGAGCTGCGCCGCGCCCAGCGCGTCTTGCGTGACGTAGAGCTGGATGCGGCCGTGCGTGGCGCCGAAAGAGCCGTCTTGCAGCGTCGCAAACGCCGCCTTGCCCATCACGCGCTTGAGCATCATGCGTCCGGCCACCGCGACCTTTGCGCCCAGCGGTTCGAGCTCGGCGTTTTCCATTTGGCCGTAGCGCTGGTGCAGGTCCGCCGCGTGGTGCGTGGGGCGGAAGTCATTGGGGAAGGCGATGCCCGTGGCGCGGATGGCCTTGAGTTTCTCGCGGCGTTCGGCGATGAGCTGGTTTTCGTCGGCGGGGGCGGGCGCGGAGGTCGTGGGTGTCATGTGCAGCTCGGTAAGGGTGGGCAATTTTAGGTGGCCTCATAGAATCGGCGGCCTCATGAGTGCCCAGCTCCCCATCATCGACCGACCGATCCGTTTTGCGCTGGTCGGTTGCGGCCGCATCAGCGCCAACCACATCGAAGCCCTGCGCCAGCATGCGCTGCGCGCGCAGCTGGTTGCGGTGTGCGATGTCAAGCCGGCTGCGCTGGCTGCCGCCGTGCAGAAGACCGGTGCGATAGGCTACGAATCTCTGGATGCCTTGCTCGCGCAAAGCGACGTTGATGTCGTGGTGCTCGCCACCCCCAGCGGCCTGCATCCGCGCCAGGCCATGCAGGCGGCCGCCGCCGGCCGCCATGTGCTGAGCGAAAAGCCCATGGCGACCAAATTCGACGAAGGCATGAGCATGGTGCGCGCCTGCCGCGACGCCGGCGTCAAGCTTTTCGTCGTCAAACAAAACCGCCTCAACCCGACGATGCAGCTGCTCAAAGGCGCGATCGAACAGGGCCGCTTCGGCCGCATCGTGATGTGTACCGTGAACGTCTTCTGGACGCGTCCGCAGAGCTACTACGACGAAGCACCCTGGCGCGGCCGCTGGGACATGGACGGTGGCGCCTTCCTCAACCAGGCCAGCCACTATGTCGACATGGTCGACTGGCTCATCGGCCCGGTCGACAGCGTGCACGCCTACACCGCCACCCTGGCGCGCGACATCGAAGCCGAAGACACGGGCGTGATGGGCCTGCGTTTGCGCAGCGGCGCACTCGCCTCCATCAACGTCACCATGCTCACGCATGGCCGCAACTTTGAAGGCTCGATCACGCTCTTGGGCGAGCGCGGCACGGTGCGCAT
>JANOJR010000134.1:0-6896 GCA_031418855.1 Rubrivivax sp.
TTGAGCCTGGCCAAATCGGCACGCCCGATAATCCGTGCTAACCCGCCGCCGGTGGGGTGACACGAAGGGGCGGACCATGCTGCAGTCGGTGTTGGCCGTCGGCCTGGGAGCCACGCTGGGTGCCCTCTTGCGCTGGGGTCTGGGTCTGTGGCTCAACGCCAGCTCGCCGCTCATGCCCATGGGCACATTGGCGGCCAACCTCATCGGTGCCTACCTTGTGGGTGTCGCCGTCGTCGTCTTGGCGCAGCAGCCCGAGCTGTCGCCGGCCTGGCGGCTCTTCATCATCACTGGGCTCCTCGGTGGCCTGACCACCTTTTCGACCTTCTCCGCCGAGGTCGTGACCATGCTGCAAGCCGGGCGCCTGCTGCCTGCCCTGGCCACCACCGGCGCGCACCTGGCGGGCTCCTTGTTGCTGACCGTGGCTGGCATCGCCAGCGCCGGCTGGTGGCGCCGAGGTTGACGCCAAGGTGTCGTCGATCGCATAAGTCTGGGCCATCTGGGAAGGATCGCTGGCCTGTGTCGAGGAAGCGTTGGTGCGCCGAAACGGCGCAGCCGCAGCGGCCCACGAGTTGGCGTGCCACGGCTGGTGGTCGCAAGGCCGTGCCCGGCTGGGCGCCGGGGTGAGTATGCGCAGCCGAGCAGCGGAAGTGATGGGGTCGGCACGCGTACTCGCGGGCTTCGTCAACTGACTCGCCGAACGTGTTTGAGCGTAGCGCCCGCAGGGCGCGCAGCGAGTTGTTCGGCGCGACCCCAGCGCTGAGCAGCACAGGGCACCCCGACCGCAGGGAGGGGCCAGCATTCCGAACCGCGGTGCCCAGCCGGGCGCGGCCTTGCCCGCGCGAGGTTAGCGCTTGAGTCCTTTCCGAATGCATGCGGATCCGTACGTGCGCGCTCGGGTTCAGCGCTAGCGTCCACGCGCATCAGCCCCACCGCTACCGAGTTAGGCGCACGGGCCCGGCATTTGGCGCTGCGCTTCACCAGGCCCACCCGCCCCAGGTGCGTGTACCGTTGGCTAGCGTATTAGTTGCGCGCATGGCACACCGGTGCGTTGCGGCGTTAGCAACCCTGTCGAATGGCCCTATCATCGCGCCCAAATTCAAGACAGGGAGCCTGGCATGACACCCTACAAGACACTTAAAGGCAAACCATGAAATTCCGTACCTCTGAGATCTTCACCGGCAAGAAGTTCAAGGTGCCCCAGGGCATCCAGCGCATTGACGTGCGCTCCACCCACGGCTGGCAGCTGCGCTATGGCGGCACCAAGTTCTTCAACGACGGCACCACCGACGGCAAGGGCGCCGTGGCCTCGCTGGCGGCGGCCAAGAAAGAGCTGCTGGCGCGCATCAACAAGATGCCCGCGCCTTCACTCTTGCAAAAGCAGCCCAACCAGACCAAGGGCAATGACCTGCCGGTGGGCATCTCCGGCCCCATCGTGCGCTTGCGCCCGGGCTCCAAGGTACGTGATTGCAGCTTCTCGGTCTCGGTGCCTTCGTATGGCGCCAAGCCGCGCCGGCGTTCGGTGTACATCGCCACCGAAAACACCTTCACGCAAGAGCGCTACCAAGTGGCGCTGAAGCGCGCGCTGGAGATGCGCAAGGAAGCCGAAGTGCAGTACGAGAAAGACGCGACGAAGGCCAAGCGCGTCGACGCGAAGATCCTCAAGGCGGCTTGAGTAACTGATCGGTGTGCGGCGCCTGCGGCTAGAAGCTGCAGGCGCTGTTGGCAAAGCCCACGAACCAGCCGACCAGCCAGACGAACAAGAAGATCATGGAAAAGCCCAGCGCGGCCGGCGTGCGCGTGTGGCGCTGAAAAGCGCGGCGCAGCGTGTAGGGCATAGCCAGCAACAGCAGCATGGCGAAGACGCCGACCGAGACGTAGGTCACCAACCCCCACTCGCAGCCATAGGGCGCGACGACCATGGCCAAGCCCAGTTGCAGCAAGCACAGGGCGGCGACGATGCTGTAGGCAGTGGTACGGCGTCTCATGGCTTGCAGGCTTGGTACATGGTGGAAGGTGCTCGTCGGCTCAGCCGGTTGCGACGCCCGGCGCGCGATCCGCACCCGAGTCGGCACGCATGGTAACCAGCCACAGGCAGCCCCAAGCCTGCAGCGGGCACAACTTACAACACATGCCCTGCATTCAAGGGGGCCGAGCAGCACTCAGCGTCCTTGCGGCGTTAGCTCGGGGCAAGCTTCGGCGCGGCGTCTGTCCCCAACGCGCTTCGCCGCCGGATGCTGGCAAGGCTGACGCTAGCCACTGGGCGCAGCAGGCAATTGCGCTCAGGAGATGGGTGGCGATGACCCGGCTACTCTCGCCTTGGCGTGGCGCGCAGCGGCACCACAATGCGGTGGTCGATGGCGACAACCGACCGCAGCACTGGGCGGAACACCGGAACCCGTGCCCGGCGCCGTCAACACCGTTTTGCAAGCACAAAGGGCCACCTTGCGGTGGCCCTTTTGTCGTGCTGCAGTGAATGCGTCAGTCGGCGGCGAAGCAGTAGAACTGGCCCGCGCCGCCCGTGCTGCGCAGCGCGTCCATCCCGCAGCCGCGCGTCTGGTGCGACGAGTTCCACGACAACGCCCAGGCGTCCGGCACCTGGCCCATGCGGTCGTGGTGGCCGATCATGGCCACGCCCTCGCCGCTGAGCGTCCAGTTGCCGCAGGTCAGGTTCGGCGCGGGCGAAAACGCCGTGCCGTCAGGGCGCGAGCCCGTCAGGATGTCGTGCTGGTTGGGCGTGTCACCGCGGCCGTTGACCACCGCGCCGCGCTCGGTCAAGGCCGTGGCTTTGGTCAGGTTGTTGGCGCCGTGCAGATGCTCGACATCACGCGCTACCAACTCGCCCTTGGCGTTGAACCACGGCCCTTTGCCGATGCGGTCACGCGCGTTGACCGCCGGCGTGGCCGTGCCACCTGTGGCGGGCGCGGCCACCGCGCTGGTGCTCAGGTAAGCGCGCCACGTGCGCTTGCCGGCACCGGTGTCGCCAGCGAGCTTTTGGCAATGCGCGTCGGCGCCGGCCAGGCCGCCCAGGTCAGCACCTTTGCCGGGGCCGGCGCTGGTGAGGAAGAAGCCCAAGGGGCCTGTGGTGGGGCCGGTCGCGCAGGCGGCCAATAGGCCTGCAGCGGCCACGGCGCTCAGGCCGACAAGGGTTCGGGTTCGGGTCATCGTGGGTCTCCTGGTGGGGTGCGCACTGAGGGCCTATCCCTCACACGCCTCAGGAGACATTACGCGGCAGAGCGCGCGCTTTTTCCTCAGGAGTTACCCGGCTTCTTCTTTGGCAACGCCATGCCAGCGCGCGGCGGCAGCCCCGTGTGCTGCGTCAGGATGCGCCCGCGCGTCACGGTCGAGGTGCGCGTGCCCACGGCGGTCGAATTCTTGCGCCGCGCCGACTGATAACTGCCATCGGTAGTGGGTTGGAAGCTCGGGATGAGGTGGTGCTTGGCGTTGCCGATGAGGTCGGCGCGGCCCATCTTCTTCAAGGCCTCGCGCAGCAGCGGCCAGTTGTTGGCGTCGTGCCAGCGCAAGAAGGCCTTGTGCAGTCGCCGGCGTTTGTCGCCGCGCACGATGTCGACGCGCTCGGCCCGCGCGGGGTCGCGGCTGATGCCCTTGAGCGGGTTCAGGTCGGTGTGGTACATCGCCGTGGCGGTGGCCATCGGGCTCGGATAAAACGTCTGCACCTGGTCGGCTTTGAAGCCATTGCGCTTCAACCACAGCGCCAGATTCATCATGTCTTCGTCGCTCGTGCCCGGATGCGCGGCGATGAAGTACGGAATGAGGTACTGCTTCTTGCCGGCCTCGGCCGAGTACTGCTCGAACATCTGCTTGAAGCGCTCGTAGCTGCCGATGCCGGGCTTCATCATTTTCGACAGCGGCCCGCCCTCGGTGTGCTCGGGCGCGATCTTCAAATAACCGCCGACGTGATGGGTCACGAGTTCCTTCACGTACTCGGGCGATTGCACCGCCAGGTCGTAGCGCAGGCCGCTGCTGACCAGAATCTTCTTCACCCCACGAAGCGCACGCGCGCGGCGATACAACTTCACCAGCGGGCCGTGGTCGGTGTTCAGGTTCGGGCAGATGCCGGGATAGACGCAACTCGGCTTGCGGCAGGCGGCCTCGATGGCGGTGGTCTTGCAGCCGATGCGCCACATGTTGGCGGTGGGGCCGCCGAGGTCGCTGATGACGCCGGTGAAGCCTTTGACCTTGTCGCGGATGTCTTCGATCTCGCGCACGATGGAGTCTTCACTGCGGCTTTGGATGATGCGGCCTTCATGCTCGGTGATGGAGCAGAAGGTGCAGCCACCAAAACAACCGCGCATGATGTTCACGCTGAAGCGGATCATTTCCCAGGCCGGGATCTTGGTGCTGCCGTCGTGGCCACCCTTTTCATCGGCATAGCGCGGGTGCGGGCTGCGCGCGTAGGGCAGGTCAAACACGTGGTCCATCTCGGCGGTGGCCAAGGGAATGGGCGGCGGGTTGATCCAGACGTCGCGCTCGCCATGGCGCTGCACCAGCGCGCGCGCGTTGCCGGGGTTGGTCTCCAAGTGCAGCACGCGGTTGGCATGGGCGTACAAAACGGCGTCGCTTTTGACCTGCTCGTACGAGGGCAAGCGCAACACCGTGCGCTCGCGCGGGGGCATGACGATGGCGCCCGTCTTGCGCGTGGTGGGCATGGCCACGATGGTTGGTGCCGGTGGTGCGCTGCCGTCTTCTTTGGCGCACGTCTCGCCCACCGACGCGGCCGCTTCGCTGGTCGTCAGGTACGGGTTGATGTGCTCGTCAATGCGGCCCGGGCGGTCGACTTCGGTCGAGTCGATCTCGAACCAGCCGTGCGCGCTTGCGTCATCGTCGCGGCGCATGAAGGCTGTGCCGCGCACGTCGGTGATGCGCTGCACGCTCTCGCGCGCGGCCAGGCGGTGCGCGATTTCGATGATGGCGCGCTCGGCGTTGCCGTAGACCAGCAGGTCGGCCTTGGCGTCGACCAGGATCGAGCGGCGCACCTTGTCTTGCCAATAGTCGTAATGCGCAATGCGCCGCAGGCTGGCTTCGATGCCGCCGATTACCACGGGCACGTCGCTCCAGGCTTCTTTGCAGCGCTGCGTGTAGACGAGCGTGGCGCGGTCGGGGCGGCTGCCGCCCAGGCCGCCGGGCGTGTAGGCGTCGTCACTGCGGATTTTTCGATCGGCCGTGTAGCGGTTGATCATCGAATCCATGTTCCCTGCGGCGACACCGAAGAACAGGTTCGGTTTGCCCAGCGCTTTGTAGGGCTCGGCGCTTTGCCAGTCGGGCTGCGCAATGATGCCGACACGAAAGCCTTGCGCTTCAAGCACACGGCCGATCACTGCCATGCCGAAGCTCGGGTGGTCGACGTAGGCGTCACCGGTGACGATGACGATGTCGCACGAGTCCCAGCCCAGCTGCTCCATCTCGGCGCGGCTCATCGGCAAAAAAGGCGCGGGGCCGAAACGTTTGGCCCAGAACGGGCGGTACGCCGTCAGCGCTTTCATGGGGCGCGCCGGTGTGGCGGCGCTAGGGTGGTCTAGGGTTTGCAAGGGCAGCTCGGGCCAGCAGGATGCCGGCAGCCGCGATTGTCGCTGCCGGCGGCCCGACCGCAGGACATAGCGGGCTATTGCAGATTGACCGGCCCGTTCAGGGCAACACCAATTCGAAGCGTGCACCGCCTTGCGGCCTGTCGAACAAGGCCACGCTGCCTACACGTTCGCCGCTGCGGTGCGCGCGTGCGACGCTGCGGCACAGTTCGGTGCCAAGGCCTGTGGACCAGGCGTCACCGGCGCCGGCGATGGCCGCCAGGCCGGGGCCGTCGTCTTCGACCGAGAGCACGAGATAACCGTCACGTTGAGCGGCGTCCAGCGTCACGGCGGCGCGCGCGTAGCGGCAGGCGTTGTGCAGCGCGGCGTCAAGCGCCAGGCGCACCAGGCGCATGTCGAAATACCAGAAGGGTGGCGCCTCGGCGCACGCACCCAGGCGCGCTTGCAGCGTCGGCGCACTGCGTGCCATGCTGCCGCACAGGTGCTGCATCAGTGCCTGCGGCGATTCGTCGTCAACGATGGCGCGCAGGCCCTCGTCGCGGTAGAGCGTGAGAAACGCCACCAGCTCGCGGCGCATTTGCTCGCAGTGCTGGCGCGCCACGCGTGCCGCCTCAGCTTGCGGGTTGGCTTCCAGCGCCAGCAGCTGGCCTTCAAGCCCGCCCAGCGCGTTCTTCAGGTCGTGGACTGCCAGCGCGGCGAGTTCGGGCGTCATCGCGGGGCGGACTTCAGGCGGGCCTCAGACGCGCATCAAGCAGGTTGCGCCGCAGCGGCGCCAGTCTTCAGGCTGGCCAGCGTTTCGCGGTAGTAGCGGTGCATCTGCGCCACGCGGTCGTTGCCCGGCATCAGGCTGTCCAGCCGCGTGAGGTAGGCGCGCACGCGCTCGCTCACGGATGTGCTCATTTGCTTTTTCAAGCGCAGCGACATGCAGTTCATCTGCGCCGCCTGCAAGAGCACGCCGGTGTTTTCGGGGTACTCGCGCAGCGCGGCTTCAATCGCTGCCAGGGCTTCGTCGATCTGGCTGTTGCGGAACAAGGTCTTGGCGTCGCTGACCTTGCCGGTGAGGCCTTTGACCGCGCCTTCAACCACCTGCGCCAACATGTGCTCGCGCCCCGTGTCTTTGAGCACCTTGCCGATGAGTTGCTTGACGCGCGGGTTTTCGTGGTCGGCGCTGACCGCCGTTTCCAGCAGTTTCAAGCCCGCCTCTTCATGGCCACCCAGCAGCTCGGCTTTGGCCAGCGCCACGGTGGCGAAGTCTGCCCTGGCGCGGCGCATCGACTGGCGCGCGCGTGCCAGGCTGGTCTCGGCGCCGGAGATGTCGCCGCCCTTGATCTGCGCCTGCGCCTTGATGGCCAG
>JANOJR010000135.1:0-24672 GCA_031418855.1 Rubrivivax sp.
TGCGCGCCAGCGACGGCATCATGGTCGCGCGTGGTGACCTGGCCATCGAGGTTGGCAACGCGGCGGTGCCGGCGCTGCAGAAAAAGATGATCCGCATGGCGCGTGAATTCGACAAGATCGTCATCACCGCCACGCAGATGATGGAAAGCATGATCGTCAACCCGGTGCCCACGCGCGCCGAGGTGAGCGACGTGGCTAACGCCGTACTTGACGGCACCGACGCCGTGATGCTGAGCGCCGAAACCGCCGCCGGCAAGTACCCGGTGGAAACCGTCGAGCAGATGGCCACCATCGCGCAAGCGGCGGAAAAGGCCGACGAGATGCAGCTCGACGCCGACTTCACCAACAAGAAGTTCGGCCGCATCGACCAGAGCATCGCCATGGGTGCGCTCTTTACCGCGCACCATCTGGGCTGCAAGGCCATCCTGGCGCTGACCGAAAGCGGCTCGACGGCGCTGTGGATGAGCCGGCACAACATCAAAGTGCCGATCTACGGCCTAACGTCCAAAGTGCAGTCACAGCGCAAGATGGCGCTGTACCGCAATGTGCGCCCGCTGCTCATGCCCGTGCTCAATGACCGAGACGAAGCCTTGGTCAAGGCCGAGCAACTGCTCGTGGCAATGGGCGTGCTGATGCCGGGCGACACCTACGCCATCACCTGCGGTGAACCGATGGGGCACCCTGGTGGCACCAACATGTTGAAAGTTTGCCGGGTCGGTTGACCATGCTTCACTCACTTCCGCTGTTGGCGCGCGGCAAGGTGCGCGATAACTACGCGGTGGGCACCGACCGCATCCTGATGGTGGCGAGCGACCGCCTCTCGGCCTTCGACATCGTGTTGCCGCAGCCGGTGCCAGGCAAGGGCGTCGTGCTCACCGAAATGGCGCTGGCTTGGTTTGCGCGCCTGGCGCATGTGCTGCCCAACCACCTCACCGGTGAGGACCCCGAGAGCGTGGTCGCGGATGACGAAAAAGCACTCGTGCGTGGCCGCGCCATGCTCGTCAAACGCTTGACGCCCATCCCCGTGGAAGCGGTGGTGCGCGGCTACCTTGCCGGCTCGGGCCTGAAGGAATACCGCAAGAGCCAAAGTGTCTGCGGCGTGCCGCTGCCACCAGGCCTGCAAGAGGCGAGCAGCTTGCCCGAACCGATCTTCACGCCGGCCGCCAAAGCGGCGGTGGGCGAGCATGACGAGAACATCAGCTTTGCCGAGATGGTGCAGCGCGTTGGCGCACCCCTGGCCGAGCAGATCCGCGACGTTTCGCTTCGCATCTACCGCGAAGCGGCGGCCTACGCACTTACGCGCGGCATCGTCATCGCCGACACCAAGTTCGAGTTCGGCCTGGACGCACACCAGCAACTGACGCTGATGGACGAGGTGCTGACGCCCGACTCGTCACGCTTCTGGCCGGCCGACCAGGTGCGCGCCGGCAGCACGCCACCAAGCTACGACAAGCAGCCCGTGCGTGACTGGTTGCAGCGCGAGTACCCCGGATTCGGCAGTGCCGGCCTGCCCGAAGGGCTCAAGGTGCCTGACGAAGTGATCGCCGCCTGCCTCGAGCGCTACCAACGCGCGCAGGCAATCCTGACGCGCCCCATCGACCCGTAGACGAGCCAGCACCGAGGCCCACGAGAGGCTTCCCGTTCAGCAGCATGAGGCGTACGCTGCGCCACTCACGCTCGTGATGCGAAGGTCAATCGAATCGAGGCACCCCATGGCAAACCCTGATCTCGTCAGCCAGTTTGGCGCCAAGCTGCTGGGCATCTACACCGGCGGCGTGCTCACGAAACTCATCGACATTGGCTACCAGGTGGGCCTGTTCGAGGCCTCCAAGTCAGGTGCCGCCACAAGTCAGGAGTTGGCCGAACGCGCCGGCCTGAAAGAGCGCTATGTGCGCGAGTGGCTCGGCGCCATGGTCTCGAGCGGAATCTACAGCTACGAGCCGGCAACACGCAGCTACCGGCTGCCCGAAGAACACGCCATGCTGCTGACTGGCGACAGGCCCACCAACCTCACGCCACTGAGCCGGATCGTGAATCACTTCGGCACCCATCTGCAGCGCCTGGTGGCTTGTTTCCGCGACGGTGGCGGCATCCCCTACTCGGCCTATCGCCCCGTCTTCACCCAGTGCATGGACGATGTCTGGCGGCGCATCTACGACCATCAGCTGATCTCGGGCTTCATTCCCGCAGTGCCCGGGCTCGCCCAATCGCTGCGCGATGGCATCCGCGTGCTCGACATCGGCTGCGGCAGTGGCCACGCGATCAACATCCTGGCGCGCGAATTCCCACGCTCGAGCTTTGTCGGTCATGACATCGCCGAAGACGCCATCACCAGCGCCCGCGCGGAAGCCAGCAAGCTGGAATTGAAGAACGCCCGATTCGAGGTCGCGGATGTCGCTTCCCCCTGCGCCGACGGGCCCTTCGACCTCATCACGGCCTTTGACGCCATCCACGACCAGCGGGCGCCTGCCGTGGTGCTGCACAACGTCTGCCGCGCCTTGGCGGCGAATGGCGCGTTCATGATGGTCGAGTTCAAGTTCAGCAGCCGTCTGGAAGACAACGTGACGAATCCCTTCGCGCCGATGTACTACGGCATCAGCCTGATGCACTGCATGCCGGTGTCGCTGGCGATGGATGGCGAAGGTCTTGGCACGGTCTGGGGCGAACAGCTGGCGCGGCAGTACCTGGCGGATGCGGGCTTTGGCAAGGTTGTGGTGCTGGACTCGCCGCGTCCGCAGAATTGCATCTTCGTGGCCCGCCACTGAGCATGATCAGCGCTGAATATTGCGTGCTGATGGCCGGGTACAACGCCTGGATGAACCGCAAGGTCTATGGGCTCTGCCTGGGCCTGCCGCAAGAGCTGCTGCACGCGGACCAAGGCGCCTATTTCAAGTCCATCTACCTCACGCTGAACCACATCGCCTTTGCCGATCTCGCCTTCCTGTCGCGGTTCACGGCAGACCCACCGGCCGTTCCGCCGCTGGGTGTCGACCTCTTCGGTGGTTTTGCCAACCTGAGCGCGCAGCGCCAGCAGCTCGATACGCGCCTGCTCGAATGGGCGGGTTCCCTCACGCCGGCGTGGCTGGCGCAGTCACTGAGCTATGAAAGCAAGGTGGATGGCCGCAGGCGAACCATCGCGCAGTGGGTGCTCGTCTCCCAACTGTTCAACCATCAAACCCACCACCGCGGCCAGATCACCACCGTGCTGACCCAACTCGGCCACGATGTGGGCAGCACCGACATCCCGTTTATGCCGCGATTCGACGCTTGAGCCTTGGGCCTGTCGCCACTGTGGCCACTGTGAATTGGCCGGCGGCCGTCTTGCCTGTGGGCGATCACGCGGCCGCGCGAATGCTTTCGATCATCGACAAGACGCGCGGCGCCATGCCCACGGGCACCAGTTCCAGCCCCGGGTGTTGACGCGGGAAGACGCGAAAAAGCTCGTCGGCAAAACCGTGCCCGATGTCGTCAATGCCCGAGAAGTCGACCTCGGCGCGGCGAAACGCTGACGGCAGGCGCGACACCACACGCTTGGCTTGCGCGCGCGACTCCAGCCCATGATGTGGGCCGGTGAGCAAGCGCAGTGGCACCACGGTGCTGTCGAAGGAATACAGGCCGGGGTCGATGCTGTGGCTGCGCAGCACGCTGTCCAGCGTGCGTTCGGTGTCCAGGGCCACGGCCATGTAGACCGAGGTGCCGCTGCGTGTCATCGGCTTGGCGCTGGCCCAGCGCGAACCTTGTTCGCCCATGCGCTGGAACGCGGCGTCGTTGGCGTGCAGGTTGAAGAAGTCGGCCAGCCGCGTGGTGAAGTACAGGCCGTGGCCGCTGTGGGCGTCGGGCATGGAGGTCAGCTTGCCCTTGCTCAGCTCGAACATCGCCAGCAGCGGGTCATCAATCTGAAAGCTCTCTTCGATGCGCGCGAAGAGGCCGCAGCCGTCGTCCGACACCAGCAGCTGGGCGTGCATGGGCGTCAGGCGCAGTGACACCGTGACCGCGCTGCCACCGCTGTGGTCAACGGCGTTGTTGACGAGCTCCGCGAACGCGTGTTGCAACATGCGTGCAACGTTGGGGCGAAGCTCCAGGAACGGCACGAAGTCGCGCTTCCAGGGCACGTCCTCCTGCAAGCCTTGCAGTGCATAGGTGCGCACCACTTGCTTGAGCGCGCCGGGCTTGAAGAGCGGCTGGCGTGCGCTACCTTCACGCGTGAGCCACTGCGCGGCTTCGAGCTTGCGCAAGAGCACCAGCGCCGAGCGGCGGGTGATGGACAGCCGCTGCATGACGTGCTCTGGCAGCGCGCTGCCGTGCTGCATGGCCGCCGGGGTGATCCAGGTGGTGGCGGCGGCGAGATCGATGCGTGGCATGGCGTGGCCTTTCGACGGCCGCCAAGCTTCGGCAACCAGGGATTGGCAGTGTCGGCCTGCCCCTGCGAGGCTTGAACGCGAAAAGAGGTGTGTTCGCCGGTCAGTTTGACGCGCCAGTTTTAGCGGCCCCCCTTCGTTAAACTGCACCGGCCTCGCCAAGCTGCGCTGCCCACGTCATCGCAGGCGAGCCTTCAACCCACTGCGGACACGCCACCATGCCACTCGTCTCCATGCGCCAACTGCTCGACCACGCCGCCGAACAGGGCTACGGCATCCCCGCCTTCAACGTCAACAACCTCGAGCAAGTACAGGCCGTGATGACGGCCGCGGCCGAGGTCGGCGCGCCGGTGATCCTGCAAGCCAGTGCCGGCGCGCGCAAATATGCCGGCGAGCCCTTCATCAAGCACCTCATCCAGGCCGCACTCGAGGCCTGGCCCACGGTGCCGCTGGTGATGCACCAGGACCACGGCCAAAGCCCCGAGGTTTGCCGCGGCGCCATCGGCCTGGGCTTCAGCTCGGTGATGATGGACGGCTCGCTTGAAGGCGACGGCAAGACCATCGCCAGCTACGACTACAACGTCGAGGTCACGCGCAAGGTGGTCGACATGGCGCATGCGCTGGGCGTCACGGTGGAAGGTGAACTCGGCTGTCTGGGTTCGCTGGAAACCATGCGCGGCGACAAGGAAGACGGCCACGGCACCGAAGCCACGATGACGCGCGAGCAGCTGCTGACCGACCCCGAGCAGGCGGCCGACTTCGCCAAGCGCACACAGATCGACGCGCTGGCCATCGCCATCGGCACCAGCCACGGCGCCTACAAGTTCACGCGCAAACCCACGGGCGACATCCTGGCGATTGACCGCATCAAGGAGATCCACCGCCGCATCCCCAATACGCACCTGGTGATGCACGGCTCCAGCAGCGTGCCGCAAGACCTGCTGGAAGTCATTCGCCAGCACGGTGGGCAGATGAAAGAGACCTACGGCGTGCCGGTCGAAGAGATTCAGGAAGCCATCAAACACGGCGTACGCAAGATCAACATCGACACCGACGTGCGCCTGGCCATGACTGCGGCCATCCGCAAGTACATGGCGTTGAACCCGAGTGCTTTTGACCCGCGCGACTACCTCAAACCCGCGCGTGAAGCCGCGCGCCTGATCTGCCGCCAGCGCTACCTGGAGTTCGGTTGCGAAGGCCAGGCGGCGAAGATCAAGCCGCAAGCCTTGAGCGTGATCGCGCAGCGCTACGCGGCCGGCGAGTTGGCGCCGCTGGTGCACTGACACCTATCTTTACCCCGGGCGCACACGGCCTCAATGGCGGGCGATGAAGATGCTTTCATCGCCTGGTGTTCAGGTGCCAAGGAGTCCACGATGTCTACGTTCAAACAAGTCACCACCCGCCCCGCACGCTTGATGCTGGTGGCCCTGGCGTTCGCTGCGGCGGGCCTGGTGGCCATCCCGGCGCAGGCGGCGGACACTGACCACGGCGGCGGCCCCGGCATGGGCATGCACGGCGGGGGCATGGGCGGCCCCGGCATGCATGGCGGCGGGCACCACATGGAGCGCATGCTCGACGGCGTGAACGCCACCGCTGAGCAGCGCGCGCAGATCAAAACCATCATGCAAGCCGCCCGCACCGATCTGCAAGCGCAGCGTGCGTCTGGCAAGGCGCTGCACGAGCAAATGCGCGCGGCCTTCGCACAGCCCAACGTTGACGCGCGTGTCGTCGAGGCGCTGCGCGTGCAACAGCAGGCACTGCATGACGCGGCGAGCAAACGCATGCTGCAAGCCAAGCTCGAAATCAGCCGCGTGCTCACGCCCGAGCAGCGCAAGCTTGTGGCCGAGCGCATGGCCAAACAGCACGGCATGATGGAGCGCCACCGCGCCGAGCGCGCCACGCTGGCGCCCGCCGGCAAGTAAGTCACAGCGCTTGCCGCAAACAACCATGGTGAGCGGCAAGCTGCTGTTGATTGACGACGACGCACGGCTGACCACCATGGTCGGCGACTACCTGCGTCGCAGTGGTTTCGAGGTCGACGCCGTGGGTTCACTCGCCGCCGGCCGCGAGCGGCTCAAGCTGAGCAGCTACGACGCGCTGCTGCTGGACCTGATGCTGCCCGACGGCGACGGCCTGGACCTCACGCGCGAGCTGCGCAGCCAGCCGCGCACGCGGCGGCTGCCGCTCTTGATGTTGACGGCGCGCGGCGAACCCATGGACCGCATCCTGGGGCTGGAAATCGGCGCCGATGACTACCTGGGCAAGCCCTTCGAGCCGCGCGAATTGCTGGCGCGTGTGAAGGCTCTGCTGCGCCGCGCCGCGCCCGAGCCGCAGGGCGAAGAGGTGCTGGCGTTTGGCCGGCTTGAGATCGACCTCGGTGCGCGCCACGCGCGGCTGGACGGACGCGCCTGTGATCTCACCAGCCACCAGTTTGAGCTGCTCACGGTGCTGGCCAGAAACCCGGGCCGGGTGCTCTCGCGCGACCAGATCATGGACGCGCTCAAAGGCCATCCGCTGGAAGCCTTTGATCGCAGCATCGACGTGCACATCTCGCGCATCCGCGCGGTGATTGAAGATGACGCGAAGTCGCCTAAGCGTGTGCTCACCGTGCGCGGCAGCGGCTACGTTTTCGCGCGCAAGCAAGACCACGAGGGTTGACGCCAGCGCCATGCGCTCGCTGTACCTGCGCATCTGGCTCACCGTGGTGGCGGCACTTGCGCTCTTCGCGTTCGCCTCGGGCTGGATGGTGCAGCAGCACATGGACCGCGAGCGCGTGCGCAACGAAGGCATGGCGCAAGAGCGCTTGTCCGCCTGGGCCGACTTGCTGGAGCGCACGCTGCCAAACAGCAATGCGCCGCGCGCGGAGCAGGCGTCCGCCCTGCGCGACTGGTCGCAGCGTCTGCGCCTGCCGCTGGCGCTGGACGACGTGCAAGGCAAGCGCATCGCCACCTCCGACGCCTTTGCGCGGCGCGAGGGCGACGGCGGGCCGCCGCAGCGCGCGGCGCCGATCAAGCTCGACGACGGGCGCACGCTGTGGGTCATGCGCCCTGGCATGGGCATGGGGCCACGCCAGCAAGGCGGCCCGCCACCGGGCTTGCTAGCCTGGCGCATGCTGCCCGACGGCGCTGGCCTGGCGCTGCTCTTGTTGCTAGTCTTCATTGGCGTCGCGGCTGGTGCCTGGCCGGTGGTGCGGCGCCTCACAAGGCGGCTGGAACTGCTCAAGCAAGGTGTCGACGCTTTCGGCCACGGCGCCTTGCACCAGCGCGTTGCCGAAGATGGGCGCGACGAAGTGGCCGCACTGGCCATCAGCTTCAACCAGGCCGCCACGCGCATCGAGGCGCTGCTGCGCTCACACCAAAGCCTCTTGGCCAATGCCAGCCACGAGCTGCGCTCACCGCTGGCGCGGCTGAAGATGGCGGTGCAGTTGATGGACGACGCACCCGCCGCACAGCGCGCCAGCTTGCAGCGCGAGATCGCCACCAACATCGCCGAGCTCGACGCTCTGGTCGAAGAAGTGCTGCTGGCCAGCCGGCTCGACGCCGCGCAGTCGCTCGATGCTAACGAGCAAGTTGAACTGCTTGGCCTGGCCGCCGAAGAAGCCGCGCGCGTCGACGCCTTGGTGCAAGGCGGCGAGCTCACGGTGCGTGGTGACGAGCGGCTCTTGCGCCGCGCCATGCGCAACCTGCTGGAAAACGCGCGGCGGTATGGCGGCGGCGAGATCGAGATCACTGTGGCCAGCCAAGGTGGCCTGGCGCAGCTCAGCGTCAGCGACTGCGGCACGGGCGTGCCCGAGGCTTTTCGTGAGCGAATCTTCGAGCACTTTTTTCGCTTGCCCGGGCACGCCGAGCGCGCAGGTGGTGTCGGCCTGGGGCTGGCCCTGGTGCGACAGATTGCCCATCGGCATGGCGGTGAGGTACGTTGCCTGGCGCGGCCGGGCGGGGGCAGCACTTTTGTGTTGTCGCTGCCGCTGGTTTGACGGCGACGGCGCGCTCATTCACCAAATCACTCGCGCAGCCGCGCGCGCAGCACCCACGCCAACAAGCCCGCCAAGGCCAGCGCGGCCAGCGCCAGCCCGGCACTGCCCGCCGCCCAGTAGCCCGGCGCACCTTGCAGCCAGGTGGGGGTGTTGCCCAGCACGTTGAAGGCCAGCACGTAGCCGCCGCCCAGGCCGACGCCGCCAAGTGCTGCGGCAAAGATGAACATCGGCGCGCCGGCGACGTGCCAGGAGCGCAGCACAAAGGCGGCCATCGTCTGCGCCGCGTCAAGCACGTGGAAGAGCGCCATCCAGGCCATCAGCGGCAGTGCCACCGCCGCCACCGCCGCGTCGTGCGTGTACAGCGCGATCAAGGGGCCGCGCAATGCCAGCAGCGCCGCGCCAAAGAGCAGCGCCAGGGCAAGTGCCAGTGCCAAACCATGCCAGCCCAGACGCTGCGCTTCATGCAACTGCCGCGCGCCGACATGTTGCGCCACCAGCGCACTGGTGGCGTGCGACAAGGCCAGCGGGAACATGAACAGCACCGACATCACGTTGGCCGTGAGCTGGTGCGCGGCCACCGGTGTGGCGCCCAGCCGCGCGATGAAGACAGCCATCAAGGTGAAGCCGCTGACCTCGATCAAGACTGACAGGCCCATGGGTACGCCGAGCTTGAGCAAGGCGCGCTGCGACATGGGGTCGAGGCGGCGCAAGCCACGTTGCGCCGCCGTGAAGACGGCATAGGGCGCGTAGCGCACGTCGCGGCGCAGCAGCACCACGGCGGCCACCACCTGCAGCCACATCACGATGACGGTGGCCAGGCTGCAGCCCAACAAGCCCAGCGCCGGTAGGCCGATGGCCGGCACGCCGCCGAGCAGCAGCAGCGACAACGGTGCCTTCAGCGCCAGCGCCGCCAGCAAGATCGACATCACCGCCTTGGGCCGCGAGATGGCGGTGTTGAAGGCGCGAAACGCGCTGAAGAGCAGCGCCGCCGGCAGCGCCATGGCCAGCGCTGCGAGGTACATGCGCACGACGGCGTCGAGCTCGGGCGTGAGCTGTGCCAGCGCGACCAGCGGCCCCGGCATGAGCAAGAGCGCGCAGCCAGGGATCGACAGCAGCAAGGCCAGCCAGGCGGCCTGGTGCAGCTGCGCGCCGGCCTGGGCGTGCTTGCCCGCACCGAGCAGCTGGCCGACGATGGGGCCCAGCGCCGTCACCGCGCCCATCAAGCCCAGGAAGATGGTGAAGTAGAGCGCGCCACCCACGGCAAGGGCCGCGAGCTCGCTGCTGGAGTGGCGTGCTACGAGCAAGGTGTCGATGGTGCCGAAGGCCACCACCGAGAGCTGGCCCACCAGCACGGGCCAGGCCAGCGCTGCGATGCGCTTGGCGTTCACTCGCAAAATCACGCCCAAACCCACGTCAAAGCTCAACGCTGGCTGCCTTCGGGCTTGGCAAACACCTCGGGCGGCGGATGGTCCACGCCGCTGGCTTCACGCGCGCGTTCGGCGTAGCGGTTGAAGCGCCAGGCGGTGGCCTGCATGGTGATGCGTCGCCACACGCTGCGCTTGGCGGCTGGGCCCATCGAAGGCCACAGCTGTACTTCTTCAAACGTGCGCCCGCAGCCTTTGCAGATGTCGTCACCCTGGGTCGTGGAGCAGATGGCGATGCACGGCGCGTCGGGCGTGCTGGCGTACCAGACAAGCCAGGCTTCGCGGGCGCGCGTGGGCATGCTGTCTTCGTCGGCCAGGGTCTCGCGGTAATAGACCATCAGGCCGTAGACCTCGGCCAGCGCGCGCACCTCGGCGCAGGCGGTGATGCCATCAGGCGAGGGCGAACGCTCGCGCCACCAGTTGATGGCGCTCTCAATATCGGTGATGTGCAATGCGGCCATGTCAGTACCGCGCGGCCGTTCCGAAGGTACTGAGCGCCCCCTCGGGGGGCAGCGAACGAAGTGAGCTTGGGGGTTGCATTCGCCCGGCGCGCGTTCAGCTCGCGAGCACCTTGAGCAGCCACTGCTGCAAGGCCTGCACCTCTTCCATGCACACCGAATGTTCCATCGGGTACTCGTGCCACGCCACCTGGTAGCCCAGCGCGGCGAGCGCGTCACGCGAGGCCGCGCCGCGCGCCAGCGGCACCACGCCGTCGCGCTTGCCATGGGCCAGGAAGATCGGCGCGTCGCGCATCGCTTCGGAGCGCTCGGCCGCCGTGTGGTCGGCCAGCGGCAGGTAGCCCGACAAACCGGCCAGACCGGCCAGCCGATGTGGGCTGCGCAAGCCCGCACCCAGCGTGATGGCGCAGCCCTGCGAGAAGCCGGCGAGCACGATGCGTCGTGCCGGCACGCCACGCGTGATTTCGCGCTCGATGAGTTGCTGCACGTCAGCGAAGGCGTCGCGCAGTCCGGCCTCGTCTTCGCGCCGTGTGAGCTCGTTGCCCAGGATGTCGTACCAGGCGCGCATGGCGTGGCCGCCGTTGATCGTCACCGGGCGCACCTTGGCGCGCGGCAGCAGCCAGCGCACGGGGCCGATGGCACCGAGGTCGATCTCGTCGGCCATAGGCAGGAAGTCGGTGCCGTCGGCGCCCAGGCCGTGGCAGACGATGACGCTGGCGACGGCTTCGCGCGCCGGGTTGAGTTCAATGGTTTGTAGCGGCATGCGTGTATTTGTGTCGTTAGTAATTCAGGCCCATCGCCGTGCGCACGTCGCGCATGGTTTGCCGGGCCACGGTGCGCGCTCGCTCGGTGCCCATCTCGACGATCCAGTGCACTTGTTTGGGGTTGGCGAGGTAGGTCTCGGCGCGCTCGCGCCAGGGTTGTTGCTCGGCCACGATGGCGTCGATCACCGGCTGCTTGCATTCCAGGCAGCCTATGCCCGCGCTGGTGCAGCCCTGCACCACCCAGTCGCGCGTGGCCTCGTTGCTGTAGACCTTGTGGAAGCTCCACACCGGGCACTTCTCGGGGTCGCCGGGGTCGGTGCGGCGCACGCGCGCCGGGTCGGTGACCATGCCGCGAATCTTCTTCGTCACCTCGGTGGGCTCGTCGCGCATGAGCACAGCGTTGCCGTAGCTCTTGCTCATCTTCGCGCCGTCCAGTCCGGGCAAGGTGGCGACTTCGGTGTGCAGCGCTTGGGGCTCGACGAGGATGCTCTTGCCGCTGCCTTTGAGATGGCCCAGCAGCAGCTCAGTGTCGGCCTCGCTCCAGCCAGCGATGTTGGCGGCGGCTTTGCGCACCTCGCCTTCACCTTTGGCCAGCGCTTCAAGCGAGCCGGTTTCGCCGAAGGCTTTACGCTGGCGCTCAACATAACGCGCGTCGTCCTTGCTCAGCTTGGCCAGCGCGGCGGCCACGTCTTGCGCGAACGACGGGCTGCGGCCATAGAGATGGTTGAAGCGCCGCGCCACTTCACGCGTGAGCTCGACGTGTGCCGACTGGTCGCCGCCCACGGGCACAAACGCGGCCTTGTAGATCAGGATGTCGGCGGCCTGCAAGAGCGGGTAGCCCAGAAAGCCGTAGGTCGCGAGGTCGCGGTCCTTGAGCTTTTCGATCTGATCCTTGTAGGTCGGCACACGCTCCAGCCAACCCAGCGGTGTGCCCATGGCCAAGAGCGTGAAGAGCTCGGCGTGTTCGGGCAGGCGGCTCTGGATGAAGATGGTCGACTTCTCGGGGTCCAGGCCGGCGGCGAGCCAGTCGATGACCATGTCGTAGACGGTCTTCTCGATGACGTCGCGGTCTTCGTAGTGCGTCGTCAGCGCGTGCCAGTCGGCCACGAAGAAGAAGCAGTCGTACTCGTACTGCAAGCGCACCCAGTTTTTCAGGGCGCCGTGGTAGTGGCCAAGGTGCATGCTGCCGGTGGGGCGCATGCCTGAGAGAACGCGGCTTCGCATGGGCAAGCTCGGTGTGGCGGGAAGGGGCGGGATTGTCTCAGGTCACCCCAGCGTGCTGCTCTTGCGTGGCTACACTGCCGCGCCACCATGAAGCGCATCGTCATCCTCATCTCCGGCCGCGGCTCCAACATGGAGGCCATCGTGCGCGCCTGCGCGGCCGAGTCATGGCCGGCGCGTGTGGTGGCGGTGATCTCGAACCGGGCCGATGCGGCGGGCTTGGCCTTCGCGCAAGCGCAGGGCATCGCCACCGCCGTGGTCGATCACAAAGCCTTCGCGCAGCGTGAAGACTTTGATGCCGCCTTGGCCCAGGTCATCGACGCCTTCGAGCCCGATCTCTTGGTGCTGGGCGGCTTTATGCGCGTGCTGGGGGCCGCGTTTGTGCAACGCTTCGAGGGGCGCTTCCTCAACGTCCACCCGTCGCTCTTGCCAGCCTTCCCCGGGCTACACACGCACCGCCGCGCATTGGAAGCCGGCTGCAAGCTCGCCGGCGCTACTGTGCACTTCGTGACCCGGGAGCTCGACCACGGGCCCATCGTCATGCAGTCGGGCGTGCCGGTGCATGCGGTGGACGATGAAACAAGCCTGGCGGCACGCGTGCTCGCCACCGAGCACGTGATCTACCCGCAGGCGGTGCGCTGGTTTGTGCAGGGCAAGCTGCGGCTGGAAGGTGGTGTCGTGCGGCATACCGATGGGGCTTCACAGTTGCTGATGTAGGTCGCGCCAGAGTGCGGCCGCGATAATCGGGCGATGCACCCCAGCACCCTGCTCGACCTGACAACCCAACTGCTGCAAGAGGTGCTCAAGCTCGACGCGCCGGCCGACGGCGTGCTCAGCAACTTCTTCCACGCCCAGCGCACGCTCGGCATACGCGAGCGCCACACGCTGGCCGAGACCGTCTACACCGTGCTGCGCAAGCGCCTGCTCTTTCAGCACCTGGCGCAAAAAGGCAGCGGCACGCTGGTGCGTCGCCTGGCCATCCTGGGCTGGCAGGGCAACGAGACCTTCCTGCGCGGCGCGCTGGGCGCGCACGAACAGACCTGGCTGGCCGAGCAGCGCGCGGTCGATGTGCAAGCCCTGCCCGAAAAGCTGCGCCACAACCTGCCCGACTGGCTCGCCGGCGCGCTGCACAAGCAGCTCGACGACGCCTCGTTCTGGCCGCTGGTGCAGGCGCTGGACCAGTCGGCGCCGCTGGACCTTCGCGTCAACACCTTCAAAGCCAAACGCGAACAGGTGCAGCAAGCGCTCGCTGAAGTGGGCATCACCGCTGAGCCCACGCCGTATTCGCCCTGGGGCCTGCGCGCGGCTGGCAAGCCGGCATTGAGCAAGCTCGACGTCTTCACCCGCGGTGAGGTCGAGGTGCAGGACGAAGGCAGCCAGCTGTTGGCGCTGTTGACCGACGCCCATCGCGGTGAAATGGTCGTGGATTTCTGTGCCGGCGCTGGCGGCAAGACCTTGGCGCTGGGTGCGGCCATGCGCAACACCGGGCGGCTGTATGCCTTCGACGTCTCCGGCCACCGCTTGTCGGCGTTGAAACCCCGACTCGCGCGCAGCGGGCTGGCCAACGTCTACCCGGCTCAGCTTTCGCACGAGCGTGACGAGCGTGTGAAACGCCTGACGGGCAAGGTTGACCGCGTGCTGGTCGACGCGCCGTGCTCCGGATTGGGGACCTTGCGCCGCAACCCCGACCTGAAGTGGCGCCAGTCGCCCAAGGCTGTGCAAGAGCTGCAAGCCAAGCAAATGGCGATTCTGGAAAGTGCTGCGCGCTTGCTGAAGCCGGGCGGGCGGCTGGTCTACGCAACCTGCAGCCTGCTGCGCGCCGAAAACGAGGATGTGGTCGAAGCATTCAATGCACAGCAGGCGCGCGAATTTGAGGTACTTCCGGCGGCGCAGGCATTGAGCGCGGCGCGCGTCGAGGCCTCCGAGGCGCTTGTGGACGGTAACCATTTGCGACTGTGGCCACATATCCATGGCACCGACGGCTTCTTCGCCGCAGCCTGGACCAAGCGCTGAAATCTTGCCTTGAGACCTTGATTTGCACTGATATGCGCCCAACTTCCGGCAAGTCGCTGGAAATAGCCTTCTTCAGATAAGCGATTTCCCGTACCTATTTGTAGCCAGGGCCCCTACAATCGCGCCCTTCCGCCGTGAAAGTGCAAGGTCTATTCATGAATGAGTTGTTGGTCGTGCGTGACGCCCTGGTGGCCTGGCTATCAGACGGCATTTTGGCCGCGAGCTGGTGGCAGATGTTGGCAGTCACTTTGGTGATGACCCACATCACCATTGTCTCGGTGACGGTTTTCTTGCACCGCGCGCAGGCGCACCGTGCGCTGGACCTGCATGCCATACCAGAGCACTTCTTCCGTTTCTGGTTGTGGCTGACCACCGGCATGGTGACCAAAGAGTTCGTCGCGGTGCACCGCAAGCACCACGCCAAGTGCGAGACCGACGAAGACCCGCACAGCCCGCAGACGCGCGGTCTCAAGGCGCTCTTGCTCACAGGCGTTGAGCTCTATAAAGCCGAAGCCGCCAAGCCCGAGACGCTGGCCAAGTACGGCATCGGCACGCCCGACGACTGGATCGAGCGCAAGCTCTATACGCGCTGGAGCTGGCAAGGCGTGGCCTTGATGTTGATCATCGACCTGGCGCTCTTCGGCGCCATTGGCGCCACCATCTGGGCGGTGCAGATGCTGTGGATTCCGGTGATGGCCACCGGCATCATCAACGGCATTGGCCACTACTGGGGCTACCGCAATTTCGAAGCGGCCGACGCCTCGACCAACGTCACCCCCTGGGGCATCGTGATCGGTGGCGAGGAGCTGCATAACAACCATCACACCTACCCGACGTCGGCCAAGTTCTCGGTCAAGCCTTACGAATTCGATGTGGGCTGGATGTACATCCGTGGCCTGGAGCTGCTAAGCCTGGCCAAGGCGCGCAAGACGCCGCCCAAGCTGGCCTTGGGTGCTGTCAAGTCTGTGGCCGATGGCCAGACGCTCGAAGCCATCATTGCCAATCGCTATGAAGTGATGGCCAAGTACGCTGCAGGCCTGAAGCAGTCAGTGGCGCACGAACTCGAAAGACTCAAGACACAAGGTGCGCAGAATACGGCGGGCTTTAAGAACTTGCGCCTGGCCAAAGTCTGGTTGCACCGTGACGAAGACAAGATCCCGCAGCGCGTGAAAGCGCCGCTGGCGCACGCCTTGGGCGAAAGCCCGAAGTTGGCCAAGCTGGTGGCCATGCGCGAAGAGTTGCGCCAGCTCTGGACGCGCACCAACGTCTCGGCTGAGCAGCTGGTAGGCGACTTGCAGGCCTGGTGCCACAAGGCTGAAGAGAGCGGCATCGCCATGCTGCAAGAGTTCTCGCTCAGGCTGCGGGCGGCACAAGCCTGAGGCAGCTAAGCCCCATCAACCGAAAGGCCCGCCGAGCGCGGGCTTTTTTGTGGTGCGGTACGGACTTCATATCCGTCCAAACGATCCATCCGGACAAAAAAAGTCCGCCGGTTTGGGCGGGCTGTTGTGGGCCGCGAGGGCCCAGGCCGTGGCCCCGAATTACTTCAGCTTCACTTCCTTGTACAGCACGTGCTTGCGCGCCTTCGGGTCGAACTTCAGGAACTCCAGCTTTTCGGGCGTGGTCTTCTTGTTCTTGTTGGTGGTGTAGAAATGCCCGGTGCCCGCTGTGGACTCCAGCTTGATCTTTTCGCGTCCGCCTTTGGTGGCCATGGTGTTCTCCTAATGCGAATCAGAGTTCGCCACGGGCACGCAGGTCAGCGACGACCTGCTCAATGCCCACTTTGTCGATCAAACGCAGCGCCGCATTGCTGATGCGCAAGCGAACCCAACGGTTTTCGGTTTCCATCCAGAAACGCCGGTAGTGCAGGTTAGGCAGGAAGCGGCGCTTCGTACGGTTGTTGGCGTGGGAAACCGAATTCCCCACCATCGGGCGTTTACCCGTGACTTGACAGACGCGTGCCATAAGTTTCTCCAGCTGGGGCGCGGGGAAAGGGCTTCCCTGGCTCCCTGAGGCCGAACCCAGCGCGGAGTGCGCGTGGGGCCGGCTCGATGTGTTGCGACGCCGTTTCCGGCAAAGCCTGACAGTATAGCGGCAAAGCTGTCGAGGCCAACACGACAGCGCTCAGGCCGTTTGTTGCTCCAGGAAGCGCTGCGCGTCCAATGCCGCCATGCAGCCCGTGCCGGCGCTGGTGATGGCTTGGCGGTAGATGTGGTCCTGCACGTCGCCAGCAGCGAAGACGCCGGGCACGCTGGTCATCGTGGCCAGGCCGCTGAGCCCCGAACGCGTGAGGATGTAGCCGTCTTTCATCTCGATCTGGCCGCGAAAGATGTCGGTGTTGGGTTGGTGGCCGATGGCGATGAAGCAGCCCTTGAGCGGCAGGTCCTGCGTCGTGCCGTCTTGCGTGGACTTCAAGCGCACGCCGGTGACGCCACTGGCGTCGCCCAGCACTTCGTCCAGCGTGTGCCAAAGGTGCAGCTGCATCTTGCCGGCTTCGACCTTGGCCATGAGCTTGTCGATGAGGATGGCCTCGGCGCGGAACTTGTCGCGCCGGTGCACAAGGTGCACTTTGCTGGCGATGTTCGACAGGTACAGCGCTTCTTCCACGGCCGTGTTGCCACCGCCCACCACGGCCACGACATCACCACGGTAGAAAAAGCCATCGCAGGTCGCGCAGCCGCTCACGCCTTTGCCCATGAAGGCTTCTTCGCTGGGCAGGCCCAGGTACTTGGCGCTGGCACCGGTAGCGATGATTAGCGCGTCACAGGTGTAGCTACCCGAGTCGCCCTTGAGCGTGAACGGTCTGCGGCTGAAGTCGACTTCGCTGATGTGGTCGAACACGATGCGTGTGTTGAAGCGTTCCGCATGTTCCAAAAAGCGCTGCATGAGCTCGGGGCCTTGCACGCCAGCAACGTCAGCCGGCCAGTTGTCGACATCGGTCGTGGTCATCAGCTGGCCACCCTGGGCCATGCCGGTGATGAGCATCGGCGCAAGGTTGGCGCGCGCGGCGTAGAGCGCAGCGGTGTAGCCGGCGGGGCCGGAGCCCAGGATCAGCACCTTGGCGTGCGTGGGGGTGGTCATGGTGCGGATTCCAGTAGGTTGGTGTGGCATCCCGATGCGTGGCATCAGGCCGACGTACGAGCTTACCCGGGGTACTAGCCTGCTGGCGGCGGGCGCGTCAATGGGCACAATAGCGGCATTCTTGCAGGGCGCGTGCCAAGGTGCCGGGAACGGCGGTTTTCCCACCGTGGCAGCACGGTTCGATATACCGCTCAAGTCGATCAAGTCGATCAAGCACAACAAGAGGGGACTTTAGATGTCGATGTTGTCCAACCTGGACCTGATCCGCCGCGTGCCGCTGTTTTCGCTGCTCACCGCAGACCAGGCGCAGTCCATCGCCGACGCTGTCGTCAAGCGGCGCTTTCGCCGCGGCGAGTTGGTGGTCGAGCAGGGCCGCAAGAGCAACGCCTTGTTCATCCTGCTCAACGGCCGTGCGCGTGTGCTGACCAGCGACACACGTGGCCGCGAGGTCATCCTGGCGGTATTGGAGTCGGGCGACTACGTGGGCGAGATGAGCCTGATCGACAACGACCCCCATTCGGCCACCGTGCGCGCCGAAGTACAGACCGACATGCTGGTGCTGCAGCGCGCCGATTTCGCGCGCTGCCTGCCCGAGAACTCCACGCTGTCCTACGCCATCCTGCGCGGTCTGGTGCGCCGGCTGCGCAATGCAGACCGCCAGATCGAGTCGCTGGCGCTGCTGGACGTCTACGGCCGCGTCGCGCGCACGCTCTTGGACATGTGCGAAGAGATCGACGGTGTGAAGATCATTCGCCACAAAGTCTCGCGCCAGGACATGGCCAAAGTGGTCGGCGCCTCGCGTGAGATGGTCAGCCGGGTCATGAAAGACCTGGAAGAGCGCGGCGTCATCGAGACGCAGGACAACGGCTCGGTGATCATCAAAGAGCGGCTGCAGAACGACTGAACGCGCATCCAGCGCTCAGCCCCCTTGAGGGGGAAGCGGCGAGGCCGCTACGGGGGTGGTCCCGTCACCAGCTCAGCGCAGCCAAGTCGTTGGCGAAAATCGGCATGTCCTTCCACAGCCCCTTCAGCCGCGCGTTGGCCACCGTGATCCACGTCGGTTGATAAAGGTACACGGCCACCGCGTCGTTGGCCACAAGGCGCTGCGCGTCGGCCATGAGCCTGTTGCGCTCGTCGGGCTTGATCGTGGCGTTGACCTTGGCCCAGAGCGCGTTGAACTCCGCCGACTCATAGTTCCAGTAGTAGTTGGGCCGGGCGAAGTTGCCGAAGTCCAGCGGCTCGACGTGCGCAATGATGGTCAGGTCGTAGGCCTTTTGGCCATACACGCCCGACATCCACTGCGCCCACTCAATGTTTTCGATCTTCGCGTGGATGCCCACCTTGGCCAGCTGCGCGGCGACGACCTCGCCGCCCTGGCGTGCGTACGGCGTGGGCGGCAGTTTCAGCGTCAGCTCTAGCGGCGGCGTGATGCCGGCCTGGTGTAAGAGCGCACGCGCCTTGGCCTGGTCAAAAGCATTGATGCCCGTGGTGTCAACGTACCCCGGCGCGCCGGGCACGTAAAAGCTGCCGATGGGCACGCCAAAGCCATCGGCCGCGCCTTCGATCACGGCCTTTCGGTCGATGGCCGCGGCGATGGCGCGGCGCACGCGCACATCGTCCAGCGGCTTGCGCTTGTGGTTGATGGCCACGATGGTTTTGGCGCGTGAGCCCCCAATCAGCACCTGGTACTTCTTGTTGCCCTCGAACTGCTTCAGGCTGCGCGCCGCCGACACACGCGGGAACAGGTCGACGTCGCCCGAAAGCAGCGCCGCCACCTGCGCCGCTGGGTCGCTGATGAAGCGCATGGTGACGCGGCGCAGCTTCACGTCCTTGGCCGCGCGCCAACCTTCCCAGCGTGTCAAGGTCACGGACGAGCCCTTGCTCCAGGCTTCCAGCCGATAGGGCCCGGTGCCCACCGGTTGCGTGTTATTCGTGGCCGCGCTCTTGGGCTCGACCATGATGGCCGTGCCCTGGCCTAGCTGGAACAGCAGGTCGGGGTTGCCGTTCTTCAGGTTCAGCACCACCGTGCTGGCGTCGGGCGTGTCGATGCGCTCGATGTTGTTGAAGACGGCCTTGTCCTTGTTCACGCTGTCCTTGGCCACGGCGCGCTCAAACGAGAACTTGACGTTGGCCGACGAGAAGGGCTCGCCGTTGTGGAACTTCAGCCCGCTTCTGAGCTTGAAGGTCCAGGTCTTCAAGTCGGCCGACGCCTCCCAGCTCTCGGCCAGCAGCGGTGTCACGCGGCTGTCGCTGCCGATCTTGGTCAGCGTCTCGTAGACGTTGTAGAGCGTGATCTCGGCGATGGCCGAGGCCGCGCCTGCGGTGGGGTCCAGGCCGGTGGGCTCCAGCGTCATGGCCAACACGGCGCTGTCCTTTTTGGCTTGAGCCATGGCGGGCTGTGCCAGCACCATGGTGCTTAGCAGCCCAGCACACAGCAGCGAAAGCGTCTTCATCGTGGGGTCTCCGTCAATACCGGCACGATCGTACGTTTGTACGGTGGTCTATGGCTCGCCGTCCCAGTAGTCCAGGTTCGTGTCAAGCCGACTCATCACGCGCAGGCCCTTGGCAAAGGCGCCGACCTTGCCGGAGTCCGGGTAGACGCACAACTCGGGCCGCTCTTGCGTGCTGATGCTCAGGTACTTCATCAGCGCGCTCGAGGTGTTGATGAACTGGTGCGGGTACTCCGGGCCAGGCGGGATGATCACCACGTCACCCGCGCGCACCGGCAGCATCTCGCCAGCCACACGCAGGGTGCCCGCACCTTCGAGGATGACGAACATCTCCTCTTGCGCCAGGTGGTAGTGGTAGGGGCAGCTGCGCTTGCCGGCTGGCAACTCGTCGTAGCCCGCGCCCAGTTTGCTGGCCGCCATGCCGTCACTGACGCCGCCGCACATCGTGTCGTAGAGCGGCTCGCGCGTTTGCGGCTCGAGCTTGACGTCGGCGACGTTGCGAATGAGCTTGCTGCGCAGGTCCGTTGTGGCGTCACTCATCGAGCTGTGCGCCGCTCAAAACGGAATGTCGTCGTCCATGTCGTCAAACCCCGTGGCCGACTTGGCTGCGGGCTTGCTCGGCGCCGGGCGCGGCGCCGGGGCGGGCGCGCTGCGTGGCGCGCCCATGCCGCTGCTGTCTTCGCCGCCGCCACCTCCTTCGCGGCTGCCGAGCATAGTCATCTCCTGCGCGATGATCTCTGTGGAATAGCGCTCCACGCCTTCCTTGTCAGTCCACTTGCGCGTCTGCAAGCGGCCCTCGATGTAGACCGACTTGCCTTTCTTTAAGTACTCGCCGGCGATCTCGCCCAGGCGGTCGAACATGACCACGCGGTGCCATTCGGTTTGCTCGGTCCGCTCACCGCTGACCTTGTCCTTGGACTGGCGGCTGGTGGCGATGGTGATGTTGCAAATGGCGGCGCCACTGGGGGCATAGCGGATCTCCGGGTCTTTGCCGAGGTTGCCGATGAGGATGACTTTGTTGACCGAGGCCATGGCTGCTCCGATGGGTTGCTAACGAATGAGCCATTATCGCGCTGGCCCCTGCATCCGATGACGCTCTTGCGGGTGCCGCACGATGGGTGCCCACCTTTGTCGTGGTCGGGCTTCAGGGCCTGCTGCCTTAGCATCGCGCCACACCATGGCCGCCGTTCTCGCACCCTCCTCCACACCGCAGCACGTGCTGCAAGAAGTCTTCGGCTACGGCGAGTTCCGTGGCGACCAGCGTGCCGTCATTGAGCACGTTAGCGCCGGTGGCGACGCCCTGGTGCTGATGCCCACGGGCGGCGGTAAAAGTCTGTGCTACCAGGTGCCGGCGATCGTGCGCCACCGCGCCGGGCGCGGCGTGGCGGTGGTGGTCAGCCCGCTCATCGCGCTGATGCACGACCAGGTCGGCGCGCTGGCCGAGCTGGGCGTGGCGGCGGCCTTTCTCAATTCATCGCAAGACGGCGATGAAGGCCGGGTGATTGAGCGCGAGCTGATGGCCGGGCGCCTGGCGCTCTTGTACGCCGCGCCCGAACGCATCCTCACGCCGCGTTTCCAGGCCATGCTCGACTCACTGGGCGAGCGCGGTTTGCTGAGTCTCTTCGCCATCGACGAAGCGCACTGCGTCAGCCAGTGGGGGCATGACTTCCGCGAAGAGTATCTGGCGCTGTCAGTGCTGCATGAACGTTATGCCAGCGTGCCGCGCATCGCGCTCACCGCCACGGCCGATGACCACACACGCAGCGACATCATTGAACGCCTGCAGCTCGAAGATGCGCGGCTCTTCGTCGCCAGCTTCGACCGCCCCAACATCCGCTACGCCATCGTCGAGAAGGACGATCCACGGCGCCAGCTGCTGCGCTTCTTGCGCGACGAGCACGACGGCGACGCCGGCATCGTCTACTGCGGCAGCCGCAAAAAGGTCGAAGAGACCGCGAACTGGCTCAGCAGCGAAGGCATCAGCGCGCTGCCGTACCACGCTGGGCTAGAGCAAACCCAGCGCCGCCGCCATCAAGACCGTTTCTTGCGCGAAGACAGCCTCGTGATGGTCGCCACTATTGCGTTCGGCATGGGCATCGACAAGCCCGACGTGCGCTTCGTGGCGCACCTGGACCTACCCAAGAACATCGAGGCCTACTACCAGGAAACTGGCCGCGCCGGGCGCGACGGCGCACCTGCTAACGCCTGGATGACGTATGGCCTGGCCGACGTGGTGAACCAGCGCCGCATGATCGACGAGAGCGAAGCCGGTGAAGACTTCAAGCGCCGCCAGCGCGGCAAGCTCGACGCACTCTTGGCGCTGGCCGAGTCGCACGACTGCCGCCGCGTGCGCTTGCTCGGCTACTTCGGCCAGGACAGCCAACCCTGCGGTAATTGCGACAACTGCTTGCTGGCACCCGCCACCTGGGACGCCACCGAGGCCGCGCGCAAGGCGCTGTCGTGCATCTACCGCTTTCGCCAGCAAGGCGGCCACCGCTTTGGTGCCGGCCATTTGATCGACGTGCTGCGTGGCAAGGTGACCGACAAGGTCACGTCCTACGGCCACGAGCAGCTCAGCACCTTTGGCCTGGGCGGTGATGTGAGCGAAGCGCTGTGGCGCGCCGTGCTGCGCCAGCTCATCTCGCTGGGCCACGTGCGCACTGAGGGCGAATTCAACACGCTGGAGCTGACCGACAGCGCGCGTGTTGTGCTGCGCGGCGAGGTGCAGCTGCATCTGCGTGTGGCCAGTGACGCGCCCGCGTCACCACGGCGCAATGGCAAGGCGGCCAAGGTGGCGAAGGCCGACAATCCCGCCCGCAGCAAGGCGCCGCCGGTGCTGCTTTCGGACGACGCGCAAGTTCGCTTCGAAGCGCTGAAGGCCTGGCGCGCCGAAGTTGCACGCGAGCACAACCTGCCGGCTTACGTCGTCTTCCACGACTCCACGCTGGCCGAGATGGCGCGCTCGTTGCCCAGCTCACTAGACGCGCTCTCGGGCATCAGCGGCGTGGGCGCGAAGAAGCTCGAAGCCTACGGGCGCGAGCTCTTGCGGGTGCTTGAGGGTGCTTGAGACGGCCGGCTGAACCTATGATCATCGGTTTGGTCCCTGCGCGCCCATGCCCTCTCGATCGTCGTCCCTGCAAAGCGCTTTGCCGCTCGAAGCCCCCGCCATCCGGGTTCGTGGTGCGCGCACGCACAACCTGAAAAACATCGACCTCGACATCCCCAAGCACGCCTTGGTGGTGATCACGGGTTTGTCGGGTTCCGGCAAGTCGAGCCTGGCTTTTGACACGCTGTACGCCGAAGGCCAGCGCCGCTACGTCGAGAGCCTCTCGGCCTACGCGCGGCAGTTTTTGCAGCTGATGGACAAGCCCGATGTCGACGTCATCGAAGGCCTCTCGCCCGCCATCAGCATCGAGCAAAAGGCCACCAGCCACAACCCGCGCTCGACGGTGGGCACCATCACCGAAATCCACGACTACCTGCGCTTGCTCTACGCGCGCGCTGGCACGCCGTTTTGCCCCGAGCACGCGCTGCCGCTGCGCGCGCAGAGCGTGAGCCAGATGGTCGACGCCGTGCTGGCCCTGCCCGAAGAGACCAAGCTGATGGTGCTGGCCCCCGTGGTGCGCGACCGCAAGGGCGAGTTCCTGGAGCTATTCGCCGACATGCAGGCGCGCGGCTACGTACGTTTTCGCGTCGGTGGCGACGGCGTGCCCGGCGCGGTGGTCGAAGTCAGTGACCTGCCCAAGCTGAAGAAGACCGAAAAGCACGACATCGACATCGTCATCGACCGCCTGAAGCCCCGCGCGGAATTCAAACAGCGCCTGGCCGAAAGCTTCGAGGCCGCGCTGCGCCTGGCCGATGGCCGCGCCATCGCGTTTGAGATGGACAGCGGGCGTGAACACCTCTTCAGCAGCAAGTTCGCCTGCCCGGTGTGCAGCTGGAGCTTGTCGGAGCTGGAGCCGCGGCTCTTCTCATTCAACTCACCCGTGGGTGCGTGCCAGGCCTGTGACGGCCTGGGCCAGGCCAGCGCCATCGACGCCGAGCGCGTGGTCGCGTTTCCGTCCTTAAGCCTGGCCTCGGGCGCGGTGAAGGGCTGGGACCGGCGCAACCCCTACACCTTCTCGCTGTTGGAGAGTGTGGCCAAGCACTACCAATTCGACATCGAGACGGCGTTTGATGCGCTGCCAACGCAAGCGCGCGAGGTGCTGCTGCACGGCTCAGGCGCCGACGAGATCGAGTTCACCTACAGCGCTGAAGGCAAGAGCGGCAAGACGCGCAGCGTGAAGCGCCGCCATGCCTTTGAAGGCATCTTGCCCAACCTGGAGCGGCGCTACCGTGAGACCGATTCCGTCACCGTACGTGAAGAGTTAGCACGCTACCAGTCCATCAAGCCCTGCCCCGACTGCGGCGGCGCGCGCCTGCGCCGTGAAGCGCGGCATGTCTTCTTGCAGCCGCGCAGCGCTGACACCAAAACCGACGCCGCAGCGCCACGCGGCAAGGCCATCTATGAAGTCGAAGGCGCCACGCTGGCCGCCAGCCTGGCCTACTTTGAGACGCTGCAACTCGAAGGCAACAAGGCCGACATCGCCGACAAGATCGTGCGCGAAATCCGCTCGCGGCTGCGCTTCTTGAACGACGTTGGCCTGACCTACCTCAGCCTCGACCGTGGCGCCGACACGCTCAGCGGCGGCGAGGCCCAGCGCATCCGCCTGGCCAGCCAAATCGGCAGCGGCCTCTCGGGCGTGATGTACGTGCTGGACGAGCCCAGCATCGGGCTGCACCAGCGTGATAACGAGCGACTGATAGGCACACTCAAGCACCTGCGCGACCTTGGCAACTCGGTGCTGGTGGTCGAGCACGACGAAGACATGATCCGCGCCGCCGACCACGTGGTCGACATGGGGCCGGGTGCCGGCGTGCATGGTGGGCA
>JANOJR010000136.1:0-5804 GCA_031418855.1 Rubrivivax sp.
ACCGATGGCGGCAGCAGGTAGGCAGTGTCTCGATCAACAGCAACGAATCGGCTCATGCAGTGGGCACCCGTTTTAACTGCCGCCATTGTCCAAGCTGGCACACGACTGGGATAGCTGGGAAAGCCCGACAGGCTCCTAGGGGTCTGGGCGCAAAGGCAGCGGCAGTACTTCTCGATCGGCCCACGCCTTTCAAGTTCTCCCCTATTTGACAGTTCCTGACACTTCACGAAGGTGGTTCAATCCCGCCCTGGCATGACTGAGGGGAGTAAGGATGCGTGAGCCTGAAGGCTTTTCGCGCTTGTCGACACTGGGCCCTGCGCCGCTGACGCTGACTTGCGACGACGATTACTGCCTGGACGCGACGTGCTTTGAAGCCGCCGGCACGCCGCGCGCCATCATCGTGGTGGCGGGCGCCTTGGGCGTGCAGCGCCGTTACTACGCGCGCTTTGCCGAGTTCATGGCCGCGCAGGGCATTGCGGCGCTGACCTTTGACTACCGCGGCATCGGCGAATCGGTGCCCGCCGAAGGCCAGGCGGAGCTCATCGACATGGCGGCCTGGGGCACGATGGACATCGACGCCGCGATCCGCAGTGCGGCGGCGCTGTACCCGGGCACGCCGATCTTCCTCATCGGCCACAGCTGCGGCGGGCAGCTCGTGGGCCTGGCGCCGTCATGCAAACAGCTTGCCGGGGTGATCTTGGTGTCGGCGACCATGCCGCACGCCTCGCGCTATCCGCGCCCTGACCGCTACGCTCTGTCGTTGATGTGGCGCTTGCTCTTGCCGCTGGCCACGATCGGCAAAGGCCATGTGCGCACCAGCGTGCCGGGCATGTCGGGCGCCAACGCTCCGCGCGCAGTGTGGCGCCAATGGGCGAGCTGGTGCCGTTCACGCGAGTACCTGTTTGACAAGCGCTTTGGCCTCAACACCGCACATGCCAGCGCCATGACGGCACCGGTGCTGTCGATCGCGATCTCTGACGACGAGCGCGCACCGCCCGAGGCCATCTCGCCCTTGCTTGAGCGCTTCACCTCGGCGAATGTCGAGCGCCGCCTGGTCGACAGCCGACACGTCGGCTTTGGCAGCATCGGCCACCTAGGCTTCTTTCGCAGCAAGATGCGCGACGCACTGTGGTTCCCGGTGCTGAGCTGGATATTGCGCAACCGTGGGCGCGAAGACGCCGCTTGAACGTGGTTCCAGCGTGGTGTGAGCGTGGCGCGAGCGCCGCTCAGATGCAGCGGCCGCCGTCAACTTCCATGCACACGCCGGTGACCATACTGGCTTCGTCGCTGCACAAGTAGCGCGCCGCGTTGCCCAGATCTTCGGGCGTGGAAAAGCGCCCCAAGGGATTCGTCGACAAGAACTTGGCGCGCATCTCGGGCGTGTCTTCGCCCATGAAGGTCTTACGCATGGGCGTGTCAGCAGCGCGATGCTGCCGCTGCGCGTCAAAAGTCCTCGGGCATCATAGAGCGCGATGGCCCCGTTCCTGCTCAAGCGCTTTGCCACCTTCGTCGCCACCTTGCTGGTGGCCTCGGTCGTCGTCTTCGCGGTGCTCGAGCTGTTGCCGGGCAATGCCGCGCAGATCATCCTGGGCGACAGCGCCACACCCGAGTCGCTGGCCGCGCTGGAAAAAAAGCTCGGCCTGGACCAGAGCGCACTCGTACGCTATGGGCAGTGGGTCAATGGCCTGGCCAGCGGCAATACAGCCGACAGCATCAGCTACAGCACACCCACCGCCGAGCTCATCAAAGAGCGCATGCGCGTGACGTTGCCACTGGCGCTGATGGCCATGAGCCTGGCGGTGGTGTTGGCATTGGCGCTGGGCCTGTACGCCGCCGCGCGCCACAACCGGCTGGGCGACGTGAGCGTGATGGCCGCCAGCCAGTTCGGCATCGCCATTCCCAACTTCTGGTTCGCCATCCTCTTGATCCTCTTCTTCGCGGTGAAGCTGCAATGGGTCAGCGCCGGGGGCTTCCCCGGTTGGAGTGAAGACGACGGCGGCGGGCCGTGGGAGGCGCTGAAGTCACTCTTGCTGCCAGCACTGGCGCTGGCGCTTTTTCAAGCCGCGATCCTGGCCCGCGTCACGCGCAGCGCGGTGCTGGAAGTCATGCGTGAAGACTTCGTGCGCACCGCGCGCGCCAAGGGCCTGAGCCGGCGCCAGGCCCTGCTCGGCCACGTGCTGCGCAACGCCATGATTCCCGTGCTGACGGTGATGGGTTTGCAGTTCGCCAACCTGCTTACCGGCACCATCGTGATTGAGAACGTCTTCGTGCTGCCGGGCATTGGCCGCCTAGTGTTCCAGGCCATCAGCAACCGCGACCTCGTGGTCGTGCGCGACGTGGTGATGCTGCTGGCCGCCGTGGTGGTGCTGGTGAACTTCTGCGTCGACGTGCTCTACGCCTTGATCGACCCGCGGCTGCGCCGCTCGGACGCCTGAGTTGCTAACGATGAACCTGAGCGCACGCGCACGACAGCACCGCAGCTTCGTCATTGGCGCGCTGCTCTGCCTGCTGCTGGCCTCGGCCGCGCTGCTCTCGCTGATTTGGACGCCCTACCCGGTGGCCGAGATCGACATCCCCTCCAAGCTGCAAGCCCCGAGCCTCGCGCACTGGCTGGGCACCGACAGCCTGGGCCGCGACATCGCCTCGCAGCTTTTGGTGGGCGCGCAAAACAGCATCGTCGTCGGCGTCATCGCCGTCGGCATGGGGCTGGGCGTGGGCGTGGCGCTAGGTTGCCTGGCCTCGGCCAAGCGCGGCTGGGTCGAAGAGCTGGTGATGCGCGCCAGCGACTTCACCTTCGCCTTCCCCGCGCTGCTCTCGGCCATCATGCTCACCGCCATTTACGGGCCTGGCCTGGTGATGAGCATCGTGGCCATCGGCATCTTCAACATCCCCGTCTTTGCGCGCATCACACGCGGCGCGGCCAACGTGGTTTGGGCGCGCGAGTACATCCTGGCCGCACGCGCTGCGGGCTTTGGTGCGCTGCGCATCACGCTCGACCACGTGCTGCCCAACATCGCCAACCAGCTCATCGTGCAGGCCACCGTCTCGTTCGCCACCGCCATCCTGGCCGAGGCCGCGCTGTCCTACATCGGCCTGGGCACACAGCCGCCGCAGCCGAGCTGGGGGCGCATGCTCAATGAAGCGCAGTCGCAGATGTTCCAGGCGCCCATGCTCGCCGTGTACCCCGGCGTGGCCATCATGCTGTCGGTGCTGGGGCTGAACCTGATGGGTGACGGCTTGCGGGACTTGCTGGATCCGAAGCTGGCTCGGGCGCGATAGGCGCGATTGGTACGCTAGGTTCGAGCGCAGCTGGCGAGGCCGTTGGGTGAGCGGTTCCGCTCATGTCCTCCGAAGCCGGCCTGAACGGCCGCTTTCTCCCCCTTTACTTCGCTCCACCGCTCTCCCAACGTCCTCGCCAGCCGGCACCATCGCGGCCAGGCGCGCATTCAATGCGGGCCACCTCGGTGGTGATCCGAGCGCTGTGGTGGGTCGCTGTGTGGAGCGAAGTAAAGGAGGAGGTCGGGTACCCCCGGCCGGGGGAGTGAGCCCGGACACAAACAGTCCGGTGGACTGTTTGTGCCTGGCGAACGCATGGGCCTCTGGCCCATGCATGAGCGCAACACAGTGACCCGCCACAGCGCTCGCGCCACCAAGCCCGATTTAGACTTCGCCCCCATGAAAATCGATTTCGTCTCCGACGTGGCCTGCCCCTGGTGTGCCGTGGGTTTGAACTCCCTCGAAGCTGCGCTCGAACGCGTGGCCGGCGACATCGACGTCGAGCTGCACTTCCAGCCCTTCGAGCTCAACCCCGACATGGCCGCCGAGGGCGCTGACACGGTCGAGTATTTGTCGAAGAAGTACGGCATCGGCCCCGAGCAGATCGCGCGCAACCAGGCCAACATCCGCCAGCGCGGAGCCGACGTAGGTTTCAGTTTCGGCGCTCGCCATCGCGTGTGGAACACCTTCGATGCGCACCGCTTGCTGCACTGGGCCGGTGTCGTGGATGCCGAAGAGGCGGAGGCCGGCACCAGCACCAACATCAGCAAGCAGCGCGCACTCAAGCACGCGCTGCTCAAGGCGTACCACGGGGAAGGCCGCAACCCGAGCGCCATGGACGTGCTGCTGGAGCTCGCCACCGAGGTCGGCCTGGACGTGGAAAGCGCACGCGAGCTCTTGATGAGTGATCTCTTTGCGGCCGAGGTGCGCGCCAACATTGCGCAGTGGCAGAGCCTGGGCATCAACTCGGTGCCCTCGATCATCATCAACCAGCGTCACCTCATCTCGGGCGGGCAAACGCCCGATGTCTTCGAGCAAGCGCTGCGCCAGATTGCGGCGGCGAAGACCCACGACAACTAACGCTCGAACTAACGTACAAGTGGCGCGCAATATCGAGATCAAGGCACGCATCGAGAGCGTGCAGGATGTGCTGCCGCGCGCCTTGGCACTGGCCGACGGCCCGGCCGAAGTCATCCACCACGACGACACCTTCTTCCACGTGCCCGCTGGCCAGGGCCGACTGAAGCTGCGCGAGTTTGCCGATGGCAGCGCCGAGCTCATCCACTACGAGCGCGCCGACACCGGGGAGGCCAAAGCCAGCGACTACGTACGTGTCAGTGTCACCGAGCCGTTAGCACTGCGCGAAGCGCTGACCCGCGCGTATGGCGTGCTCGGCCGCGTGCGCAAGCGCCGCACGCTTTTGCGTGTGGGCGCCACGCGTATCCACCTCGACTGCGTGGAAGGCCTGAGCGACCACATGGAGCTTGAAGTCGTGCTGCGTGATGGGCAGATCGACGCTGAAGGCGTGGCTATCGCCGAAGCCTTGATGCATGAGCTTGGGCTCGCCGACGCGCCGAGGGTGGCGGGAGCTTATCTTGACCTGCTAGCGATCAAGATACGCTGACAGCCAACGCCTGCGGGATCGCCTGCGCCAGGAATCGACGGCAGCGCCGACATAAACTTCCCGCCGCAGCGACACCAGGGCCGAGCATGCAAGGGCAGCTTTTTACACAGGACTTCTTGCGCTACGGCATCCGGCAGACGCCACCGTACCAATCGCTGGATCCAGCATCCTTTGAGGGTTTTGCCGGGCGCGTACGCAAGATCTTCGACGCTCTGACGGCCACGTCGACCTTGAATGAAGCCCAGACCGAGCAATTGCTCATCGAGCCGATGCTGGCGGAGCTGGGCTGGGGCGAGGACTACCTGCCGCAGGTCAATCTTTCGGGCAAGCGGCGTGAAGATGTGCCCGACATCCTGCTCTTCGCCAACACGCTGGCACGCGCCAAGGCTTTGACCGAGGCTAAGGACGACCGTCGTTATCGCCACGGTATCGCCCTGCTCGAAGCCAAGCGTTGGCTGCGGCCATTGGACCGCGGCGACAGCAGCGAAGCCACCGACCCGGGGGCACCGTCGTCGCAGATGCTGCGCTACCTCAGCCGCGCCGATGTCACCAGCGACCGCGCCGTCAAGTGGGGGCTGCTGAGCAACGGCGGCATCTGGCGCTTGTATTGGCAGGACGCGCGCTCGCGTGCCGAAGAATTCTTCGAACTCGACGTGGCCGCGCTGGTGGGCGTGCCCGGTGTGCAGACGGAGCTGGAGGGCTATGACGCTGAGCACGGGCTGAAGCTGCTCTACCTGCTCTTCAACCGCGCCGCGTTCCTGACCCAGCCTTGGGACAGCGCCGGCCGCACCTTCCATGCCTATGCGCTCAACGAAGCGCGGGCGTACGAAGAAAAGGTCTCGCAGGACCTGGGTCAGCGCGTCTTTGACGACATTTTCCCCGCCCTGGCCCAAGCCCTGGCGGC
>JANOJR010000137.1:0-1783 GCA_031418855.1 Rubrivivax sp.
GGTCCGAACCAGCGCCCCACGCTGAAGTTGACCTGGTCGCCAAGCACCGCCGCGATGCACAGCAGGGCCATCGCCAAGGGCAGGCTCATGAGCCCCACGCCGCACAGCGCGCCCACCACGAAGAGCAGCGAATCGCCGGGCAAAAAGGGCATCACCACCACGCCCGTTTCGACGAAGATGATCAGGAAAAGCAGCGCGTAGACCCACGCGCCATAGGCCAGCACAAAGGTCTTTAGGTGCACGTCGACATGCAGGATGAAGTCGATGAGGTAAGCCACGAGGTCCATCGCCGGCATTATCCCGGGCGGCCCCGCGTACCTCGGCGACACTCACGACCAAGCACCCAGGGCCACCCAATGCCGCCCGGGATAATGCAGGCGATGGACATCGTGACCTACCTCATCGACTTCATCTTGCACGTCGACGTGCACCTCAAGACCTTCGTGCTGGCCTATGGCGCCTGGGTGTATGCACTGCTCTTTCTCATCATCTTCACCGAGACCGGCGTGGTGGTGATGCCGTTTTTGCCCGGCGATTCACTGCTCTTCGTGGTGGGCGCGCTGTGTGGCATCGGGCTCATGAGCCTGCCACTGGCGATGGCCTTGCTGTCCGTTGCCGCCGTGCTGGGCGACCAGGTCAACTACAGCATTGGCCGCTGGTTTGGGCCGCGCGTGTTTGGTTGGGAGCAGTCGCGTTGGTTCAACCGCAAGGCGTTCGACCGCACGCATGCGTTCTACGAAAAGTACGGCGGCATCGCCATCATCGTGGCGCGCTTCATGCCGTTCCTGCGCACCTTCGCGCCCTTTGTTGCCGGCGTGGCGGAGATGACGCGCAGCAAGTTTGTGCTCTACAACGTCTGCGGCGGCCTCTTGTGGGTGTTGAGTCTGTGCACGGCGGGTTATATCTTCGGCAACCTGCCCTGGGTGCAGGCCAACCTGAGCAAGATCATCTGGGCCATGATCCTCGTGCCCGGACTCTTTGTGCTGTGGGGTGCGTGGAAGACCAGCCGCGTGGCCAGTGCGGTTTGAGTCAAGAAACTCGCTGCCGCGCTGGATCACGAAAGACGCTGACGCGTCGTGGGAGGCCGCCCGGCAAACCAGCGCGTGATGCCACTGGCTAGCGCGTTCACCAGCTTGCGCCGGTACTCAGGGTCGCGCAGCTTGTCTTCTTCGTCGGGGTTGGAGATGAAGGCCGTCTCGACCAGGATGCTCGGGATGTCGGGCGCCTTGAGCACGGCAAAGCCGGCTTGTTCGACCTGGCGCTTGTGCAGCGTGCCCACCTGTCCGATGTTAGCCAGGATGCCCGCGCCGAGCTTCAGGCTGTCTTTGATCTGCGCGGTGGTGCTCATGTCGAGCAGGGTGCGCATCAGCTGCGCGTCCTTGGTGGCCACGTTCAAGCCACCCACCTGGTCGGCAGCGTTTTCGCGCTCGGCCATCCAGCGTGCCGCGGCGCTGCTGCTGGCGCCGCGCTCGCTCAGCGCGAAGACGCTGGCGCCGCGCGCTTCGGGGCGGTAGAAGGCGTCGGCGTGGATCGAGATGAAGAGGTCGGCCTGCACCCGGCGCGCCTTGCGCACACGCTCTTGCAGGGGCACGAAGTAGTCGCCGTCGCGCGTCAGCAGCACACGCATGCCGGGCACGGCGCTGAGCTTGTCGCGCAGTTGCAGGGCGATGGCCAGCACCACGTCCTTTTCTTTCAAACCGGTGGGGCCGATGGCGCCGGGGTCTTCACCGCCGTGGCCGGGGTCCAGCGCCACGATGGTCAGGCGGTTGATGCGTTGGCGCTC
>JANOJR010000138.1:0-7122 GCA_031418855.1 Rubrivivax sp.
CGCTTGTGCCAGGGCCACCACGTCCATGTAGCCCTCAACCACCAGCGCATGGCCGCGCTCGCGCATGGCTTGGCGGCCTTCAAACAAGCCGTAGAGCTCGCGGCCCTTGCTGAAGACCGGCGTCTCGGGCGAGTTCATGTATTTGGGCTTGCTGTCGTCGAGCACGCGCCCGCCGAAACCGATGATGTCGCCCTGCACCGAGCGGATGGGGAACATCACGCGGCCGCGAAACCAGTCGTAGCGCTTGCGCTCGGTGTCGTCCGCGCCATCGTCTTGCACGCGCACCAGCCCCGACTCTTCGAGCAGCGCATCGTCGTACTTCGGGAAGACGCCGGCCAGCGCGCGCCAGCCTTCGGGGGCAAAGCCCAGGCCGAAGCGCGCGGCGATGGCACCGTCGAGACCGCGGCGCCTGAGGTAGTCAATGGCCGCTGGGCTGGCACGCAATTGCGTGCGGTAAAAGTCGGCGGCACGCTGCAAGACTTCGGTCAGCGAGAGACGGCGTTCACTGAGCTTTTGGCGGCGCTCGCGTTCCTCAACGCTGACCTGCTCCTGCGGCACCTGCATGCCCACGCGTTGAGCGAGATCTTCGACGGCGTCGAGAAAACTCATGCCGTGGTGTTCGATCAGGAACCTGATGGCGTCGCCCGAGGCGCCGCAGCCAAAGCAGTGATAGAACTGTTTGCTCGGGCTGACCGAAAAGCTCGGCGACTTCTCGGCGTGGAAGGGGCACAAGCCCATGAAGTTGGCGCCACCGCGTTTGAGCTCGACGTGGCGGCCCACGACCTCGACGATGTCGAGCCGCGAGATCAGGTCTTGCAGGAAGCCGGCGGGTATCACGCGGCAGAGTCTAGCGGCGCCCGCTCTTTCTCCAAGGTCACTCCGAGCTCACTCAGAGACCGTGCGCGTTGTCGCTGGCGGCGCTGCTGGCGCCAAGGCGAACATGCCTTTGTATTCACGAATCCAGGTCGCAACCTGGCTTGCGGGCATGGGTGCCGCGATGCCCGTGCCTTGCCCGATCTGGCAGCCCATGTCGAGCAAGGTGCGCGCCTGCGCGGGGCTCTCGACACCCTCGGCGACAACGGTGCAGCCGAAGGTGCGTGCCAGGCCGATGACGCCTTCCACGATGGCGCGGTCTTGCACGTCGTCGAGCATGTGGTGCACAAACGAGCGGTCGATCTTCAGCGTGTCGACCGGCAGCCGCTTGAGGTAGGTCAGCGTCGAGTAGCCGGTGCCGAAATCGTCGAGCGCAAAGCGCACGCCGATGGTGCGGCAGCGCGCCATCAGCGCCGAGGTGGCGTCGATGTCGGCATGCGCGGCGGTCTCCAGCATCTCAAGCTCAAGGTGCTCGGCCATCGGTTCGGGATAACGCGCCAAGAGCTCTGACAGACGCTGCGCGAAATCGGGCTCCTGAATGTGGCGCGCGGAGATATTGACGCCCACCGAAATGTCGATGCCGCTCTTGCGCCACAACGAGAGGTGTTCGAGCGCCTGCGACAAGGCCCAGTCACCGACACGCGACGACAGCCCCGTGTTTTCGATCAGCGGCAGGAACTGCATTGGCGCGATCAGGCCGTGCTGCGGGTGGTCCCAGCGGATCAGCGCTTCCAGGCCCAGCACGACGCCAGTGCGCATGTCGACCTTGGGTTGGTAATAGAGCAAGAACTCCGACTGGTCCAGCGCCTCTTGCACGCGGCCGATGGCCATCACGCGCTCTTCGGTGCGACGGCGGTGCTCGGGGTCGAAGAAGAGGTAGCCGTTGCGGCCCGACTGCTTGGCGCCGTACATGGCGTGGTCGGCGTGGCGCAGCAGGGTGTCGGCGTCACTGCGGTCGATGGGGTAGACGGTGGCGCCCATGCTGGCGGTGACCTGCACCGATTCGTTGGCCGCGTCAATGACATAGGGCTGCGCGACGACGCGCAAGACGCGCTCCACGGCCAGCCGCGCTTCGTCCAGCGTGCCCGCGCGCAGCAGCAGCACGAACTCGTCGCCACCCAGGCGCGCGGCGGCGTCGGCCCAGGTCTCGCGCGTGCGCAGGGCGCTGCGCAGGCGCCCGGCAAGCTCGGTCAGCAGCAGGTCGCCGGCGGCGTGGCCAAAGCGGTCGTTGACGGGCTTGAAGTGGTCGATGTCGAGGTAGCACACCGTCAGCAGGTAGCCGTCGCGGTCGGCCGCGAGCATGGCGTCTTGCATCAGCTCGGACAGCCGCGCGCGGTTGGGCAAGCGCGTGAGTTCGTCAAAGTGCGCCTGGCGCTCCAGGCGTTCGCGCTGCACGCGCTGCTCGGTGATGTCGGAGATCACCAGCACGTGATAACGAAGATCGGCAGCGGAGCCAGGCACGACGGAGATCGTGGCCTGCAGCGTGCACAGCTCGCCATTGCGCCGCCGCTCCAGCAGCTCGCCGCGCCAGTTGCCGTGCAGGCGCAGTGCCTCCCACATCGCGGCTCGCTGCTGGCGCGCCAGAGGGTCGGGTGGCGAGGGGCGCAGCAGCATGGGCACCGTGCCCAGCAGCTCCTCGCGGCCGATGCCCAGGATCTGCGTGAACGCTGGGTTGGCGTCCAGGGCGCGATGGTGCTCGTCGGTGATGAGCAGGCCTTCGTGCAGGTGCTGGAAGAGGCTGGCCGATAGACGCTGGCGCTGCTGGGCGTCGTGGCGCTCGTCGACATCGGCCACGGTGGCCAAGAGACGCAGCGGCTGGCCCGAGGGCTCGCGCTCGACCACCAGCAAGGTCGCCTCGAACCAGCGCCAGCTGTCGCCCGCAGGCATGCGGATTTCGAGCTGGCGGCGGCCATCGGCGCCCGAGGCGACGCCGGCGATGGCCCCACTCAATGCTGCGCGGTCCTCACCGTGCACGCGCGCCAGCCACTGCTGAGGGGTCCACTCGCCACCGGCATGCCCGGTCAAACGCGCCCAGGTTGCCGACACGAACGCGTTGCGGTTGTGCAGGTGCCAGTCGGCCACGCCCAGGCGCGAACCCTCAAGTGCCCACTCCCAGCGGTTTTCACGCCACACCGACGCGGCGCGGCTGGCGTGCGCGATGAGCAGCGAGGCCAGCATCGACATCACCGGGCCGCCGACATGCACCTGGAAGTCGGCCGACGATCGCACGGCAGGAATACCGACGCTGGTGGCCATCGCGGCCAGTGCCAGCGAGACCACGAGCAGGGCCAGGCTGGCGATGGCCACGCCGCTGTGCACCAGCAAGGCCAGCATCAGCACCGGAGGCGCGAAGTGCAAGAGCGGTGACCACGAGGCGGCACGCACCCAGGGCCACAAAGGTGCCGCCGCGCAGGCCAGCAAGGCCATCGCCAGCACGCTGCCCAGCCACCAATGTCGCGCGGGCGCCGGTGCCGCGTGCACCGAACGCCCAACCACCAGCAGTGGCAGCGCCGCGAGCAGTGCCGCCGTGCAAACCACGACGCTGCGTGCTACGCCATCGCGCCAAACGTCTTGCCATGGGGCGCCCAACTGCCACCGCCAAAGTACCTGCATCACGGCGCAAAGGCTTGCCGCGAGCACCAGGCTCGCGACCAGCCAGCCGACATCGCGCGGACGCTCCAGCCGGTGGTCAAGATCGGTGCGCGCAAGCGCGTGGATCGTGATGGCGCCAGCCAGGCTGGCCGCCACGGTGGCCGCCAGCGCGTCGGCCAGCGCCAAGGACATGCCCCACTGCATGGCCAGACCGGCAGCCACGGCACCGAAGGCTGCCGCCTGGCCCCATTGCAGTGTCAGCGCGATCGCGGCACCCAGGGCCAGCGCCGTGGCACCCCAGGACGTCAGCGGCAATACCGAGGCTTCGAGCGCCACGAGGAATGCCACGACGACCGCGCTGACGACGGCACGCTGCGACCATGTGCGTGCCTGCCGGAACGTGGGCTCGGCCTGTGGGCTCGGTGGCGGGGGCAGCAGTTCAGTCAAAGCAGCTCGATCACGGTGGCGGCGAATGGCAGCATAGCCGCCGTGTCGGCTGTCGGCCCGCCGATGAAGGCAGCTTGGACAGGCTTACACCAGGAAGTCCGTCGGGTTTTTGCCCGCTGCCACGGCAGCACGTAGCCACTTGGGTTGCAGGCCGCGCCCGGTCCAGGTGTCGCCGGTGGCTTGGTCGCGATACTTCACGGCAACTTTGCTGGCCACGCCGCCGCTAGCTTTGGCTTTGCCTTTTGGTGCCTGTACGTCGGCCATGGTCAAACCATATTGCGACATCAGAGTCGCGACTTGCGCAATCGCGTTGGCACGTTCTTCGCGCTGGGCTTTGGCAATTTGCGCGTCAAGGTCGGCGCGCAGCGCCATCAATTCAGTCAGGGGTTTGCTCATCGACGTGGCCTCAGAAACGGGTTTCAGGAGCTGCGATTATCGCGTCGACGAGGGACCCAACAAACACTGGGTTTCACGGATAGCCGACACTATCAAGTATCTGCTGCACCTTGATCTGGTTCATGCCAATGCGCGACACCGGAATCAATTCGGACTTGAAGGCGCCAAATGCGTCGAGCGCGGGGTTGGCTACTTTGACGCCGGCCACCACCGGCCATTCGTTGTTGCCGTTGGCAAAATAACCCTGGGCTTCGTCGCTGGCCAGATATTCAAGAAACAACACGGCTGCGTCGCGGTGGCGCGCATACTTGGCCACGGCGCCGCCGGCAATATTGATGTGCGTGCCTTGTTGCAATTGATTCGGAAATACCACGCCCACGCGCTGCATGGTGGCGCGGTCAGCAGGGGTTTGCGAGCGCATCAGCCGCGCCAGGTAATAGGTATTGCTCAGGGCTACGGCACATTCACCGCTGGCCACGGCGCGAATCTGGTCGGTATCGCCGCCCACGGGTTTGCGCGCCATGTTCGCCAGCATGCCTCTGAGCAGGGTTTCGGTGGCTACCGCACCGTGCTGTTCGAGCATGGAGCCGAAGAGTGAAAGGTTGTAAGGGTGTGAGCCTGAGCGCGTGCACAGGCGCCCTTTGTTGACGGGGTCGGCCAGTCGCTCGTAGGTGGCGACGTCGGCGGCGGCCACGCGCTGTTTGTCGTAGACGATGACGCGGGCGCGCGTGGAAAAGCCGAACCACATCGAGCCTTGGCCGTCGTCTTTGCCGCGCAGCGTGGCGGGGATGCGTTGGCTCAGCAGCGTGCTCTTGACGGGCTGAAAGAGCCCATCGACTTCTGCGCGCCAGAGCCTGGCCGCGTCGACCAGCAAGATCACGTCGGCGGCACTGGCGCTGCCTTCGCTTTGCAGCCGCGCCAGCAAACCAGCGTCGTCAGCGTCGACGCGGTTGATCTTGATGCCAGTCTTCTTGGTGAAGTTGTCGTACAGCGCCTCGTCGGTCTGGTAGTGCCGGGCCGAGTAGAGGTTGAGTTCCTTGGGCTGGGCCATCGCCAGGGGCGCCGACAAGGCGAAGAGCAGTGTGCAGAGCAAGCGTGTAGGGGTCATGGAAAGCGGCCTTGAAGTGGTGGCCGCATTCTAAACGCAAACGCGATTCATTCTCAATTGGATGGTCCTCGGCCTCGCTCATTGGCGAGTGGCGCCGCTGCTGGCGAGGGTGAAACTGCCTGCCGCTTCAGGGCGCTGGCGGCACGTAGCCCACAGGCTTGTCGCCACCGTCGCCGAAGAAAAACTGCTCCATCTGCCGCGCCAAATACTGGCGCGCACGGGCATCGGCCAGGTTCAGGCGGTTCTCGTTGACGAGCATGGTCTGATGCTTCTTCCAGAGGTCAAACGCCTCTTTGCTGATGTTCTGGTAGATGCGCACGCCCAGCTCGCCGGGGTAGGGCGAGTAGTCGAGGCCGTCAGCCTCTTTCTTCAGATATGTACATTGCACAGTTCGGGCCATGGGTGGCTCCTTCAATGGGGTTCAGGTGAGTTTTTTGACCAGCACTTGCGAGCGCCGGTCCCAGTTGTATTTGCGCTTGCGCGCTTCGGGCAGCCACTCGGGGTCGACGACTGCGAAGCCGCGTTTGATGAACCAGTGCATGGTGCGTGTCGTCAGCACGAAGATGCTGTCCAGCCCTGCGGCGCGTGCGCGCTGCTCAATGCGCTTCAGGATGCGCTCGCCGTCCCCCTGACCTTGCACTTCGGGCGAAATCGTAAGCGCGGCCATCTCGGCCGTGCGCGCTTCGGGGTAGGCGTAGAGCGCGGCGCAGCCGAAGATGATGCCGTCGTGTTCGATCACCGTGTAGCTGCTGACGTCGCGCTCGATCTCGGCGCGCTCGCGGCGCACCAGCGTGCCGTCGCGCTCGAAGGGCTCGATCAACTGCAAGATGCCGCCCACGTCGTCGGAGCCGGCCTCACGCAGGCTTTCCAGCTTCTCGTCGACCACCATGGTGCCGATGCCGTCGTGCGTGAAGACCTCCATCAAGAGCGCGCCGTCGACGCTGAAGGGCAGGATGTGCGAGCGCTCGACGCCGGCCTCGCAGGCCTTCACGCAATGCTGCAAGTAGAAGGCGATGTCGGTGGGCTTGGTCGGTGCTGGCAGCTTGGCCAGCAGGCGCTGCGCGTCGGCCAAGGCAAGCTCGGTGTCGATGGCGCTCGTCGGGTCGGTCGCGTCTTCGCGCACGCCGTCGAGTTCACTCATGAAGATGAGCTTGTCGGCCTGCAAGGCGATGGCGGTGGCGGTGGCAACGTCTTCCATCGTCAAATTAAAGGCCTCACCCGTGGGCGAAAAACCAAAGGGGCTGAGCAGCACCAGCGCACCGATGTCGATGGCGCGGCGGATGGTGCCGCTGTCAACACGGCGCACCAGGCCGCTGAGCTGGTAGTCGACACCGTCAACGATGCCAACTGGCCGCGCGGTCAGGAAGTTGCCCGAGACCACACGCACGGTGGCGTTGGCCATGGGGGTGTTGGGCAGGCCCTGCGAGAAGGCGGCTTCGATTTCGAAACGCAGCTGTCCGGCGGCTTCTTGCGCGGCGTCGAGCGCCACGGCGTCTGTGATGCGCAGGCCGCGCTCGAATCGCGAGACATGCCCCTTGGCCGCGAGTTGCTCGTTGACCTGCGGGCGAAAGCCGTGCACGAGTACGAGCTTGATGCCCATGGCGTGCAGGATCGAGAGGTCGTGCACGAAGCTGTTGAGCTTGCCGGCCGCCACCGCTTCGCCGGCCATGGCCACGACAAATGTCTTGCCGTGGTAGGCGTGGATG
>JANOJR010000139.1:0-15041 GCA_031418855.1 Rubrivivax sp.
TTCGAATTCACTGTGGCCGCGCCGCAGTGAATCAGGTCGTTAGAACGCAATCTTCCCGGTCCAAATGTCCTTGTACATGACCCAGTCGCCCATGAAGCTGAACCAGGGCCGCTTGAAGCTGGCGGGCTTGTTTTTCTCGAACACGAAGTGCCCGATCCAGGCGCAGCCGTAGCCGCACAAGAGGCCGTAGAGGATGTACTGCGGGCGGCCGCTGTAGAGAAACATCGCCAGAAACGCCAGCGCCAGCGTCGAGCCCAGGAAGTGCAGGCGCCGGCAGGTGCGGTTCATGTGTTCGCCCAGGTAGAAGGGGTAGAACTCGGCGAAGGTTTTGAAGCTGCGTGGGTCGATGCTGGAGTCAGAGGTAGTGGTGTTCACGGGGGCTCCTTCAAGTCAGGGCTTGGCGCAGTGCATGCAGCACGGCGTCGGGGGCTTCGGCCAACAGATGGTGGCCGCTGTCGATCATCACGGTTTTGGCCTTCAAGGCGATGCTGACCTCGCGCGCGGCGCGCGGCGGGGTCATCTGGTCGACGTGGCCGAGGATCATCGTGACCGGGCAGGCCACGCGTGCTGCCGCCTCCAAGCCCGCGCGGTAGCGGTGGCAGACCTCGAAGTCGTGCAAGAAGACGTTGGCCTCAAGGTGCGCCGCCTGCACGCGCTGCATCAGCGCCAGGTTGCTGCCGTGCAGCCAGTTGCCGGGGCCGGGGAAGCCGGGTTTGCTGGCCTGGCTGGCAATGGACCAGGCGTTGACCATGGCCATGGCGCGTTCGGGTGCTTCCTTGGCGGTGGCGAGCAAGGCGTCGCTAACGTTCATCGGGTAGGCACTGCCGATCATCACGAGTTGCGCCGTGCGCTCGGGCGCGCGGCTAGCCGCTTCCAGCGCGATCAGCGAGCCCATGCTGTGGCCCACCAGCGCGGCGCGCTGCACGCCGGCGGCGTTGAGCAGCGCCCACAGCCAGTCGGCAACGACCTCGACGCTCGGCAAGAGCGGCCCGCGGCTGCGCATGTGGCCGGGCAGGTCCACCGCTAACACGCTATGGCCGTGGTGGGCGAACCAGCGTGCCAATAGCGTCCATGCGCTGTGGTCCAGGCTCGCGCCGTGGATGAAGACGACGCAAGGCAGGGCGGGGTTGAAGGTCTTGCCGCCGGTGTAAGCGTAGGCGCTGTGCTCTTGTACTTCCAGCTTCATGCCGCCTTCTCCGCCGCCTTGAGCGCGCGCTTCAAGTCGTCGATCAAGTCGTCAGCATCTTCCAGCCCGATCGACAAACGAATCGTGCCCGGCGTGATGCCCGCGCTGGCCAACGCGGCGTCGTCCATGCGGAAGTGCGTGGTCGAAGCCGGGTGGATCACCAGCGAGCGGCAGTCGCCGACGTTGGCCAGGTGGCTGAAGATCTTCAGCGTCTCGACAAAGGCCTTGCCTTGCGCTCGCGAGCCTTTCAAATCAAAGCTGAAGACGGCGCCCGAGCCCTTGGGCAGCAAGCGCTTGGCGAGCCCGTAACTCGGGTGGCCTTCAAGTTCGGGGTAGCCGACCTTGGCGACCATTGCGTGCGCGGCCAGAAACGCCACCACCTTGCGCGTGTTTTCCACATGCCGCGCCATGCGCAGTGGCAGTGTTTCCAGGCCTTGCAGGATGAGCCACGCCGTGTGCGGGCTCATGCAGGCGCCGAAGTCACGCAGGCCCTCGCGGCGCGCGCGCAGCAGGAAGGCAGCGACGGAACTCTCTTCGCTGAAGACCATGCCGTGAAAGCCGGCGTAGGGCTCGGTCAACTCGGGGTGGCGACCCGACTTGTCCCAGTCGAAGCGGCCGCGGTCGACCACCACGCCGCCGATCACCGTGCCGTGGCCGCTCAAGAATTTGGTGGCGGAATGGAAGAGCAAATCCGCGCCATGCTCGAAGGGTTTCATCAGCCACGGCGTGGTGAAGGTGGCGTCGACCAAGAGCGGCACGCCGGCGTCGTGGCCGATGGCGCTGACGGTCGGGATGTCCAGCACGTCCAGCCCCGGGTTGCCCAGCGTCTCGCCGAATAACAGTTTGGTGTTGGGGCGGATGGCGGCACGCCAGGCGTCCACATCCAGCGGCTTGACGAAGGTGGTTTCGATACCAAATCGCGCCAGCGTGTACGCCAGCAGGTTGTGGCTGCCGCCATAGAGTGCGCTTGACGCCACGATGTGCGAGCTCGCACCCGCCAGCGTGGCAATAGTCAGGTGCATGGCGGCCATGCCGCTGGCCGTGGCGATGGCGCCCACGCCGCCTTCGAGTGCGGCAATGCGCTCTTCGAAGACGGCGTTGGTGGGGTTGCTGATGCGGCTGTAGACGTGCCCCGAGCGCTCCATGTTGAAGAGGCTGGCGGCGTGCTCGCTGCTGTCGAACACAAAGCTCGTGCTCAGGTGGATGGGCACGGCGCGCGCGCCGGTGCTGGGGTCGGGCGCGGCGCCGGCGTGCAGCGCCAGCGTGTCGAAACCGGGGTCAGATGCACCTGCCATGGCGTGTTGTTCCGGGTGGGTTTTCGTGTCTAAGTGGCGTTCATTGTGGGCTATATTGCCTCGCCGTCCGACCCAAAACCGGGCCCGCCAGCCACTGAGGAGAGACGATGAAAGTCAGCGACATCTTGCGCGTCAAAGGCGGCACGCTCTACACCGTCACACCCCACCAATTGCTGGCCGACGCCGTGCGCGACATGGCCGAGATGGACATCGGCAGCCTGGTGGTGATGGAGCATGGCGACCTGGTGGGCATGCTCACCTTTCGCGAGGTCATCGCCAGCCTGGTGAAGAACGGTGGCAGCGTGGGCCAGACCATCGTGCGCACGGCCATGGACGATGCGCCGCTGACCTGCACGCCTGAGACCGAGATGGACGAAGTGCGCCGCATGATGCTGCAGCGCCACGCGCGCTACATGCCGGTGCTGGAGCAGCGCACGCTGATGGGCGTGATCTCGTTTTACGACGTGGCCAAGGCTGTGGTCGACGCGCAAGACTTCGAGAACCGCATGCTCAAGGCCTACATCCGCGACTGGCCCGTCGAAGACACCGGCTCGGCCAACGGCTGAGCCTGTGCGCTGGGCGGCCGCTGGCCGCGTCAAGCCAGCTTGAACACCGCCACAGAGTTGGCCAGCTGCTCCGCCTGTTCTTTCAAAGACATCGCCGCGGCGGCGGACTCTTCAACGAGCGCGGCGTTTTGCTGTGTCGCCTGGTCGAGCTGGCTCACTGACGTGCCCACCGCGTCGATGCCCTGCGTTTGTTCGTTAGCGGCGGTAGTGATCTCACCGATCAGCGTGCTCACGCGCTTGACCTGCGCCACGATCTCTTCCATCGTTTTGCCGGCTGAGCTCACGAGCGCGCCGCCATCTTCAACGCGCGTCACGGAGTCGGAAATCAGCGCCTTGATCTCGCGAGCCGCCGCCGCGCTGCGCTGCGCCAGGCTGCGCACTTCACTGGCCACCACCGCAAAGCCGCGGCCCTGCTCACCAGCGCGCGCGGCTTCAACCGCAGCGTTCAGAGCCAGGATATTGGTCTGAAACGCGATGCCGTCGATGGTGCCGATGATGTCGGCGATCTTGCGGCTGGACGCCTGAATGTCGTTCATGGTGATGACCACCTTGGCCACCACGTCGCCACCGTGCGAGGCCGCCGCGCTGGCGCCTGTGGCCAGCTCGTTGGCTTGGCGCGCGTTGTCGGCGCTGGCGCGCACGGTGCCGGTCAGCTCTTCCATCGCCGCGGCGGTTTGCTGCAGGCTGGCGGCTTGTTGTTCGGTACGCACAGAGAGGTCGGCGTTTCCGCTGGCGATCTGGCCGCTGGCGGTGGCCACCGAGTCGATGCCCAGGCGCACATGGCTGACGAGCTGGGCCAGCGCTGCGCGCATGGCCTGCATCGAGGCCATCACGCTGCCTGGGCGCGCTGCGGCACTGCCGTCGTCGGCCAGCTCGCCACGAGCAATGCGGTCGGCGGCAACCGCCAGCACATGCGGCTCGGCGCCCAGCTGGCCGACCAGGCGGCGCGTGATAAAGAGAGCCAGGCCAACACCGGCCACCAAGGCGGCGATGGCCGCAGTGATCATGAGCGCCGACAAGCGATCGGCGGTGCTGCTGGCAAGGGTGTAGTTCTCGCCGGCGTCCTTGGTCTGCTTCTGGATCAGCACTTCCAGCGCTTCATTGAGCGCAGGGTTGGTCTTGCTGATCTTGGTGTCAAGCAGCGCGCGGGCTTCTTCATAGTTGCCACTGCGCAGCGCGGCGGCAGTTGGCTCGAGCGAGCCGTTGACGAAGACCTTGTGGGCCTCGTCGAGCGCGGCTACCAAGGGCTTCGCTTCAGCGTCCCAAGGCACGGTGGCGAAACTCGTCCAGGCCTTGGCGGCTCGCGTGCGGTTCTCGCCAAACTCGTTCAAGCGCTTGGCGGTGGTCTCGGGCTTGGCTTGCACGATGGCGTCGCTCAGGAGCACGCGGTCACGTGTGGCCAGGAATCGCATCGTGGCCAAATAGCGCAGCGGCACGGCGTTTCGCTCGTACATCACACGCATGCCTTCAGAGGCTTGGCGCAGGCCGAAGATGCCTGTGACGGCCATGGCCACGACGATGGTGCACAAGAGGCCAAATGAGGTGAGCAATTGGCGGGCGACGGACCAGGGTCTTTTGATGTTCATGGAGAGAAGTCTTTGTTTTCGTGATGGAGCCCGTGCCGCGCCATCGCGTTCACCGGATGAGTTGCCTGCTGCTCGTGCTTAGGTCGACAGGCGTCGCAATCCGCGCGAATTTGTGCTGTGTTTGTCGGCACTATTTCATCGCGACATAAATTCTCGGTAACCTGAATGAGAGGCAATAAAGCACAGCAATTGCACTCAAGTGACCGGCTGGCATATGCAGCCCGGTAGCGCATGGCGCGCCAGGCTGCTGAGGTGGTGCCGAATAGAATCGCGCCCTCTCTTCGCCTCGGCACCTACGCCGCTTGTCCCTATGTCCGGCTCCACCTTCGGCGAACTCTTTCGCGTCACCAACTTCGGCGAAAGCCATGGCCCGGCCATCGGTTGTGTGATCGACGGCTGCCCGCCGGGGCTGGCGCTAAACGAATCCGACATCCAGGTTGAGCTCGACCGCCGCCGCCCCGGCACGAGCCGCCACGTCACGCAGCGCAACGAGAGCGACGCGGTAGAAATCCTGTCGGGCGTGTATGAAGGCGTGACCACCGGCACGCCGATCTGCCTGCTCATCAAGAACACCGACCAGCGCAGCCGCGACTACGGCAATTTGCTCGACACCTTTCGCCCCGGCCACGCCGACTACACCTACTGGCGCAAATACGGCGTGCGTGACCCGCGCGGCGGTGGGCGCTCCTCCGCGCGTTTGACGGCCCCCATGGTCGCTGCCGGTGCGGTGGCGCGCAAATGGCTGCACGAGCAGCGCGGCGTGAGCTTCCTGGGCTGGATGAGCGCGCTGGGCGAGATTGACATCCCCTTCGTGGATGAAACGCAGATTCCGCTCAACCCCTTCTTCGCGCCCAACGCGGGCGTGCTGCCTGCGCTTGAAGCGCACATGGACGCGCTGCGCAAGCTGGGCGACTCGTGCGGCGCCAAAATAACCGTCATTGCACGCGGCATGCCGGTGGGCTTGGGCGAGCCGCTGTACGACAAGCTCGACGCCGAAATTGCCTACGCCATGATGGGCATCAATGCGGTGAAGGGCGTGGAGATCGGTGACGGCTTTGGCGTCGTGGCCCAGCGCGGCAGCTACCACGGCGACGAGCTGCTGCCGCAAGGATTCGCCAGCAACCACGCCGGTGGTGTGCTCGGTGGCATCTCCACCGGGCAAGACCTGGTGGTGCACATCGCCATCAAACCCACGAGCTCGATCCGTACGCCGCGGCGCTCGATCGACCGCACCGGCGCGCCGGCGGTGGTGGAAACCTTTGGCCGCCACGACCCCTGCGTGGGCATCCGCGCGACCCCCATCGCCGAGGCCATGCTGGCGCTGGTGGTGATGGACCATGTGCTGCGCCAGCGCGCGCAGTGCGGTGACGTGGTGTTGCCGATTTCGGCGATCCCCGCCGCCGCGCCCGAAGCCGCACCCGCATCCGGATCCGCATCCGCCTCCGAACCCAAGGGGGCATGACCGCCGCGCCCAAGCCTGCCTCGCCACTCGTAGCCTTCGGCGCGCTGTGGTTCTGCTACTTCGCAGCCATCGGCGCCTTCAACCCCTACGCGCCCTTGTGGTTCAAGGAGCTCGGGTTCTCCACGCTGGCCATCGGCGCCATCGCCTCGCTGCAATCCTGGACGCGTGTCATCGCGCCCTACGCCTGGGGCTGGCTGGGTGACAAGCGCGGCCAACGCATGCGCTGGGTGCAGATGGGCTGCATGGGCGCGCTGCTGGCGGCGGCGGGCTTGCTGTGGGCGCGTGAATACGCGCTGGTGGCGGTCTTTGTCGCCGTCTTGTTCCTGGCCAACGGCGCGGTGATTCCGCTGTCAGAGGCCGCGCTGGCGCGCCATCTGCACACCGACGACGGCATGGACAACGCGCGCTATGGCCGCGTGCGCATGTGGGGCTCGATCGGCTTCATCGTGGCCGTGCTGGTGTATGGCACGGCGCTGCAAGTTGCCGGCATGGGCTGGTTCCCTTGGCTGGTGGTGTTGATGTATCTGCTCTTGCTGGTGGCTGCGCTGCGCGTGCCGGCAGCGGCCGAGCCGCCGAGCAACCATGACAGCGCACCACCGGTGTGGACGGTGCTGCGCCGCCCCGAGGTGGCGTGGTTCTTCGGCGCGATGTTTTTCACCGTGCTGGCGCACACGGCGCTCTATGCCTTCTTCTCGCTCTACCTCGACGCCCTGGGCTACAGCAAGGCGGCACTCGGTGCCTTGTGGGCCGTCTCGGTGGTGCTGGAGATCGCCTTCTTCTGGGCCCAGGGCCGCTTCTTCGGGCGCATGCAGCCGCACCGCTGGTTGCAGTGGGCCGCGGGCGTGTCGATCGTGCGTTTTGCGTTGACGGCGGCGTTTGCGGCCTCACCCATCGTGCTGGTGTTGGCGCAGGCCTTGCACGCCATCACCTTTGCCGGCCAGCACGCGGCCTGCATCGTGCTCATCAACCGCTACTTCCCAGGGCCGCTGCGCGGGCGCGGCCAAGCGCTGTACAGCACGCTGGGCTACGGCATCTCGGGGGTGATCGGCGGCTTGGGGGGCGGCTGGCTGAGCAGCCAGTTCGGTTTTGCAGCCGTGTTCTGGGCGGCGGCTGGTGCAGCGGCCGCAGGCCTGGTCTGTGCGTTGGCCGCGCAGCGCCAGGCCCAGGACTGAGAGGCTGAGCCTCAAGTTTCAGGGCTGTCTGGCCGATAGGGTCGAGGTCGGCACCTGCCGATCACGATGCCATGACGCCACGATGACCCCGCCGCCGCCCGTTGCCACAGCCCCAGACCACGATGCTGCCCACAGCACGCTGCCGAGCCAGGCCATGGGCTGGCGCGCCACGCTGGGGCTGGTGGTGCTGGTGTTGCTGCTGCTGGCGGCGCGCTGGGTCTGGCTGGACGCACGGGCCGACCGTGCCCGCGCGACCGACGCCGAGCTCATCGCCCTGGTGAGCCAGCAGCTGACGCTGGCGCGCCGTGCGGCCGACGCGGCCGTGCTGGCCGCGTCACATGCGTCCACGGAGCCCTTGCCGGCCGAGGTGGCGGCGACTTGGCATGCCATCCACGTGGGCTCGCAACACGACACCGAACATGCACTGATGCTCATGGCACAGGGTGAGGTTCAAGAGCGCGGTGTCTCGCCCAAATTGGCGATGGCCATGGCGGCGTGGGCGGCGGCGCAACAGCGCATGCATGAGCGCGCTGCGTGGGTGGGTGGCAGCGGCACCGACGTGCCCTGGCCCGATCTGCATAGCCACGCCGCCTACGCGGCCACGGCCGGCCAGGCGCTCTTGCCGATGCTGAACAAGCAGGCCGGCGACGCGCGGCTCCAAGACGCCAGCCCGGCACCACCGGCGCTGATGCTGGCCCTGGCCGGTGTCGGATTGCTGGTGCTGGTCAAGAGCAAAGCCAAGTCGGCGCACGGGCCTGAGGGCGACGCAAGCGCGGCCGCTTCGTTGACGGCCAGCTTGGCACGGGCGGGCCAGCGCCCTGTCGCTGAGGCCGAACGTGATGTCGAGGCCGAGTGGCTGCAGCGCCTGGCCCATGCGCTGGACCACGCCACGCGCCATCCGCAAGATCGCTACGCCGTGCTTGCCCTGCACCTGGGCAACGCCGTGCCAGCCACGACCACGATGGGCGAAGCAGCGGCCACGCTGCTTGAAGAGGCCGTGCAGCGCCGCTTGCTTGACACGCTGCGCCCTGGCGACGCCCTGTGCCGCCGCGCTGGCGCCGAGATCAACTACCTGGTGTTGCTTGTGGGCCTGGCCAGCGTCGAACAGGAACACAGCATCGTGCAGCGCCTGCACCGCGAAGCCAGCGAGGCCTACACCGTGCATGACCACCCGGTGCGGCTAACGCTCAACATGGGGGTGCGCAGTGCCGAGCCGGCGGCCGCCGACATCAGTCAACTGCTGGCCGACGCCGAGCTCGCCCTCCACGCCTGCCGTGAGCTTGGCTCGACGCAGCCGCTGAGCTTCAGCATCGAGCTGGGCCAGCGCCGCGAGGCACGCGCAAGCGCCACCGCACACTTGCGCCAAGCGCTGCATGACGAACAGTTTGTGCTGCACTACCAACCGGTGATGGCGCTGGCGCCGCCACGCGTAGTGGGCGTGCGTGCCGACCTGCGCTGGTGCCACCCGCAGCGCGGCGTGCTGGAGCAGGCAGCGTTCCAGGCCGACATCGACGACCCGGCTTGCGCCGCCATGCTCGACGCATGGCAGCTGCGGCAAGCGGCCCGGCAGTTTGCGACGTGGCGCCAGCAATCCGGCGCCGCCGCGCTGGGCTGGTTCAGTCTGGCCCTGGCGTCCAGCGTCAGCGCCGACCTGGCCCCACTTTTAGCCCAAGTGCTCGAAGATGCGGCGCTCGCGGCTCCCGAGCTTGAGTTGCGCTGGACCGAGCATCAGCTCACAGGTGACGCGGCAGCGCAGGCCGGCCTGCAAGCGCTGCGTGACATGGGCGTGCGCTTGTCGCTTGAAGGCCTGGGCCAGGCCTCACCCTCGCTTTCCCCCTCGCTTTCGGCCTTGTCGCGCCTGCCCGTGTCGGCCGTCACCATTGAGGCCCACTTTGTACGACAGGTCGAGCATGTCGAGGCCCACCGCGTGCTCGTACTGGCCATCGTCAGCCTGGCGCAGAGCCTGGACATCGCGACCGTCGCCGACGGCCTGCAAAGTGCTGCGCAAGTGCAGGCGCTGCACGAGCTCGGTGCGCAGCTCGGCCAGGGCGAACACTTCGCGCCGCCGATGGCCGCGGCCGAGTTCGAACGCTGGCTGCGAGCGCAGGCGCAACCCAAAGCCTGAGTCGCGCCATCCAGCGCCGACGCAGCCCGTCGTGCGCCGCCTGCATTTCGTCGCAGACGCTCTGGACTGATCGCGCGCCGCCACCATACTGCCGCCACTTCGCACCCCGCAACGGACGGTGCGACCCCAACGTGGAGAGGGCACAGCATGAAGAAGATTTGGTGGGCGAGCGCGGTGCTGGCCTTGGCCGGCGTGGGCGTCGGTGCGGCGATGTTCAGCGGCGTGCTCAAGCTGCCGGGGGCCGGCGACAAGGCGGCGGTGCTAGGCAAAGACGGCAAGAAACCCGAGGTGCCGCTCGAATTCATCGCCCGCGAAGTGGTGCAACCGGCGCGTGCGCGGCTGCCTGCGCTGATCGAGTTTTCGGGCCCGCTGGTGGCGCCTTCCACAGCCATCGTGCGCGCCAAGGCGGGCGGCACACTGCTCGCGTTGAACGTTAGCGAAGGCAGCCGCGTCTCGGCCGGGCAGTCGCTGGGGCGCATTGACCTCGCCGAGCTGGGCACGCGTGTCGCCGAGCGCAACGCCAACCTTGAATCAGCGCGCGCAGCACTGCAGCAGGCCGAGCGCACGCACGCGTCCAACGAACGCCTGGCCGCACAGCAGTTCATCTCGTCGATTGCGCTGGACAACTCACGTGCCAGCGCCGACACCGCGCGGGCCCAGCTGGCAGCGGCCCAAGCCTCGCTCGACACCTCCCGTGTGACCATGCGCGACGCCGCGCTGGTGGCCCCCATCTCGGGCATCGTGGCCAAGCGCCAGGCCGTGCCGGGCGAGCGCGTCTCGCCCGAGCAGCCGCTCTTGACCATCGTCGATCTGTCGCGGCTTGAGCTCGCCGGCAGCATCGGCACGCATGAGGTCTCGCGCTTAGGCGCCGGCATGGCCGTGCAGGTGCAGGTGGAAGGTGTGGCCGCGCCCGTGCAAGGCCGCATCGCGCGCATCGCCCCGGCGGCCGAGCCCGGTACACGCTCGATCGGCGTGACCATCGAGCTGGCGAATCCTAAAGAGACCCTGCGCGCCGGCCAATACGCCGTGGCGCGTGTGGTGCTGGACGACGCCACCGAGCGCTTGACCGTGCCGCTGGCGGCGGTGGGCAACACCTCGGGGCTGGACCATGTCTGGGTCATCGAAGCGGGCCTGCTGGCCCGCCGCGGTGTCACCCTGGGCCGGCGCGACGAGCGTGAGGGCCGCGTCGAGGTGCTCACCGGCGTGGTGCCCACCAGCCAGATCCTGGCCGCGCGCTTTGACAACCTGCGTGAAGGCGCGAAAGCGCTGGTGGTGGCCAGTAAAGGCGCGCCGATGGCGTCGGCTGCTGCCTCCACGCCGACCCTGCGTTGACTTGCTCCCTCCCCCTAGCAGGGGGAGGGCAGGGGAGGGGGTTGACTGCTCGCAAGTGCAAGCCCGCGAAGCCTTGAACCTCCACCCCAACCCTCCCCCTTGAAGGGGGAGGGAGCTAGAAGAAACTAACTCCGGAGGTACATGCCATGTGGATGACCCGCGTTTCGATCCAGAACCCCGTCTTCGCCGCCATGGTGATGGTGGCCTTGTGCGTGCTCGGCTTGTTCTCCTACGCCAAGCTCGGCGTCGAGCAGATGCCCGACATCACCTTCCCCTGCGCTTGGCTGGAAGTGCGCTACCCCGGTGCGTCGCCCGAAGCGGTGGAGCGCGAGGTCATCAAGCCCATCGAAGAAGCCGTCAACTCGGTGGCGGGTGTCAAGCGCATCACCTCGCGCAGCGGCGAAGGCCAGGGCACCATGAGTGTGGAGTTCGGCTTGAACGCCGACATGTCGCGCGCCATGCAAGAGGTGCGCGACCGCGTGGCCGCCGTGCAGGCTGGGTTCCCCAAGGAAGTGCGTGCGCCGATGATCGCGCGCTTCAACAGTGATAACAACCAACCGGTGGTGAACCTGGCGCTGCTGAGCAAGACCCGCAGCGCGCGTGAGCTCTCTGTGCTGGGCGAGCACAACGTAGGCAAACGCCTGCAGCGCGTGGAAGGCGTGGCGCGGGTTGAGATCAACGGCCTCACCACGCGTGAAGTGCGCATCGACCTCGACCCCACTCGACTGCGCGCCTACGCCGTGACACCGGCCGAGATCGCCAGCGCGCTGCGCGAGGCCAACGCCGACCAGCCCGTGGGCCTGCTCAGCGACGGCACGCAAGATGCGCTGCTGCGGGTGGAGGGCCGCGTGCGCGACCCCAAGCAGTTTGCGCACGTGGTGGTGGCGCGTAGAGGCGGCCTGGCCTTGACGCTGGCTGACTTTGGCCAGCTCGTCGAGCGTGAACGCCAGGCTGATTCCACCGCGCGCATCAACGGCCAGCGCGCCATCAACTTCAACGTCTTCAAGCAGCAAGACGCCAACATCGTGGCCACCGGCGACGGCGTGAAGAAGGCGATGGACGAGATCAGGAAGACACTGCCCCCCGACGTCGAGTTGAAGCTCATCTATGCCTCAAGCGACTGGGTCAAAGGCTCGCTCAACGGCCTGAAGCACACGCTGATCGAGGGCGCGCTCTTGACCATCGCCATCGTCTTCTTGTTCCTGCACAGCTGGCGCAGCACCATCATCACGGGCCTGACGCTGCCCATCGCGGTGATCTCCAGCTTCATCGCGGTCTATGCCTTTGGCTTCACGCTGAACTTCATGACCATGATGGCGCTGAGCTTGTGCATCGGCCTCTTGATCGACGACGCCATCGTGGTGCGCGAGAACATCGTGCGCCACGTCGGCATGGGCAAAGACCATGTCACGGCCGCGCGTGAAGGCACCGACGAGATCGGCCTGGCGGTGATGGCCACCACCTTCGCGCTGTGCGCGGTGTTTGTGCCCGTGGCCTTCATGGGCGGCATCATCGGCAAATTCTTCTACCCCTTCGGCATCGTGGTGGTGGTGGCGGTGCTGGTCAGCTTGTTTGTGAGTTTTACGCTCGACCCGATGCTGTCGAGCATCTGGAAAGACCCGCCGGCCGACAAGCTCAAGCGCATGTGGGGCATCGGCCACGCCATCCGCGCCACCGACCGTGGCATGGACTGGCTGCATGACTTGTATGAGCGCGTCATCCGCTGGGCCTTTTCGCCGCGCCGCTATCGGCTGTGGCTTCCCACCTTCGGCCGCGGCTTTCATGCCGACACCACCCGCGACAAGACCAGCAAACGCCACTGGCGCCGTGCCACGCTGACGCCTCGCGGTGTGGTGCTTGCCGTCGGCGTGGGCAGCTTCGTGGCGGCCATTGGCCTGGCGCCGCTGGTGGGCAGCGAGTTCGTGCCGCAAACCGACGAGGGCTATACGCAACTGGCCTTGCGCATGCCCGTGGGCTCAAGCCTGGAGCGCACCGACGCCAAGGTGCGCCAGGTCGAAGAGATCGTGGCGGCCATGCCCGAGATCGACACCATCTCCCCCTGGGTGGGCGGTGCGGGCCAGCGCAACCAAGCGTGGCTCAACCTCGTGCTCAAACCTAAGAGCGAACGTAAGCGCAGTCAAAAGCAGGTCGAAGACGCCGTGCGCGAAGCGATCGCCAAGATCCCCGGCACCGACGCTTCGGTGGGTTTCAACCGCCCGATCTACGTCGCCATCCTGGGCAACGACCCCGAGGGCCTGGCGCGTGTGGCCAATGAATTTGCCGAGAAGGTGAAGAAGATCAAGGGCGCGGTCGACGTCGAGTCCTCGGTCAAGCCCGGCCTGCCGGCCTTTGCCGTGCGCCTGAAGCCTTCGGCCGTGCGTGAACTCGGCATCACCGCGCCGCAGCTGGCATCGAGTTTGCGGGCTTACGTCAACGGTGAAGCGGCGACGACCTGGACCACGCCCGATGGCGACCAGGTGGAAGTGTTGCTGCGCCTGAACGAAGCGCAGCGCGAGCGCATTGACCAGCTGCGTGATTTGCCCGTGGCCTTCGCCAAAGACGGCACGCCCATCAGCCTGGCCAGCGTGGCCAGCATCGAGCCCGTGTTCAACCCCGAGATCATTCGCCGGCAGAACCTGCAACGCCGCGAAGCCGTGTTCGCGGGCGTGAAAGACCGCAGCGCTGGCGAGGTGGGTGAAGACGTGCAGAAACTCATCAAGGAGACCACATTGCCGCCGGGTTTCAGCTTCGACGTGGGCGGCCAGATGCAGCAGCAGGCCGAGGCCTTCAGCGGCCTGCTCGCGGCGATGGCGCTGGCGGTGATCTTCATCTACATCGTGCTGGCCAGCCAGTTCGGCAGCTTCTTGCAGCCCATCGCCATCATGGCCAGCCTGCCCTTGGCCTTGATCGGTGTGATGCTGGCCCTGCTCTTGTGGCGCAGCACGCTCAACGTCTTCTCGATGATCGGCCTGGTGATGCTGATGGGCCTGGTGACGAAAAACGCCATCCTCTTGGTCGACTTCGCCAACCAGTCGCGCAAGGCCGGCGCGACGGTGGCCGACGCGCTCTTGCAGGCCGGCCTCATCCGCATGCGCCCCATCGTCATGACCACGGCGGCGATGGTCTTTGGCATGTTGCCGCTGGCCCTGGCGCTGAACGACGGCGGCGAGATCCAGGCGCCGATGGGCCGCGCCATCATCGGCGGTGTGATCACGTCCACGCTGCTCACGCTGGTGGTGGTGCCGGTGCTCTACAGCTATCTTGTGCGCAAGAAGAAGCCTTTGGTGGTGGCAGCGCAAGGTGGCTCGGTGATGCCCGAGGGCATGCCCGCCGACCGCGATTGAGTTTGGCCCCTTCCCCCTGCAGGGGGAAGGTTGGGATGGGGGTAGATGCTGGAGTGGCGCAGAGCCATTCCACCCTCACCCCAACCCTCTCCCTTGCAGGGAGAGGGAGCCAAGCCGGTGTTAGCCTCGACCGCGTGCGTGATCACCAAGACCGATTCAACCAGGCGCTGAAATCGCTGCCGCTGCTGGCCAGCTTGCGTGGCCTGCCTGTGGCCGAGGCCGTGCCCATCGGCCATGTCTTGAAGAAGGCCGGCTGGGGGCTGCTGGAAGTGCCGCTGAATTCGCCGCAGCCGCTGGTCAGCATCGAAAAACTCGCCACCGCCTATCCCGAGCTCGTGGTGGGTGCGGGCATGTGCATGAGCATGGCCGACGTGCGCAACGTGCGCGCGGCAGGTGGCGCCCTGGTGGCCACGCCGCACGTCGACGCCGGCATCATCCGGACCGCGCGCGACCTCGGCCTGGCCTGCCTGCCCGGCGTGGCCACACCCACCGAGGCCTACACCGCACTGGGCGCCGGCGCGTCGGCCTTGCAGCTCTATCCAGCCGCGCTGATGACACCCGCCGCGGTGCGCGCATTTCGAGCGTTATTGCCGGCCTCGGTGCCATTGCTGGTGGCCGGCGGCATCACGCTGGAAATGATGGGCGACTACCTGGCCGCAGGCGCCAGCGGCTTTGCCATTGGCGCCGCGCTGTACCGCCTGGGTGACGGCGCTGCGGCCGTGGCCGTGGCGGCGGGGGTGTTTGCCACGGCATTGGAAGCTGTCTCGACAGTGCGCGCCAGCAGTTGATCGAAGGCGGGCACCGCCAGTGGCCGCGCGAAGAGGTAGCCCTGGTACTGCTCGATCTTGTGTTCGACCACCCACTGCTGCTGCGCCAGCGTCTCCACGCCTTCGGCCACGATGCTGAGCTTCATCAGCCGGCACATGGCCACGATCAGCTCGGCCAGCGGCTTGTCGGAGGTGATGCCCTGAAT
>JANOJR010000140.1:0-12385 GCA_031418855.1 Rubrivivax sp.
AACGGTGGAGGCTGGTGCACGTTTGGTGTCCCCAATGACCTTGAACAACCCTTAGTCTGAGCTCACAACGAAGCGCTGGGCTCCACAACTTATGGGCGCGTGAGATGCCGACTCGGCCGCGCCGAACAGCCCCCCGAAATAGCCCGATGGCGCCCCAACTTATGCTCTGCTAGAGTCGTCGGTGAATGATAGCCGCAAGGTCGTCATTCCCTGCTTTTCCTCCCTGAGCAGGCGCCTTACCGTATGACAGCGATAAGGCTTGCCAGCCCCGGCCTCGTGCCGGGGCTCTTTTTTGTGCGATGGTGATAATGCTGCAAATGAGCGGCGCCTATCTCTGGATCAAAGCCCTGCACATCGTCTTCGTGGCGAGCTGGTTTGCGGGCCTGTTCTACCTGCCGCGCATCTTTGTCAACCTCGCGATGTGCCGCCAGGGCAGCCACGCCGAGCGCGAGCGCTTGCTGCTGATGGCGCGCAAGCTCTACCGCTTCAGCAGCCTCTTGATGGTGCCGGCCTTGGCGCTTGGCCTTGTGTTGTGGTTGGGTTACGGCGTGGGCTTGGGCGTGGGCCAAGGCTGGATGCACTTGAAGCTCGCCGGTGTCGTGGGCGCCGTCGGCTACCACCACGCGTGCCGCCAGCTACTGCGCGGCTTCGAGACGGGTGGGCCGCAGCACAGCCACCGCTGGTTCCGCGTTTTCAATGAAGTCTCGGTGCTGCTCTTCGCCGCCATCGTCGTGTTGGTCGTCGTCAAGCCGTTCTGACCGACGGCCATGGCCAGCACGCTGCGCCAACGACACAGCTCCTCGGCGCTGCCACTGGCCTGGGCCTACACCGCGCTGGTGCTCTACGCCAGCCTGTACCCCTTCGCCGGCTGGCGCTGGCCACCGGGTCAGCCGCTGGCCGCACTGCTGGCGCTGCCCTGGCCACCGTGGCGCGACCCCTTCGATCTGTGGGCCAATCTACTGGGCTTCATGCCTTGGGGCGTGCTCGCTATGTCGGCCTTGGTGTCGCGTGGCCAACGCTTGGCGGGTGCATGGCTAACGCTGATCGTGATGGCCATGGCGCTGTCTTATGTTTGCGAGGTGACCCAGCATTTCCTGCCTGGGCGTCACCCTTCGCTGAAGGATTGCGCCATGAACGTGGCCGGCGCGGCACTGGGCGCGGCCTTGCTCACGGCCGCGCGCGGCGTGGGGGCGCACCGGCCTTGGGTGTCGATACGCGAGCGCTGGTTCGTGGCCCAAAGCGGCGGCGCGCTGGCGCTCTTGGCGCTGTGGCCAGCGGCGCTGCTGTTCCCCGCACCGCTGCCACTGGGCCTGGGCCAACTTGGCGGCAAGGCCAGCGACGCGCTTGAGTCCTGGCTTGACGGCGTGCCATGGGCCGCGCCCTTGTACGAGCTCGTCGTGTTGGCGCAGACGCCCGCCTCGCCCTTGTTGCCGCTGAGCGAGGGCCTGGCCACGGCGCTGGGCTTGTTCGCGCCCTGCATGCTGGCCTATTCGGTGGCGCGGCCGGGCTGGCACCGCGCGATGTTGACGCTGGGTGCCTTGTTGATGGCGCTGCTGGCCATGACGCTTTCCACCCTGCTGAACTTCGGCCCCAGCCATGCACTGGCGTGGCTCTCGCCAGCCACCGTGCCGGCGTTGATGGCCGGCGTGTTGGCGGCCTTGGCCCTGATCGCGGTGCCCAAGCGCGTCGCCGCCGGCCTGGCCTTGCTGGCATTGGCAGGCGGCGTGATGTTGGTCGGCCAGGCGCCGGCTAACCCTTACTTTGCACTGACACTTCAATCATGGGAGCAAGGGCGCTTCGTGCACTTTCACGGCATCGCGCATTGGCTATCGCTGTTGTGGCCCTTCGTAGCCATGGCCTGGTTGCTGGCACGACTGGGCCAGCGTGAATAGCGGCCACGCGGGCCAGGTGCCGGCCAGCTGTCGGGATAGCGCTCCCTACAATCTTGGCCATGAGCTATTACAAGCACCACATCTTCTTCTGTCTCAACCAGCGCGGTGAAGGCGAAAACAGCTGCAGCCAGCACGATGCGCAGGCTGGTCTCAATCACTGCAAATCACGTGTCAAGCGCGCAGGCCTGGCCGGCCCCGGCGGCGTGCGCGTCAACCAAGCCGGCTGCCTGGACCGCTGCGCGGGCGGGCCGGTGGCGGTGGTCTACCCCGAGGCGGTTTGGTACACCTACGTCGACCAGCACGACATCGACGAGATCGTCGACTCGCACCTCACGCACGGCCGCGTGGTCGAGCGCCTGGTGCTGCCGGCGCACGTCGGCAAATGAACACTGCCACACAACGCCAGGCCATCCAGGGGCCGGCGGGCGCACTGGAATGTGCCGTCGACTTGCCCGTTAGCGACGCGCTCGGCACCGCCGTGTTGTGCCACCCGCACCCGCAACACGGCGGCACCATGTACAACAAGGTCGTGCAGACGATGGCGCGTGCCATGGTGGGCTTGGGCTGGCGCGCGGTGCGCTTCAATTTTCGTGGCGTCGGCAACTCGGCGGGCACTTGGGACGAGGGCCAGGGCGAGATCGATGACGCCATGGCGGTGGTGGCTGCCTATCGCACGCTTGGCTCGCGCGTGGTGCTCGGCGGCTTCTCCTTCGGTGGCTACATCGCCTCGCAAGCGGCCGCACGTTTGCACGCTGAGGGTGAGGGCCACGCCGCCGAACGCCTGGTGCTCATCGGACCGGCCGTGCAGAACTTCGACATGGCGCCCGTGCCGGCCGACACCTTGCTGATCCAGGGCGAAGCCGACGACGTGGTACCCATGCCCGCCGTGCTGGCCTGGGCCAGGACGCAGTCACTGCCGGTGACCGTGGTGCCGGGCGCCGGGCACTTCTTCCACGGACAACTGCCCGTGCTCAAACAGATCATCAGCGCGGCCTTGCGCTGAGCACCTTGAACCCCATGAAACTCTTGCTCATTTTGCTGGTCGCGCTGGCCGCCACCAGCCCCGCGCTGGCGCAATTGCCGCAGCCGCCTGAAGTCGCCGCGCGCCAGTTCCTCTTGATCGACCTCACCAGCGGCCAGACGTTGACCGAGCGCGACGCCGATGCCCAGGCTGACCCCGCCTCGCTGACCAAGCTGATGACGGCCTACCTCGTCTTCAACGCCATCCGCGACGGCAAGCTGGCCTTGACGCAGACGCTCAGCATCTCCAAACGCGCATGGAGCGAACGCGTGGGCGGCGGCTCCTTGATGTTCATCGACACGACGATGTCGCCCACCGTCGACGAGCTGCTGCGCGGCATGATCGTGCAAAGCGGCAACGACGCCTCGGTCGCCCTGGCTGAAGCCGCCGCGGGCGGCTTGGAGCCCTTTGTCGCGCTGATGAACCGCCAGGCGCAGGCCTGGGGCTTGAAGAACACGCAGTTCAAGAACGTCACGGGCTTGAGCGAGGCTGGCCACTACAGCAGTGCGCGCGACATGGCCAGCATCGCCGCGCGTGTGATCGGCGACCACCCGAATTTCTATCCGCTGTATTCGATCCGCCAATACAGCTTCAACAACATCAAGCAAGACAACCGCAACATGCTGCTCGGGCGCGACCCCACGGTCGACGGCATGAAGACCGGCTACACCGAAAGTGCCGGCTATTGCCTGATTGCCAGCGCCGCGCGCGACATGCCCAACGGCCGCCGTCGCTTGCTGAGCGTGGTGCTGGGCACGAGCTCACGCGAGGCACGCGCGGCCGAAAGCCAAAAGCTCTTGAACTGGGGCTGGCTGGCCTGGGACACCGTGAAGCTCTTCGACGCCAAGCAGGCCATGGCGTTCGCGCCGGTTTGGAAAGGCAAGGAGTCAAGCGCCAAGCTCGGTGCTGCTGCGGCCGTCTTCGTCACCGTGCCCAAGGGCGAGGGTGACAAGCTCAAGACCAACATCGAGCGCATCGACCCGCTGGTGGCGCCGCTCGCGCAAGGCCAGCGCGTGGGGCAATTGAAGGTCACCACCGGCAGTGGCACGCCCGTCGCCAACGTGCCGCTCACCGTACTCGAGCCGGTGCCGTTGGCGGGCATTTTTGGCCGCGCCTGGGACGCTGTTCGCTTGTGGATTCGTTGAGCTGACGCAGCCCGTCGCGCAGGGGCTGCGTGCAAGAATCCGCGCGCACCCCCGGAGCGCCCATGAACGACAACCTGTGTTACCTCAATGGCGGGTACCTGCCGCTGAACCAGGCCAAGGTCAGCGTACTCGACCGCGGGTTTGTCTTTGGCGACGGCATCTACGAGGTGGTGCCCGTGTACGGCAAGCGGCTGTTCCGCTTCGACGAGCACATGGCGCGCTTGCAGCGCAGCTTGAACAAAGTGCGCATCAAGAACCCGCTGATCCGCGAAGGCTGGCTTGAGCGCTCGCGCACGCTGGTGGCCGCACTTGCCGAGAAGACCGGCGCTTTTGATCAAATGGTCTACATCCAGGTCACGCGTGGGGTGGCGCCGCGTGACCATGTCATGCCCGAGCATATCGAGCCCACCGTCTTCATGATGGCCAACCCGATGAAGCCGCCGTCGGCGGAGACGCGTCATCACGGCGTGGCCTGTATCACTGCGCGCGACTTCCGCTGGGAGCATGGCGACATCAAGAGCATCTCGCTCCTGGGCAACGTGATGGCGCGGCAGATCTCGGCCGACCATGGTGCCACCGAGACCATCATGTTCCGCGACGGCTTCCTCACCGAAGCCGCAGCCAGCAACGTCTGGGTCGTGCACGAAGGCGCGTTGCTCGGGCCGCCCAAGAGCGTGCATGTGCTCGAAGGCATTCGCTTTGAGCTGCTGCGTGAACTGTGCGAAGAGTGCGGCATCGCCTACAACCTGCGCCCGATCCCCGAGGCCGACGTGCTTTCCGCCGATGAAGTGCTGCTGAGTTCGGCCACCAAGGAAGTGCTGGCCGTGACGAAGATCGACGGCGAACTCGTCGGCCATGGCGCCATGCGCGGCAAGCCCGGGCCGGTGTCGGCGCGGCTGCACGAGGCCTACCAGCGCGCCAAGTTGACGCAGTCGATTTGAGCGCGGCGATGGTGTTGACGACATGAGCCAGCACGAGCCGGCGCCCAGCCTGATCGAGTACCCCAGCGCCTTCCCGATCAAGGTGATGGGCCACAACGTTGATGGTTTTGTCGAGGCGATGTCGGCCATAGCACGCAATTTCGACCCGGCCTTTGACGCCAGCACGGTGGAGCTGCGGCCCAGCAAAGGCGGCAACTACCTGGGCGTGACGCTGACCATCACCGCCACCAGCCGCGAGCAGCTCGACGAGCTCTACCGCACGCTGTCGACCCACCCGCTGGTCAAGGTGGTGTTGTAGCGGCGGTGTCTTGCACGGCCAAGCGCGCGTCGAGCTCACGCACCTTGGCCGGCCCCGCCTCGTCACCATTGCGCGCGGCGATGTCGTACCAATAGCGCGCCAGCCGCAGATCTCGGGCCACGCCATCGCCCTGCTCAAACATCGACGCCAGCAGGTACTGCGCACCGACGTCGCCGCCCTTGGCGGCTTCGCGATACCAATGCGCGGCCTGCGCGGCGTCCTTGTCCGCGCCGCGCCCGAGGTAAAACGCCGTGGCCACGCCGACCATGGCGTGCACGCTGCCGGCCCTGGCGGCGAGCAGGTACCAGTGGTGCGATGCGGGCAGATTGCGCTTGCCAAACTGGCCGGCTTCGAGCGCCTGGCCCAGCGCCACCATGGCGGTGACGAAGCCGCCGCCGGCGCTGCGCTCAAGCAGTCGCCGCGCCAGTCGGACATCGGCCGGCACGATCTCGCCACGCAGGTGCATCACGGCCAGGTTGAACTGCGCGGCGGGCACGCCTTGGGCGGCCAGCGGCGCTAGGCGCCTTCGCGCCTCGCGCAGCCGCCCGCTTTCGTAGGCCAAGACGGCAGCGTCGACGCCGGCCTGCTGCGCCGGGGTGGTCTCGCGGGCGGCTAGGACAACACCCGGCCAGCCCAGGCACAGGCCTAGCCAGACGATGGCGAGAAGTGAGCTGGACAGGAGAGACATAGGGCGTTGACTCGGTGCTGCGGACGCCGCGAAGTGTCCCACCTGCCCCTAACTTTGCTGCGGCCAGGCCCTTGAAGCCCGGGAATCGGCCCCTATAATCTGTTTGCTAGCACTCATCTATGGTGAGTGCTAACGGCTCGCCGGCACCCTGCCGCGAGCCCCAGGGTTCACCCGCAAGCACGACCAGTGATGCGCTTGCCCACCATTTCACAGTGTCTTAAGGAGACCGTATGAAGCTTCGCCCATTGCACGATCGCGTGATCGTCAAGCGCCTCGACAGCGAAACCAAAACCGCCTCGGGCATCGTCATCCCCGACAACGCCGCCGAAAAGCCCGACCAGGGTGAAGTGCTCTCCGTGGGCCCCGGCAAGCGCAACGACAAGGGTGACCTGGTCGCCATGAACATCAAGGTCGGTGACCGCGTGCTCTTCGGCAAGTACAGCGGCCAAACCGTCAAGATCGACGGCGACGAGTTGCTCGTGATGCGCGAAGAAGACCTGTTTGCTGTGGTCGAGAAGTAAGCCACCCGGCGACTTCACCCGCATCAAACCCACTGAACAGATTTCGGAGAAATTCACATGGCAGCAAAAGACGTAGTTTTCGGCGCTGACGCGCGTGCGCGCATGGTCGAGGGTGTCAACATCCTGGCCAATGCCGTCAAGGTCACCCTCGGCCCCAAGGGTCGCAATGTCGTGCTCGAGCGCAGTTTCGGCGCCCCTACGGTCACCAAAGACGGTGTCTCGGTGGCCAAGGAAATCGAGCTCAAGGACAGACTCCAGAACATGGGCGCGCAGATGGTCAAGGAAGTTGCTTCCAAGACCAGTGACATCGCCGGTGACGGCACCACCACCGCCACCGTGCTGGCCCAGGCCATCGTGCGCGAAGGCATGAAGTACGTGGCCGCGGGCATGAACCCGATGGACCTGAAGCGCGGTATCGACAAGGCCGTCACAGCCCTGACCGCCGAGCTGAAGAAGGCCTCCAAGGCGACCACTACCAGCAAGGAAATCAGCCAGGTCGGCGCGATTTCCGCCAACGCCGATGAGTCGATCGGCGAGATCATCGCCAAGGCGATGGACAAGGTCGGCAAGGAAGGCGTCATCACCGTCGAAGACGGCAAGAGCCTGGACAACGAGCTCGACATCGTCGAAGGCATGCAGTTTGACCGCGGCTACCTCTCGCCCTATTTCATCAACAACCCCGAGAAGCAAAGCGCGATCCTTGAGAACGCCTACGTGCTGCTGTACGACAAGAAGATCAGCAACATCCGTGACCTGCTGCCCACGCTGGAGCAAGTCGCCAAGAGCGGGCGCCCGCTCTTGATCATTGCCGAAGAAGTTGAAGGCGAAGCGCTGGCGACGTTGGTGGTCAACACCATTCGCGGCATCCTCAAGGTCGTCGCCGTCAAGGCCCCGGGCTTTGGTGACCGCCGCAAGGCCATGCTCGAAGACATCGCCATCCTCACCGGCGGCAAGGTCATCGCTGAAGAAGTCGGCCTGACGCTGGAGAAGGTCACCCTGGCCGACCTCGGCCAAGCCAAGCGCATCGAGTGCGGCAAGGAAAACACCACGCTGATCGACGGCGCCGGTGCCACCGGTGACATCGAAGCGCGTGTCAAACAGATCCGCGTGCAGATCGAAGAAGCCACCAGCGACTACGACCGCGAAAAGCTGCAAGAGCGCGTGGCCAAGCTGGCCGGCGGTGTCGCCGTCATCAAGGTCGGTGCCGCCACCGAAGTCGAGATGAAGGAAAAGAAGGCCCGCGTCGAAGACGCCCTGCACGCCACGCGTGCGGCGGTGGAAGAAGGCATCGTGGCCGGTGGTGGTGTGGCGCTGCTGCGTGCGCGTCAAACCGCAGGCGTCATCAAGGGCGACAACCACGACCAAGATGCTGGCATCAAGATCGTGCTGCGCGCGGCTGAAGAGCCGATGCGCATCATCGTGGCCAACGCCGGTGACGAGCCCAGCGTGGTCGTCAATGCGGTGCTCGCAGGCAAGGGCAATTACGGCTACAACGCCCAAAACGGCACCTATGGCGACATGATCGAAATGGGCATCCTCGACCCGACCAAGGTGACCCGCACGGCGCTGCAAAACGCCGCCTCGGTGGCCAGCCTGATGCTGACGACCGAAGCCATGGTGGCGGAAGCGCCGAAGGACGAGTCTGGCGCCGGCGGCATGCCAGGAGGCATGGGCGGCATGGGTGGCATGGGCGGCATGGACATGTAAGACTTTCCGCGCCGCGTTGCGGCCGGAAGATCCGGCTGGCCGAGGCCGGCCGGGTGCCACTCGAAGGGCTGCGTGCTTGGCACGTGGCCCTTTTTCGTTGATGCGCCTACAGATCCGGCATGGGCGTGCTTTTCTCGACGCTCAGCGGCCTGCGCGCGTTGAATAATCGCGCGAGGAACTTGCCCCCATGACGACACCCATCGCGCTGCAGAGATTTGTCGACGACGAGCTGCTGCGCGCGCCCTTGGTGCTGGAGGTGACGCTGCAAGCCACGATCGACGTGCTGCAACGGGGCCCGGCCAAGATGGGCGCCAGTGAGCGCTCGGTGGCGTCGGACATCATCCACAGACTAGGCACGCACCGGCCGCGCGTCATCGACCGCTATGTCGCGTCGCTACGTGAGCAGGTCAGGGTCGAGCTGTCACGTCAAGTCGCACGCGCCGAAAGCAGCGGCGAGCGAACCACCGGTTCCTTGGCTTTGGTGGACGATGACGAAGTCACCATCGACGTCGTCATCTCGCACACCATCGAGGCCATCCAAAGCGTGGCCGAACATGAGCTGCGCGAGCTCTTGGCCTACACCTCGGCGCTGGTCGGGGACATGGACGTCGGCGCCGACCACAACCCGTTTCGTGCCGAAACTCAAGCGCAAGCCCTTTGGGCTGCGGCACAGGCGCTGCCCTTGTCGCGTGGGCATCAGCTTGCGCTGATGCGCCATGCCGCCATGCCGATGGCGCAGGCACTGCGCAAGGCCTACGCCGCAGCCTGCGCCCGGCTTGATGGCGAAGGGCTGGAGCCCGCGGCCTACCGCACGCTGATCCCCCCGGCGGGCCCGCGCACGTCGCGCCGGCTTGAGCAGGACGTGCTGGTGCCGATGGCGCCGCTGCTGGGGTTTGCATTGCGTGGTGATGCCGGCCACGCCAGCGTTGCCGGCGCGATACCGGCGCACGCCCCGTGGCCAGCGCTGCAGGTCTCGTCGGCGCCTGCGGCAGCGGTCAGCAGTTTCGACCAGCGGGTCGGCGCTTTGGTGGTCAAACTCTTCGAGTCCATGCTCACCGATCGCGGCCTGGCCCCCGATCTGCCCGCAATGCTGGCGCGCATGCAGCCCTTTGTGCTGAAAGCCGCACTGGACGACCCGGCGCTGCTGGAAAGCCCAAGCCAGCCCATGTGGCGTTTCATCGACCTGCTGGCCCATCTGGCGCTCGTCGACGAAGGTGAGGGCGGGCAGGCGCGGGCCAAACTTTTGCGCTTTGCCGGCAAGCTGCTGGACCAGCTACGTGATGAGCCGCGCCACACCGCCCAGCTCTACGCCTGGGCCATCGAGCGCCTGGAACGTTCTGCCGTCAAGCGGCTGAACGAACGCTGTGCCCTGGCCGAAGCGCACATCATCACGATGCAGCAGCTTGACGACAAACTCGCGCGCAGCGACGCGCCGCTGTCCACGCTGCACGGCGCACTCGACGTGACCCAGCTCGACACCGTGCCGGCCGACCTGATGGATATGCCCGAAAGCCACAAGCCGGGCGCGGCCGACAACACACTGCGCTGGCTCGCCAACCTGCGCGCTGGCCAATGGCTGCGTTTGTTCCGCAAAGGCGGCTGGGTCTATTCGCAGATGCTGTGGCCGGGCGAGCGCGGTGAAATCTGGCTCTTCGCCGACGGCGGCAACAACGACAGCTGGGCCATCCGCCGCCGCGCGCTCTTGCTGCTGCGCGAAGAAGGCCTGGCGCATGTGGCTTCGCCGCGCTCCTTGCTCAATGACGCGGGTGCGCGTTTGTTGCGGCAGGCCACGTCCTCGGCGTAGACGTCATGGCTGCGCTGGCGCGCGTCAATCGTTCAGGCGGGCGTTGAAGCGGGCGGCGCCTTGCGCGTCCACTGGTACAGCGCGTCGGCAGCATCAGCCAGCCCTTGGCGCGACAGCGCCGAGAACAGCGTCACGCCGATGTCGGCAGCCTCGCCGGCCACGCTGGCCAACGACTCCTGCGCCGCCACCAAAGCCTTCTGGCCGTCGCGACGGTTGAGCTTGTCGGCCTTGGTCAAGAGCACGAGCAAACGCACCTCACCGGGGACGATGCGTGGTGCGAGCAAGGCCAGCAGCCGCTGGTCAAGCTCGGTGAAGCCTTGCCGTGAGTCGATCATCAACACCACGCCGTGCAAGGCGCGGCGCAGCTGCAAGTACTCGGCCATCACCGCCTGCCAGCGCAGCTTGGCGGCGCGCTCCACCGCCGCATAGCCATAGCCCGGCAGGTCGGCGAAGTAGGCGTCGGGCGCGTCTTTGGGCCCCAGCGCGAAGAGGTTGATGTGCTGGGTGCGTCCGGGCGTGCGTGACGAAAACGCCAGGCGCTTGTGCTGCGCCAAGGCATTGATGGCGCTGGACTTGCCGGCATTGCTGCGGCCCACAAAGGCCACCTCGGGCAGCTCTTCGATGGGCAGCTGGTCGAGCTGGCTGGCGGTGGTGAGAAAGCGGGCGCCGTGGCACCAGGCGAGAGCGGCTTTGGCCGCGACTTCTGGGTCGGGGCGGCGTGGCATGTGGGTAGGTGTCATGGGCCATTGTAAAATTGAGTGCTTTTCTACTGCTCGCGCCAGCTTCGTGCGCGTAGCGCGACCCGCTAAAAGGCCCCTTGCATGATGCTCATGAAGTTGACCGCCGCCCTCTTGCTTGCCGCAGGCTTGTTCGCCAGCGCCATGGCCAACGAAGGCAAGTCTGCCTTCAAAGCCGATGCCGCCAAGGGCCAAGCCTTGGCCGCCACCTGCGTGGCCTGCCACACGGCCGACGGCACGCGCGGCAGCCCGGCCAACCCCATCCTGCAAGGGCAGCACCCCGAGTACATCGTCAAGCAGTTGCAAGAGTTCAAGTCGGGCAAGCGCAAGAACGCGGTGATGTCGGGCATGGTCGCCGCCCTCAGCGACGACGACATGAAGCAGCTCGGCGCCTTCTACGGCAGCAAGACGGCCAAGCCCGGTTTCGCCAAGAGCAAGGACACGCTGGCGCTGGGTGAAAAGATCTACCGCGGCGGCATCATGGAACGCCAAGTGCCGGCCTGCGCCGGCTGCCACACACCCAGCGGCGCCGGCATGCCCGCGCAGTACCCGCGTGTGGGCAGCCAGCATGGTGATTACACCGAAGCGCAATTGATCGCCTTTCGTGCTGGCACGCGTGGTAACAGCGCGCAGATGGTGGCCATTGCGGGGAAGATGAACGACCGCGAAATCAAGGCCGTCTCGGACTACATTGCCGGCCTGCGCTAAGCGGCGGGCGCCGTCGCGTGATGTCTGCAGCTGGGCCGGTTCAGACCGGCCCTTTTTCATGGGCTTGATGTAAGCCACATGCCACGAACTCGACCCAAGCGCAGCGCTCATAGACCCCTGAACCCAGCCACGGAGTTGTCATGCACCTCGTCGAAAGTCGCGGCCCGAACCATCCCCTTCCTTCAGAAATCACCCCGCGCGCGTTCTACCTGAATCGGCGGCAGTGGCTCGCCCAGGCAGCCGTGGCGGGCGGCGGCCTGGCGCCCTGGGCGGCACGCGAAGCCATGGCGCAGGGCGCGCGGCCGGGCAAGTTTGCGCCGCTGAGTGCGCCGCGCAGCACGCTGCCCGGTGCCGTCACGATGGAGCGGCCGACGTCCTACACCGACATCACGAACTACAACAATTTCTACGAGTTCGGCACCGACAAGTCCGACCCCGCCCGCCACGCCGGCAGCCTCAAAACGCGGCCATGGAGCGTGCTGGTCGAAGGTGAGGTGAAGAAGCCCGGCGTCTACGACATCGAGGCGCTGCTCAAGCTGGCGCCGATGGAAGAGCGCATTTACCGGCTGCGCTGTGTGGAAGGCTGGTCGATGGTGGTGCCCTGGGTCGGCTATTCGCTGGCCGAGCTCATCAAGCAGCTCGAGCCCACCGGCAACGCCAAGTTCGTGCAGTTCACGACGCTGGCCGACCGCGACCAGATGCCCGGCATCCGCTCGTCGGTGCTCGACTGGCCCTACGTCGAAGGCCTGCGCATGGACGAAGCGATGCACGCGCTGACCTTGCTAGACAAGATGGCTTCGTGATTTCAGGCGGCCCGTCCCGAGCAACACCGTAGGTTGCGCGCCAAGGCGTGCCGAGCTACACCAATGCACCGGACCGATGGTCGGTCGGGTCATTGCGAATTTGCAAGGAGCCGGGCCATG
>JANOJR010000141.1:0-9686 GCA_031418855.1 Rubrivivax sp.
GCGACCACCAGCGCGGCCACCAGCGCTACTGGATCAGACCGTTCTTGAGCGCGTAGTACGTCAACTCGCTGTTCGACGCCAGATGCAGCTTTTCCATCACCCGCGTGCGGTAGGTGCTGACGGTCTTGACACTCAGCGACATGCCCTCGGCCATGTGCCCCACCGTCTCACCTTTGGCAAGGCGCAGGAACACCTGCAGCTCGCGCTCCGACAAGGTCTCGTGCGCCAACCCGGCGCCCCCAGAGCTGAGGCCATCGGCCAGCTGCTCAGCCACGCCAGCCGTGATGTACTTTCGGCCGCGATGCACGGTGCGAATGGCCTTGACCAGCTCTTCGGGGTCACAGTCTTTGTTGAGGTAGCCGCTGGCGCCTTGGCGCAGCAAGGTGGTGGCGTAATGTTCTTCGGGGTAGCCGCTCAAGATCAGCACCGGCAAGTCGGGCGCACGCGCGCGGATGGCAGCAAGGGCGTCGACGCCGCTGTGGTCGGGCATGGCGATGTCCATCACGATGACATCGACCTCGCCCTTGCGCACGATGTCCAGCGCCTCGCGCCCATTGGCGGCTTCGGCCACCACGCGGAAGTCGCTCTGATCGGCGAAGAACTGGCGCAGGCCGACGCGTACCATCGCATGGTCGTCGACGATGGCAATTCGAATCATGGTGTGGGCCTGAGCATCGCGCCGCATGATCCCACCTTTCGCAGGGCCAACGCATGAATGGACTCGGGCTCATCCGCCGCAACCAGGCGGTGTTTCCGCTGGCGCTGTTGGCCGCCTTGGCCATGCTCTTCATCAGCGAGAGCGCGTACTGGCGATCGTTTGGCACGCTGGAGCTGCTCGTCGCCGAGCGCGAGGCGCGCGCCAAGGTGCTCGACTTGCGTCAACAGATCCTCGACGCCGAGGCCAGCCAGAACGCCTTCTTGTTGACCGGCAACGCCGACTACCGCGCTGGCTACGAACGCACGCTGGCGCCGACGCTCGCCCTGCTGGGTGCGCTGGATGCGCACTACAGAGGGAACGCCAAGGCCGACACGTTGCTTGTCGCGCTGGACGCCGGCATCAAGGCCCGGCAAGCCTTGATCGCTGAGCGCATGCAGCAGACGAATGACGGCAAGCCCGATCTGGCGGCGCAGTTCTTGCACAGCGCTGCCGACGCCGTGCATGTCAACGAGCTCCACCGGCTCGGCAATGCCTTGCTTGAGCTGGGCACGATGTCGGTGGCTGCCAGCCGCATGAACATCAACGACGCGCTGCAGCTGGGCCGCATCGGCGTGCTCGTCTTGACCGCTGTGTGCCTGCTTGCGCTGGTTCTCTACCTGCGCCACGCTGCGGCCTCCGAAGCGGTGCAACGCGAACTCAAACAAGCCATCCAAAACGAGCGCGACCAGCTTGAAGGGGTGGTGGCGCGGCGCACCGAGCTGTTGACTTCGCTCACCCAGCACTTGCAAACCGCGCGTGAGGATGAACGTAGCCGGCTCGCGCGCAACCTGCACGACGAGCTGGGTGCCTTGCTGACGTCGGCCAAGCTCGACGCAGCGCGCATGAAGTCGCGCCTGATCGGCGGCGCGCCTGAAGTGCTGGAGCGGCTGGCGCATCTGGTGGAGACGCTCAACGCCAGCATCGCGCTGGGCCGCAGCATCATCGAGGACCTGCGGCCGTCCACACTGGCCAATCTTGGCTTGCCCTCGGCGCTCGATATCCTGGCGCGCGAGTACGCCGAACGCTCGGGCGTCGAAGTGCATCGCGCGTTGGCCACCGTCAAGCTGCGGCCCAGTGCCGAGCTGATGGTCTACCGGCTGGTGCAGGAAGCCGTCACCAACATCACCAAGTACGCCAAGGCACAAGCGGTGTGGGTCACGTTGGCGGCGCGCGACGGCAGCGTCGAGGTCACCGTGCGTGACAACGGCGTCGGCTTCGACACGAGCGTGCCGACGAGCTCGGCCTATGGCTTGGTCGGCATGCGCTTTCGCGTCGAAGCCGAAGGCGGCGCGCTAACGGTGGTGTCTGCGCCGGGCCAGGGCACGAGCGTGCAGGTGCGCATGCCCGAGTCGGCGTAAGCGGCCCACTTCGGCGGCCTTCGGGAAGTCCGGCATGTCGGCGCTGTCCTACGCGGCGTCGCCGCGTTGCCCGACTGCAGCGCACACGGTCTGCCTATCCCAGCCGGGGGTGATAACGCCCAAACTGAGGGTCTCATCAACCCTGGGGCCACACCATGCTGCACTACGCCGTTGTCTTCTTCATCATCGCCCTGGTGGCCGCCGTCTTCGGCTTTGGCGGCATCGCCGCCAGCGCCGTGGGCATTGCGCAGATCCTGTTCGTGGTCTTCGCGGTGCTGGCGCTCGCGAGCTTCTTGTATGGGCTCATCAAGAAGACTTAAAGCCAGTCGTCGAGAACTTGCGCGACGAGCTCCTTCTGGCGCGGCGCGATGCCGCGCTGCTGCCAGGTTGCTCGAGCCCACGCTGGCCCACACGCCATCGATCACGACCGTTTTCGCGTGCAGCACGACATCGCGGCGCTCAAAGGTGTTGACCTTGGCTTCTAGCAAGCGCGTGTCGTGGTGCCGCCCGGCGTGGAAGGCCCACCATGAACCGGTCTGGCTGGGCAGGATGAGCGTCACCTCGACACCACGGCGGGCGGCGGCTTCGAGCGCCGCCAGCAGCTGCGGATCGGGCACGAAATAGGCACGGGTGATGTGCACGCTGCTGGCAGCGCTGCCAATGGCCGAGAGCGAGCTGGCGTAGATCCGGCTGAAGGGCTCGGTGGGCGTGCTGCTGCCGCCGCCCAGCATGCCCAGCAGCACGAGCGACACGATCAAGCCAAGGCTTCTCAGACCCGTGGTGTGACTTGCAGGCGAAGTGCAACTGGCGCACGGCGCGGCGTTGCGGCGTGCGCCTCAGTCCCCCAGCAGTTCGCCCACGGCTTTGAGTTCGTCGACGCGGTCACACACCGCCTTGGTCGTCAACAGTATCGGCACCCCCAGGAACAACCCCGCTATGCCCCACAACCAACCGCAACCGAGCACGCCGACGAAGATGGCCAGCGGGTTCATGCGGCTGGCCCTGCTGCTTAGCCAGGGCGTTAGCACATAGCCTTCGACGCTGTTGATGGCGAAGGCTACGCCGCCGATCAGGAGCGCTGTCTCCAAGCTGCCGAACTGGACGAAACCCATCATGGCCGCGCCTGCCGTGACCACCAGACTGCCGAGGTAGGGAATGAAGTTGAGCGCGAACGTAGCCACGCCCCACATGGCCGCGTTGTCGACGCCGATCCACAGGAACGCCAACCATGTGGCCGCGCCGACCAACGCGCTGGTGAAGACTTGCACCAGCAAGTAGCGCTGGATCAAGGCGTCGACTTCCTCCAGGGCCTGCAGGGTGAGCCGCTTTTGCCCGAAGCGCGGCCCGGCAATCTTCACCATCTTGCGCCGAAAGGTGTCGCCCGAGGTGAGCAGGATAAAGGTGATGACGAGCGCCACGGTGGCTTGCCCCAGCGCCGTGGCCAGCCCCAATGCGCCAGGCCAGAGGTAGTCTTTGACGTTGAAGCCGGGCTTCACGATCTGTACCTTGGTCACGCCACGAGCCGCTGCCGGGCTGGCGCCGCCCTGGCTGGCACGCTCAAGCTCGGTGGCAGCCTTTTGCACGGTCTCGATAGTGCCTGGCGGCCCCTGGCTGCGCTGGTCGTCAAGGCTGCGGCGCAGCTTTTGGGCGGCGGCGGGCAGGGCTTCCATCATCGCCGCCGCCTCGTCGGCAAGACCATAGCCGATGGCGCCGAGGCCGCTGACCATGGACGTTAGCAGCAGGGCCGCAGCCAATGCGCGCGGCAGCCGCCAGCGCACCATGTGCTTGACCAGCGGCGTCAACGCATAGCTGCACATCAGCCCAAGCAGCAAGGGCACGAAGAGCGCGCCGGCCGCCTGCAGGGCGAAGAGCCCGGCCAATACGGCCAGCAAGGTCAGCGGGACGCTGCGCAATTGCCAGATGGTCGGCCCCGGCGCTGGCTTGATGGGTGCGCGGGGGGCAGCAGCAGAGACAGCTTTCACGTGGCACTTCCATTGCATGGGGGGAGCCACGATGCTGCGCCCGTCCCGACGATGTCGCCATCAGTTGCCACCGGCCATGCGTGTCGGCTTGGTCCTACAGGCGATCCGCCGTTGGTCCGATGGTGCGTTGGGCGCGGGGCCGCGACCATGCGCTTACTCGTCCCCACGCTTTGCGCTGCGCTGAAGGGGTCGTACGGCAAGGCTCCTGCACCGACGTCTTTCAATCCAAAGAGAAGTGAGTGAACCTCAACCCCACACAACGCCTGCGCCCGGCCTTGACTGTGCTGGCATGGCTGGCCTGCTCTGCAAGTTGGGCCGCTGGCAAACCCAACGCGCCGGACCCAAAGAGCCAGTACCACCGCGACCGCGCCGCCTGCTCCGCCATGCGTGTGGCCGATGAGCAAGCCAACTGCTTGAGCGAAGCCAGCACGCGTCTGGCCAGTACACAGCCGTCACTTGCGGAGGAACACCCCGACATCCTCAAACGCAATGCACTCATGCGTTGTACGCCGCTGCCCGATGCACTGCGCAGCGACTGCGTCGCCCGCATGCAGGGGCAGGGCAGCACCAGTGGCAGCGTGGCCGCTGGCGGCATTTACCGCGAGCTGGTGACGCGCGAGGTCGGCACCATCGCACCCGTGGCGCCGGTGGCGCCAGACGCTGCGGCAGCCCCGTCGCCGGCCAAACCGTAAGGGCAACCCTACGCGAGCACACCGCTGCGCCGACTTTCATGCCCGTGGGTGGTGGGGCCTATCGCCACCCGACCTGACGATCCGCTTGACAACAGCCTTCGTCGCCAATCTTTGGAGATTCACCATGAACAAGTTCACCACCTTGGCCGCTACCGCTGCTGCTGCCATCGTCATGCTCACTGCCAGCGGTTGCGCGGTCACGCGCGGCCAGGAGAGTGTTGGCAACTATGTCGACGACGTGGCCATCACCACGGCCGTGAAGGCGCGCTTTGTCGAGAACAAGGAAGTCGACGCCACGAGCATCCGCGTCGAGACGCTCAAGGGCACGGTGATGCTCTCGGGTTTTGCCAAGAACTGGACCGAAAAGAGTACGGCGGAAGCGCTGGCGATGAAGGTCAACGGCGTGAAGACGGTGAAGAACGAGATCGCCGTTCGCCCCTGAGCCGCGCAAGCCGCAAGAGCGTCACGAAGCTCACAGAGATCCGCCGCGCTTACGGCGTGGCGACTTCCACCACCTGCGCCGCATGCGCGTCCTGCCCCAGCACCTGCACCAACCACGGCAGCGTGTCGCGCAAGGTGGCCGCCAGCGTGTGGGGCGGGTTAGCCACGAAGACGCTGCTGCCGAGCATGCCAAAGCCGCGCTCGCCGGGTATCGCCCCGCGCACCGTCAAGCGTGCGTGCAGCCACCCCTTTTTGGCGCCGGTCTTGGCGCTGGCTTTGAGGCGTTGCGGCAGCTGCGCGGCTTCGATCAGCTGCAACTGCGGCAGCCAGATCAGCACCACGGCGTCGGCAAAGCGCTCCAGCACCTCGCGCAGCGCGGCCAGCGTGCGCGGGTAGTCGGTCTTGATCTCGTAGCTCGGGTCGATGACCACCAGCCCGCGCCGTGTGGGCGGCGGCAACTGCTTGGCCAGGCTGGTGAAACCGTCGGCCATTCGGATCTCGACCTCGGGTGTGTCACCCAGGTACGAGGAGAGAATTTTGTGGTCGGTGGGGTGGATCTCGAAGGCGCGCAGCTGGTCTTGCGGGCGTATCAAGAGGTTGGCGATGGCCGGTGAGCCGGGATATTGCACGAGCTTGGGCGCGAGCTTGGCGCCACCGTTGAAGCGCTTGACCTGAGCGACATAGTCGGCCACCGCCGCGGGCAGGTCGTCGCGCTGCCATAGCTTTTCAATGCCGTCGTGGTACTCGCCGCGCTTGTTGGCGTACTCACTTTGCAACGAATAACCACCGGCACCGGCGTGCGTGTCGACGACGCGGTAGCCCTTGTCCTTCAAGTTCATGTGGCGCAGCAGGGCTACCAGCGTGAGGTGCTTGAGCACATCGGCATGGTTGCCGGCGTGGAAGGCGTGGCGGTAAGCGAGCATGGGCCGACTGTGCCATGACTGTGTGGCCGTTTGTGCCAGGCATCACGCCATGCCTGGATTGCATGGCCCCCTGAGGCCAGGTGGTTACGGCGCAATTACATTGCCGTGACAATGCCCCTCCCTCAGCCAGCCAGCGCCATTCCCACCTGAATTTGCCATCGCGGTATTTGGCGAGCGTCGAGCGCCATTCGGCACGGGTCTCGCCCAATCCCGCATTTGCATCTCAATGATTGGAGCTCCCGTGAACCACCCCGCTATGGAAGGCCTGCGTTTGAACACGCCGGCGTACGTGCAACACACCCGTCTCATCGACTGGGTGGCACAGATTGCCGCGCTCACAGCAGCCGCCGAGGTGGTGTGGTGTGACGGCAGCCAGGCCGAGTACGACCGGCTGTGCGCCCAGCTCGTGGCGGCCGGTACCTTGATGAAACTCAATGAGGCGCTGCGCCCGCGCAGCTTCCTGGCGCGCAGCGACCCAGGCGACGTGGCGCGCGTCGAAGACCGCACCTTCATTTGCAGCGCGCAAGAAGACGACGCCGGCCCCACCAACCACTGGATGGCCCCGGCCGAGATGCGCGCGCGCCTGCAAACTGGCATGGCCGACGGCACGCCCGCGCTCTTCAAAGGCGCCATGCGTGGCCGCACGATGTACGTCGTGCCGTTTTCCATGGGCCCGCTGGGCTCGCACATCTCGCACATTGGCGTCGAGCTGACCGACAGCCCGTATGTCGCCTTGAGCATGCGGGTGATGACGCGCATGGGCCGTGGTGCGCTGGATGTGCTGGGTGCTGACGGCGATTTCGTGCCCTGCGTGCACACCGTGGGCGCGCCCCTCGCCGCTGGCCAGGCCGACGTACCGTGGCCGTGCAACCCCACGAAGTACATCGTGCACTACCCCGAAACGCGTGAAATCTGGAGCTACGGCTCGGGCTACGGCGGCAACGCGCTGCTGGGCAAGAAGTGTTTTGCGCTGCGCATCGCGTCGACCATGGGCCGTCAGGCGGCGGCGGTCGACGGCATCGGCTGGCTCGCCGAGCACATGCTGATCCTGGGTGTGACTTCACCCGAAGGCCGCAAGTACCACGTCGCCGCCGCCTTCCCCAGCGCCTGCGGCAAAACCAACTTTGCGATGCTGTTGCCGCCGCCCGCCCTGGGTGACTGGAAGGTCACGACCATCGGCGACGACATCGCCTGGATCAAGCCCGGCACGGATGGGCGGCTGTACGCCATCAACCCCGAGGCCGGCTACTTCGGCGTGGCGCCGGGCACCAACGAGCACACCAACCCGAGCTGCATGGCGTCGCTGAAGAGCGACACGGTGTTCACCAATGTCGCCCTCACCGACGATGGTGACGTCTGGTGGGAAGGCATGACCGACACGCCACCGGCGCACCTGATCGACTGGCAAGGCCGCGACTGGACGCCCGCCATCGCCGCCGAAGCTTCAGCCGGCGGCAAGCCCCGCCCCGCCGCGCACCCGAACTCGCGTTTCACCGTGGCCGCCATCCACAACCCCGTGCTCGACGCCGATTGGGACAACGCCCAGGGCGTGGCCATCGACGCCTTCATGTTCGGCGGCCGGCGCTCCACCACCGTGCCTTTGGTGAGCGAGGCGCGCAGCTGGGTCGACGGCGTCTACATGGCCGCGACCATGGGCAGCGAGACCACGGCGGCGATGGCCGGCGGTGACGGCAAGGTGCGCCGCGACCCCTTCGCCATGCTGCCCTTCACCGGCTACAACATGGCCGACTACTTTCAGCACTGGCTCAACGTCGGCGCGTCGCTCCAAGAGAAAGGCGCGACGCCGCCGAAGATCTTCTGCGTCAACTGGTTCCGCAAAGGCGCCGACGGCAAGTTCGTCTGGCCCGGTTACGGCGAAAACATGCGCGTCCTGCAGTGGATGATCGGTCGTGTGCAAGGCGTGGCGCAGGGGCAGGAGAACGTCTTTGGCATCAGCCCGCGTTATGAAGACCTGCGCTGGGACGGCCTGAACTTCAGCCGCGAGCAGTTCGCCAGCGTCATCGGCATCGACCGCGCGGCCTGGCAGCAGGAGCTCACGCTGCACGCCGAACTTTTTGCGCAGCTGCACCATCACCTGCCCGCCGCGCTGCCGCAGGCAATGGCCCGGCTGGCCTTGCGGCTGCAAGACACGCCGGCTTGAGGGTCGGCTTGAGTGACACAAGCGGCGGCTTCGACCGCCACGCGGACAATGCCACCGCGTGAAGATCCAGCTGCTGTCTGACCTGCATCTCGAAACCGAAAGCTTCGAGCCCAAGCCTGCCGTGGGGGCCGAGCTGCTCGTGCTTGGCGGTGACATCGACGCCACCTGGGCCGGCTACGAGCGCTTCACGGGGTGGCCGGTGCCGGTGCTCGTCATCGCCGGCAACCACGAGTTCGACGGCCGTGATTTGCATGAGGCCTGGCCGGCCTTTCGCGCGAATTGCACGCGACTGGGCCTGCGCCTCTTGGAGCGCGAAGAAGCGCTGATCACCGGCGCCGACGGCCGTGTCGTGCGCTTCCTGGGCACCGTGCGCTGGTGCGACTTCGGCGCCTTTGGCGAAAAGGGCCGCGCCCGCGCCGAGCGCGCCGGGAGCTACTTCCAGCGTGTGATGCAGGCGCGCCGTGGCGGCGCCGTGTTTGACGTGGCCGCCGTGCGCGATGAAGCTAACGCCTGCCGCGCCTGGCTCGACAACGCGCTGGCCGAGACGCCACGCGGGCGCTGGCAGCGCACGGTAGCCATTACCCACTTCGCGCCCAGCCTGCGCAGCGCCGACCCGCGCTTTGGCCATCAGCCCGGCACGGCAAGCTTTTGCAACGCCGACGACGACCTCATCCCGCGTGCCGACCTGTGGCTGCATGGCCACCTGCATTGCCGCCACGACTACACGGTGGCGCGGCCCGGCCAACTGCCCACCCGCGTGGTGTGCCAAGCCCGCGGCTTATTGGCGCGCGGTGAAACCTTGGGGCTGGACACGCAGCGCTTGATCGAGGTCTGACGCATTGCACATACTGTGTGATGCTCGATGCGTGATGTTTGATGCTAGGATGCAGCCCACGCTTTGCTCGCCACACCACCCCCATGCGCACCACCCTAGCCATCGACGACGACGTGCTTGCCGCCGCCAAGAACCTGGCGCAGCGCCAGCGCACCAGCCTGGGTGAGGTGATCTCGGCGCTGGCCCGCCAGTCACTTCTTGCGGCCAGCGCGCCGCACGAGCGCAAGCAGCTGCGCAACGGCATCGCCTTGCTGCCAAGGCGCGACGCCGCATCGCCGGTCACCCTTGAACTGGTCAACCAGCTGCGCGACGAAGTGGGCTGATGGCCTATCTGCTTGACGTCAACGTGCTCATCGCGCTGGTTGACTCGGCGCACGTGCAGCACAACGCCGCGCACGAGTGGTTTGCCGAGCACGGCCAGCAAGCCTGGGCCAGCTGCCCGATGACTGAAAACGGCTTATTGCGCATCCTGGGCCACCCGCGCTACCCCAATGCTGTGGGCTCACCCGCTGCGGTGGCGCCTCTGCTGGCGGCGTTGCGCGGCCTGGCCGGGCACCACTTTTGGGCTGACGACGTGAGCTTGATGGACGCAAAACG
>JANOJR010000142.1:0-15755 GCA_031418855.1 Rubrivivax sp.
CGTTGGCGATCATGACCGAGGGGCCACTGGGCGGCGCAGCCTTCAACAACGAGTTCGGCCGGCCCAACCTCGCGGGTTATTTCCGCGTTTTCGAGCAAGAGGTGTCAGGTCAACATCGCGGCTATCACAAGCCGATCATGATCGCTGGCGGTTTGGGCTCGATCGCTGCGTCGCAGACGAAGAAGATCCAGTTCCCGCCCGGCACGCTGCTGATCCAGCTCGGCGGCCCCGGCATGCGCATCGGCATGGGCGGCAGCGCGGCGAGCTCCATGGCAGCGGGCAGCAACACGGCGGCACTCGACTTCGACTCGGTGCAGCGTGGCAACCCCGAGATTGAGCGCCGCGCGCAAGAGGTCATCAACCATTGCTGGGCGCTGGGTGAGCTCAACCCCGTGCTGGCCATCCACGACGTGGGCGCCGGTGGCCTGAGCAACGCGTTCCCCGAGCTGGTGGACGGCGCACAGCGCGGCGCCATCTTCGACTTGCGCCGCGTGCCGCTGGAAGAAAGCGGCCTGGCGCCCAAAGAGGTGTGGTGCAACGAAAGCCAGGAGCGTTATGTGCTGGCCGTCAACCCCGACCTGCTGCCGCTCTTCACCCAGATGTGCGAGCGCGAGCGCTGCCCGTTCGCCGTGGTGGGTGTCGCCACCGAGGCGCGTGAGCTCGTGCTCGAAGACGGCCCTGGCGGCACACGCGCCATCGACATGCCGATGGAGGTGCTGCTGGGCAAGACGCCGCGCATGCAGCGCGACGTGGCACGTGTGGCGCGCAGCGCGCCAGCGCTGGATCTCGGCGGCGTCACGCTGGAGCAGGTCGCGCGTGACGTGCTGCGCCACCCCACCGTGGCCAGCAAACGCTTCCTCATCACCATCGGCGACCGCACGGTGGGGGGGCTGAGCCACCGCGACCAGATGGTCGGCCCGTGGCAGGTGCCGGTGGCCGATTGCGCCGTGACGCTGGCTGACTTCCACGGTTTTGCCGGTGAGGCCATGAGCCTGGGCGAGCGCACGCCGCTGGCGGCACTTGACGCGCCGGCGTCGGGGCGTATGGCGGTGGCCGAGGCCATCACGAATTTACTGGCTGCGCCCATCGATTTGTCGCGCGTGAAGCTCAGCTGCAACTGGATGGCGGCGTGTGGCGAGGCCGGCGAAGACGCTGCGCTTTATGAAACGGTCAAGGCCGTGGGCATGCAGCTGTGCCCGGCGCTGGGCATCGGCGTGCCGGTGGGCAAAGACTCTTTGTCGATGCGCACGCGCTGGAGCGACGGCGTGCTGACACGCCAAGTCACGGCACCGGTGTCGCTCATCGTCACGGCCTTCGCGTCGCTGGCTGATGTGCGCGGCACGCTCACGCCGCAGTTGCAAGCGGGTGACACCACGCTGATCTTGATCGACCTGGGCTGCGGTCAACGCCGCCTGGGTGGCTCGATGCTGGCGCAGGTGATTGGGCAGTTCGGCGACATCGTGCCCGACCTCGACGACCCCGCGCTGCTGCTCTCACTGGTGCGCGCCATCAACGACCTGCGCAGCCAAGGCCTGCTGCTGGCCTATCACGACCGCAGCGACGGCGGGATGTGGGCGGCCACGTGCGAGATGGCCTTCGCCGGCCACATGGGCGTGAGCCTGAATGTCGACATGCTCATCACCGACAGCGACGGCGTGAGCGACAGCCGCGCCGACCATGGCGACGCGAAGAACTGGGCCGCTCAGGTGGGCGAGCGGCGCCATCAGCTCACACTCGCCGCACTCTTCAACGAAGAGCTGGGCGCCGTGATCCAGGTCGCCACGAACCAACGCGACGCCGTGATGGCCTGCCTGCGCGCGCACGGCTTGTCGCGCCACGCGCATGTCGTGGGCAAGCCCAATGCGCGTGCCGTGGTGGAAGTCTGGCGCGACGCCAAGTCGGTCTTCAGCGCGCCCCTGCGCGACTTGCAGCAGCAGTGGGATGAGGTCAGCTGGCGCATCGCACGCGAGCGCGACAACCCGGCTGCGGCCGACATGGAACACGCGGCCGCTGCCGACCCCGCCGATCCCGGCCTGCACTGGCATGTGGCGTTCGACGTCACGCGCGACATCACCGCGCCCTACCTGGCACTCAAGCGCCCAGCGGTGGCCATCCTGCGCGAGCAGGGCGTGAACTCGCACATCGAGATGAGCTACGCCATGGCGCAAGCGGGCTTCGACACTTTCGACGTGCATATGAGTGACTTGCAGGCCGGCCGCGCGCGGCTCGATCAATTTCAAGCCCTGGTCGCCTGCGGTGGTTTCAGCTACGGCGACACCTTGGGTGCGGGCGAAGGCTGGGCGCGCTCCATTCTCTTCAACCCGGCCTTGGCTGAGCAGTTCGCTGCCTTTTTTAACCGCCAAGATACGCTGACACTTGGCGTGTGCAACGGCTGCCAAATGTTGGCGGCCCTCTCGCCCATCCTGCCCGGCACGGCGGCCTGGCCGCGCTTCACGCGCAACCAAAGCGAGCAGTTCGAAGCGCGGTTGTCGCTGGTGGAAGTGCTCGATAGCCCGAGTGCCTTCTTCACCGGCATGGCCGGCACACGGCTGCCCATTGCGGTGGCGCATGGCGAAGGTTTTGCCGACTTCTCGAAGCAGGGCGACGCCGCGACCGTCAAGCGCGCGATGCGTTTTGTCGACCACCACGGGCAGGCCACCGAGGCCTACCCCTGCAACCCCAACGGCAGTGCGCAGGGCCTGACGGCGGTGACCAACACGGACGGCCGCATCACCGCCCTGATGCCGCACCCTGAGCGCGTGCTGCGCAATGTGCAGATGAGTTGGGGCGCGGGTGACATCAACGCCCTGAGCCCATGGGCGCGCATGTTCGCCAACGCGCGGCACTGGGTGGCGCAGGCCTGAGTGGTCTGGGCGACTTGCGCGCGACTCCCCCGCGAGAGGGATAGCCGTAGAGCGAGCGCCGCGCCAGCATCGCGCTGCCTGATCAAGCGGCCCCGTTCATCCTTGCCAGGGGTGCCGCAGCGCAGGTGAGGGGAAATGCGCGATGCAATTCGCAGAAACCAACGAAGGTGACTACCGCATCTACGCCGGTGCGCTCGAAGCGCCGGCTGGCGACGGCTACATCGCGGCGCTGGTGGTCAAGCACCGCGCCGGCAGCACGTCGGGGCACGCAGCCGCAGCGCCGATCTACCGCGACGACAGTGTGGCCTGCGGCTACCGCTGGCCTTCACCCGCCGAGGCCATCACCTACGCCTTGGCGCGCGGCCGCGAGGTCGTGCGCCGCGAGGCCCGCGGCGCTCCGTGCGCGCCTGCCGCGCGCGCATGACGCTGCGGCCGCCGCAGCTCAGCGCTGCTTGCGTGTCGGCGCGCGCTTGTTGGGGTGGGGCTTGGCCGCAACCTTGGCCAACGTGCGCGCCGCTCGCTTTGCCGTGCTCTTGCCCGAGGCTTGCGGCAACGCGAGCTTGACGACCTGGCCCGCGGCAAAAGTGGCAGTCGGTGCCACGCCATTCATGGCCGCCACTTGCGCCGCCTTCAGGCCATAGCGCCGAGCCAGCGCTGACACGGTTTCGCCCTTCTTGCCGATGCGCACGCTGACCTGGCGCGGCGGCCGCGCTTCGGGTGCGAGATCCATCGTGGCGTGGTCGGCGATGTGGCCCGAGACATTCGCCGCCGTGCCGGCGCCACGCGGCACCAGCAAGGTCGAGCCCACGCGCACGAGCATGCGCTCGGGGATGTGGTTGACCTCGCGCAGCTGCGTCTCGGGCATGCCCACCAGCTTGGCGGCCTCGGCCGGCTTGAGCGTGCGTGGCGCGACCCAGGCCGTCCAGCTGGCGCGGCTGCCACGGTGGCTGTCAAGGCTTTGCAAGAACTGGTTGGCGTGGTCGTAAGGCAGCAGCACTTGCGGCGTGCCGGCGGCCAGGATCACGGGCTTGTTGAGCTGCGGGTTGAGCTGCTGGAAGGCGTCCAGGCCCAGGCCGGCCAGGCGTGCGACCAGCGCTACGTCGATGTCGTGCTCGATCGCCACCGAGACGAAGTAGGGGTGGTTGCCCAGGGGTGTCAGCGTCAGTCCGAAGTTAGCCGGCTGCGCGATGAGGTTCTTCATGGCCTGCAACTTGGGTACGTAGTTGCGTGTCTCGTCGGGCATCTTCAGGCTGGCGTAGTCGGCCGCCAACCGCGCGCGGGTGTTGGCGTCGATGGCGCGCTGCACATTGCCCTGGCCCCAGTTGTAGGCCGCCAGCGCCAGGTGCCAGTCACCAAAGCGTTTGTGCAGGCGCGCCAGATAGTCGAGTGCGGCGCGGGTCGAGGCCAGCACGTCGCGGCGGTCATCACGAAAAACGTTCTGGCGCAGCTCAAAGTCTTTGCCCGTGGCCGGCATGAACTGCCACATACCTGATGCGCGCGCACGCGACATGGCTTGTGGGTCGAAGGCGCTTTCAATGAAGGGCAGCAGCGCCAGCTCCATAGGCATCTCGCGGCGCTGCAACTCTTCAACGATGTGAAAGAGGTAGCGCGCGCCGCGATCGGTCATGCGCTTCAGGTAGTCGGCGCGCGTGGCGTAGTACTGCTCCCACTTCTGCACCTGCGGGCGCAGAGGCTCGGCGCTGAGATCGGGCATGGCAAAGCCGTCGCGCACGCGCTGCCACAGGTCGGACGAGGCAGCGTCATCGCCCGGATCCAGGCGCACGCGTGGCGGCTTGGGGCCCAGCACCGCAATGGCCTCAAGCGGCAGAGCCGCAATTTCGGTAGGCGGCGCCGTGGGCCCAGGGCTTGGTGCGGGCAGCGGCGCAGGAAGCGTGGGGGCAGTGACCGGTGCGGCCAACATCACCGGCGGCGCACTGGCGCAGGCGCCGAGCAGGCTCGCCATCGCCCACACGGCAAGGCCACTCGTCAGTGGCCGACGAAGCCATCGCACAATGCAGTGATCAGTGGGGTTGAGGTTCGCGGGCGGGGCCATCAGGGACATGACACGAGACGGGTCAATTATAGAGTTGGGGTCATGGCTGGACTCGGCGCCGGGCCGCTATGTGCTGGGGTGGGAGCAGGCGCGCTTGGATCAGGCGGTGACCGACGCCTTCGGCTTCCATGCCTTGCAGCTGGGGCTGCCTGAGATCGAAGGCCTGCGCGCCAACCGCATGCCCAATCGCTGGGTGGCCACGGAAGGTGTGCTGACGCCGCGTGACTTGGGCGTTAGCGCGGTGTCAGCTTCACCACCACCGCCAGCGCCAGCGCCAGCGCCGGTGTCCCTCTTCTGCGAGTACGACGCCTTGCCCTTTCCCGCCGCCAGCATTGACCTCGTGGTGATGCCGCACACGCTGGAGTTGGCGCGCGACGCGCACTTGACGCTGCGCGAAGTCGAACGTGTGTTGGTGCCTGAAGGCCGCCTGGTCATCACCGGCTTCAACCCAGCCAGCCTGTGGGGCTTGCGCCAACGCGCGGGCCATCTCAAACGTGGTGTCGGCATGGCGCGCACACATGGCCTGTACCTGCCCAGCGCGGGGGACCCCATCGGCTACTGGCGTTTGCGTGACTGGCTTCGGCTGCTGGGCTTTGAGCTCGAAGGCGGGCGCTTTGGCTGCTACCGGCCACCCGCCAAGTCCGAGGCCTGGCTGCAGCGTTTCGCATGGGCCGATGCCGTGGGCGACCGCTGGTGGCCGGTGCTGGGCGCGGCCTACATGCTCACCGCCGTCAAGCGTGTGCGCGGCATGCGCCTGGTGGGCCTCGTGCCGCGCGAGCGCCGGCTTGCCAAGGCAGCTGCGGCGGCAGTTAATCGCGAGCCTGCGGCGCGCCAGGAACCACAAACGCTGGAGGAGATGGTTTGAGCGACGACAAGGGTGGCGAAAAACAGGATGCCACGAAAGCCGTGGTGATCTACACCGACGGTGCCTGCAAAGGCAACCCCGGGCCCGGCGGTTGGGGCGCGATCCTGCGTTCGGGCGCACACGAGCGTGAACTCTGGGGCGGCGAGAAGCTGACGACTAACAACCGTATGGAGCTGACGGCCGTGATCGAAAGCCTGGCCTTGCTGAAGAGCCGCTGCAAGGTCAGCCTCTACACCGACAGCCAGTACGTGCGCCAGGGCATCACCGAGTGGATCCACGGCTGGCGCAAGCGCGGCTGGCTCACCGCCGACCGCAAGCCGGTGAAGAACCAAGACCTGTGGCAGCGCCTGGACCAGCTCAACACTGAGCATCACGTCGCCTGGCATTGGGTCAAGGGCCATGCCGGCGACCCCGGCAACGAACGCGCGGACCAGCTGGCCAACCTTGGCGTTGACTCAGCGCTGAACGGTACCGGGGGCTGAGATTCGGTGCGCCGGCAAGCCCCTGCGCCAGGGCCGCAGTGCGGCCAGCCGTTAAAGTGCTGTCCGGACAACCCAGCACAGTCATGGCATTCACGAAAACTCATACGTTGGTGGCGATCATTGGCATCGCCGTGGCCGGCGGTGCGGCCTGGTGGTGGCAGAACAAATCGAGCTCCGCGCCCGTGGCGGCGGCATCGGGATCCCCTGTCGCGGGCACTTCTGGCGCGCGCGGACCGGGTGGGCCGGGTGGACCCTCTGGTCCGGTGGCCGTTGAAGTCGCCAAGGTCGTGGCCATCACGCTGAGCGAAGATGCTGCGGCGGTCGGCTCCCTGCGTTCACGCCAAAGCGTGATGCTGCGCCCCGAGGTCAGCGGCCGTGTGGCCACGCTGGCCTTCCAGGACGGTGCGCGTGTGCGCCGCGGCCAGCTGCTGGTGCAGCTCGACGACACCTTGCAAAAAGCGCAGCTGCAGCAAGCGCAGGCGCAGGCGAGTATTGCGCGCACGAACCTGCAGCGCAGCCGCGAGCTGCTGGCGCAGAGCTTCATCAGCCAGAGTGCGGTCGACCAAAACAGCGCGGCACTTGACGTCGCCGACGCTCAGGTGGCACTCGCGCAAGCGCAGCTCGCGCGCATGAAGGTGCTGGCGCCGTTTGACGGCGTCACCGGCATTCGGCAAGTCAACGTGGGCGACTACCTCAAAGACGGCGCCGACATCGTGGGCGTGGAAGATATCTCGTCGATGCTGGTCGACTTTCGCCTGCCCGAGCGCTACGTGTCGCAGCTGCGCGTGGCGCAAGCGGTGGACGTCGCCGTCGACGCTTTGCCCGGCAAGAACTTCAAAGGCCGCATTGAAGCGCTGGACGCGCAGATCGACACCAACGGCCGCGCCTTGCTCGTGCGCGCCCGCGTCGAAAACCCTGGCACGCAGCTCAAGGCCGGCATGTTTGCGCGCCCGCGTGTGCTCTTTGGCGTGCGCGAAAACGCCCTGGTCGTGCCTGAAGAAGCGCTGGTGCCGCAAGGTGCAAAGCAGTTCATCTTCAAGGTCGTTGACGGCGAAGGCGGCAAGAAGATCGCGCGCCGTGTCGAAGCGCGCATCGGCTTGCGCCAGCCCGGCCGCGTGGAGTTGCTCAGCGGTGTCAGCGTCGGTGACTTGGTGGTCACCGCAGGCCAAGCGCGGCTGCGCGGCGAGTCCACACCGGTGCGCGTGATCGATCTCAACAACCCCGGTGGCGGCAAGCCCGCGGGCAAGCCCGCAGGCGATGCGTCGGCGGGCGACAAGCCACCGTCGGCGCGGCCCGCGTCGGCAGTGCCTGCGGGTTAAGGAGCCAAGCCATGCGCTTGTCGGAAACTTCGATTCGTCGCCCGGTGCTGGCCACCGTGATGTCGCTCTTGCTCGTGCTCGTTGGGCTGGTCTCGTTCAACAAGATCTCGCTGCGCGAGTACCCACGCATCGACGAGCCCCTGGTCACCGTCGGCACGCGGCTGCTCGGTGCGTCGTCAGAGGTCATCGAGTCGCAGGTCACCAAGCCGCTGGAAGATTCGATCGCGGGCATCGACGGTGTTGACATCCTGACGTCGATCTCGCGCACCGAGTCGAGCCAGATCACCGTCCGCTTCAAGCTCAGCAAAGACCCCGACACGGCGGCGGCTGAAGTGCGCGACCGTGTCGCGCGTGTGCGCGGGCGCCTGCCCACGGCCGCCGACGAGCCCGTCATCTCGAAGGTTGAAGCCGACGCCACGCCGACGATCTGGCTGGCCTACACCAGCGAGACCATGGGCCCGCTGGAGCTCACCGATCTCGTCAACCGCGTCGTCAAGCCGCGCTTGCAAACCGTGCCCGGCGTGGCCGACGTGCAGGTGGGTGGTGACCGCCGCTACGCCATGCGCATCTGGCTTGACCCCGACAAGCTGGCCTCGTACCGGCTTACCGTGCAAGACGCCGAAGATGCCTTGCGCCGGCAAAACCTTGAAGTGCCGGCCGGCCGTATTGAGAGCCAGCAGCGTGAGTTCAGCGTGACCTCGCGCACCGACCTCAACACGGTCGAGCAGTTCAGCAATATCGCGGTGAAGACGGTGGGCAACTTCACCGTGCGCATGCGCGACGTAGCTCGCGTGGAAGAGGCGGCCGCCAGCGAGCGTTCACGCGTGCGGCTCAACGGCATCCCGTCGATTTCCACCGGCATCATCCGCAACGCCACCGCCAACCCGTTGGAAGTGGCCGCCGGCGTGAAGGCGCTGATGCCGCAGATCCAGCGCGACCTGCCGGCGTCGGTGACGGTGCGCCAGGCCAACGACAACTCGGTCTTCATTGATCGCTCGATCAAGGCGGTGTTCCGCACCGTGGCCGAGGCCGTGGTGCTGGTGGCGCTGGTGGTGTTTGTCTTCCTGCGCACCTTGCGCGCGTCGATCATTCCGCTCGTCACGATTCCGGTCAGCCTGATCGGCAGCTTCGCGCTCATCGCGCTGGCTGGCTTCACCATCAACACGCTTACGCTGCTGGCCTTGGTGCTGGCCATCGGCTTGGTGGTGGACGACGCCATCGTCGTGCTGGAGAACATCTTTCGCCACATCGAAGAGGGCCTGAGCCCCTTCCAGGCTTCGCTCAAAGGCGTGCGCGAAATCAGCTTCGCGGTGGTGGCCATGACGCTCACGCTGGCGGCCGTGTTCGCGCCGCTGGCCTTCACGCCCGGGCGCACGGGGCGGCTTTTTGCCGAGTTCGCGCTGACGCTGGCTGGCGCCGTGTTGGTCTCGGGTTTTGTGGCACTCACGCTCACGCCCATGATGTGCAGCAAGCTGCTGCGCCACAACCACAAGCCAGGCTGGTTTGACCGCTTCATGGAGCGAAACCTGGTGGCGCTGACGCGCGGCTACACGCGCTTCCTGCGCTTCACGCTGCACCACCGCTGGGCGGTGGTGCTGGTGATGCTGGCCTCGGCGGGCGCAAGTGCGTGGCTCTTCAGCACGGCCAAGAGTGAACTCTCGCCGATGGAAGATCGCGGCGTCATTGCCATGCCCATTCGCGCGCCCGACGGCTCGACGCTGGAATACACCGCGCGCTATCTCGACGCGCTGGACCGCATCACGGCGGCCTACCCCGAGTTCGATCGCCGCTTCCTCTTCATCGGCGGTGGCCAGGTCTCCAGCGCGTTTGCGGTGTTGCGCACCGTGGACTGGGCTGACCGCAACATCACCACGCAAGAGCTGGCGCGAAAACTATTGCCGCAAGTAAGCGCATTGCCGGGCATCAGCGTATTCCCCATCACGCCGCCCAGCCTGGGGCAGGGCTTTCGGGAGCGGCCACTGAACTACGTCATCGTCAGCGGCGAAAGCTACGAGGCGATGGCCCGCGTGGCCGGCCAGATGGTGGCGGAGATGGCCAAGAACCCGGGCATCGTGCAGCCGGACATCGACCTGCAACTCAACAAGCCCGAGATCTTTATCGACGTCGATCGCGACCGCGCGGCCGACATGGGCGTTTCGGTCGAGGCGGTGGCGCGCACGGTCGAGACCATGCTCGGTGGCCGCGCCGTCACGCGCTACAAACGCGACGCCGAGCAGTACGACGTGCTGGTGCAGACCAGCATGGGTGGCCGCGCCACGCCCGAGGACATCGAAAAGCTCTTCGTGCGCGGGCGCAACGAAGCCATGGTGCCGCTGTCGTCACTGGTCAAGATACGTGAGGCGGTGAGCCCGCGCGAGCTCAACCATTTCAACCAGCGCCGCTCGGTGACCATCACGGCCAACCTTGGGCCCGACTACTCGCTGGGTGAGGCGCTGCAGTTCATGGACAAGACGGCCGCAGGCATCCTGCCCGTGGGCTACGCGTCCGAGCTCAACGGCGTGAGCCGAGAGTTCCGCGCGTCCTCGGGTGCGCTGGGTGTCGTCTTCGTGCTCGCGCTGCTCTTCATCTTCCTCGTGCTCGCCGCGCAGTTCGAGAGCTTCGTCGACCCCTTCGTGATCTTGCTGTCAGTGCCCTTGTCGATGGTCGGCGCGCTGGCGGCCTTGCAGATCTCGGGCGGCACGCTCAACGTCTACTCTCAGATCGGACTCATCACGCTGGTGGGCTTGATCACCAAACACGGCATCTTGATTGTCGAGTTTTCTAACCAGTTGCGACTGGAAGGCAAGGAGGCCGTGGCGGCCGTGGTGGAAGCGGCGAGCCTGCGCCTGCGCCCCATCCTGATGACCACCGGCGCCATGGTGCTGGGTGCCTTGCCCTTGGCGCTGGCCTCGGGTGCGGGCGCTGAGAGCCGGCGCCAGATCGGCTGGGTCATCGTGGGCGGCATGTCGGTGGGCACCTTGCTGACGATCTTCGTCGTGCCCACCATTTACTCGTTATTCGCCAGGCGCCGTGTGCCGGGCGGCATCACCGAGGCGGAAGCATTGCAGCAGGGCGCAGATTGACGCTGCGTGCCGCCAGCGCCGATCGCCGCGCCGGCTAACCACCGATGTAATGCATCTCCACGCGCCGCTCGCCGCTGCCCGCAGGCGCGGCCTGCTGGCTGCGCAGCTCGGAATAACGATCAACACGCGCTGACCAGATGAGGCCCAGCGCGCCGGCGATCTGCGCGTCGCTGTAGGGCTGGCCATCCGCGCCCGTGCCGCGCAAGAGCGCACGCACATCGTGGCCACGCGAGGCGAACAAACACAGGAAGAGCTTGCCTTCGGTCGAGAGCCGCGCGCGGTTGCAGTCGTGGCAAAAGGCTTGTGTCACGCTGCTGATGAAACCCACTTCGCCACCACCATCGGCGTAAGCCCAACGCTCGGCCGTCTCGCCCACGACCGTGGGCTGCAAGGCGCGCAGCGGGAAGGCCGCGTGCAGCCGCGCCTGCACTTGGGCAGAGGGCAGCACCTCGTCCATGCGCCAGCCGTTGGTCGAACCCACGTCCATGTATTCGATAAAACGCAGCACCACGCCGGGGCCGAAACGCTCGCGCACGTGGCGCGCCAGCGGCACGATTTCATCATCGTTGGTGCCGTGCTTGACGACCATGTTGATCTTGATCGGGGCCAGACCCACCCGCACGGCTTCGGCGATGCCCGCCAACACGTCGGCCACCGGGAAGTCGACGTCGTTCATGCGCCGAAAAATGCCATCGTCCAGCGCGTCCAGGCTGACCGTGATGCGATTCAGGCCGGCGTCTTTGAGTGAGCGCGCTTTGCGTGTTAGCAACGAGCCGTTGGTAGTGAGCGTGATGTCCAGCGGCGCGCCTTCGGGCGTGCGCAGCTCGGCCAGCATGCTGATCAAGACTTCAAGGTTCTTGCGAAGCGTCGGCTCGCCACCTGTCAAGCGCAGTTTTTGCACGCCATGAGCGACGAAGAGCCGCGCCGCGCGCGTGATCTCTTCGAAGCTGAGGAGCGAGCTCTGCGGCAAGAAGGTGTACTGCTTGTCGAAGACTTCCTTGGGCATGCAGTAGCTGCAGCGGAAGTTGCAGCGGTCGGTGACCGAGATGCGCAGGTCACGCAAGGGGCGGCCGAGCTGGTCAGACAACAAGCCACTCGGCGCGACGGGCAGCGCTGGCACCATGGGTTTGCCTGCGCCGTAGCGCAGGTCGACCAGGGGGATCACGCTTTCGCCCACGGCGAAGTCAGGGCTGCTGCAACGTGGCGGGGGCGGTGTCGGGCACCAGGCCCGCAGCCGAGGCCAGCTCGACCCGGCGCGCGCCGTTGAAGCGCTGCGTCCAGTAGGCCTGGCGCATGTCTTCGATGCGCACCTGGCCGCCGCTGCGTGGTGCGTGGATGAACTTGCCCTCGCCCATGTAGATGCCCACGTGCGAGAAGGCGCGCTTCATGGTGTTGAAGAAGACCAGGTCGCCGGGCCGCAATTCGTCGCGCTTGATGGTGCTCAGGTTCTGGTCGCGCGCTTGCTGATCGGCCCGGTGCGGCAACACCAGGCCCAGGGTCGAAGCGAAGATGTGGCGCGTGAAGCCACTGCAGTCAAAGCCGTCGTCGGCGGAACTGCCTCCACGGAGGTAGGGCACGCCCAGGAAGTTCATCGCGGTAGAAATCAAGTCGCCTGCCATCTCGCTTGCAACATCGCGCGCATGGCGAATGGCCTGCTGTGCTTCCTGCGCCACCGGCACCAGGCCTTTGTCGTGCAGGAACTGCAAGACCTTGTCGCCCGCGGGCTCGGCCCGGGCCTGCGCGCCCAGGGCCAGCGCCAAAACGGCAAGGCCAAGGCAGCGGGGCAGGGTGGTGTTGGCTCGTTGCATGCGGCCGCGACGATACCACCGCACCTACTGTCAGGGCGGTGCAAGTCGGGGCGGGACAATGGCGGCAATACGCGGCCCAAAAGGCCAGCGCCAACATGTCGCCAACACGCCGCCAGGAGACACGATGAGCTACCGCGACTTCTACCGCCGCTCGATCGACGAGCGCGAAACGTTCTGGGCCGAGCAAGCCCAACTCATCGACTGGCACCAGCCTTTCGAGCGCGTCTGTGACAACGACCGCCCGCCCTTCAGCCGCTGGTTCGTCGGCGGCACCACCAACCTGTGCCACAACGCGGTTGATCGCCACCTGGCCACTCGTGGCGACCAGCCCGCGCTGATCTGGGTCTCGACCGAAGTCGAGCAGGAAAGGACTTACACCTTCTCGCAATTGCACGCCGAAGTGCAAGCCATGGCCGCCACGCTGAAGTCGCTGGGGGTGGGCAAGGGCGATCGCGTGCTGATCTACATGCCCATGATTCCCGAGGCGGCGTTTGCCATGCTCGCCTGCGTGCGCATCGGTGCGCTGCACTCTGTCGTCTTCGGCGGCTTTGCCAGCGTGAGCCTGGCCAGCCGCATTGACGACGCGACGCCCACCGTCATCGTCAGCGCCGACGCCGGCAGCCGCGGTGGCAAGGTCATGGCCTACAAGCCGTTGCTCGACGAAGCCATCACGCTGGCCACGCACAAACCGGCCAAGGTCTTGATGGTCGACCGCGGCCTGGTGCCGTTCAGCGAAGGTACCACTCGCGATGAACGCTATGAGGTCTGGCGCGAAACGCACCTGAACACGCCCGTGCCTTGCGAGTGGGTCGAGTCCACGCATCCGAGCTACACGCTCTACACCAGCGGCACGACAGGCAAGCCCAAAGGTGTGCAGCGCGACACCGGCGGCTACGCCGTGGCGCTGGCGGCGAGCATGAAGCACATCTTCTGTGCTCCTTTGCCTGGGTCGACGGGCGAGACCTACTTCTCCACCAGCGACATCGGCTGGGTGGTGGGCCACAGCTACATCGTCTACGGCCCGCTCATTGCCGGCATGGCCACGCTGATGTACGAAGGTTTACCGACCCGCCCCGACGCGGCCGTCTGGTGGAGCTTGGTCGAGAAGTACAAGGTCACGGTGATGTTCAGCGCACCCACCGCCGTGCGCGTGCTCAAAAAGCACGATCCTGAGGCGCTGTCACGCCACGACTTGTCGTCACTGCGCGCGCTCTTTCTTGCCGGCGAGCCGCTGGACGAACCCACGGCGACCTGGATCTCACAAGCTCTCGGCAAACCCGTCATCGACAACTACTGGCAGACTGAAACCGGCTGGCCGATCCTGACCTTGTGCCATGGCGTCGAGCCGGCCCCGACCAAGTTTGGCTCACCCGGCAAAGCGGTGTATGGCTACGACGTGCAGTTGATCGACGAGGCTACCGGCGCCGAGCTGCAAGGTGCTAACCAGAAGGGCGTGGTGGTCATCAAAGGCCCGCTGCCGCCGGGCTGCATGCAAACGCTGTGGCGTGACGACGCACGCTTTGTGAAAACGTACTGGGACAGCATCGCGGGCCAGCAGGTCTACAACACCTTCGACTGGGGCATTCGCGACGAGGACGGCTACTTCTTCATCCTCGGCCGCACCGACGACGTCATCAACGTGGCCGGTCACCGCCTGGGCACGCGCGAGATCGAAGAGAGTTTGTCCGGCCACGCGGCCGTGGCCGAGGTGGCGGTGGTGGGTGTCGCCGACGCGCTTAAAGGCCAGGTGGCGATGGCCTTCGTTGTGCTCAAAGACGCGGCACTTGCCGCCACGCCGGCGTTGGCACTCAAGCTCGAAGGCGAAATGATGAAGGTGGTGGACAGCACCCTGGGCGCGGTGGCGCGGCCGTCGCGAGTGCGCTTCGTGGGCGCGCTGCCCAAGACGCGCTCGGGCAAGCTGCTGCGCCGCGCCATCCAGGCCGTGTGTGAAGGCCGCGACCCGGGTGACTTGACGACCATCGAAGACCCCAGCGCCTTGCAGCAGATTCAGGCTTTGATCGTCGCTTGATCGTCTCTTGATCGTGGCTTGACCCCCGCCTGCGACGCTTCGTCGCAGTGCCGCAGCGGCCGGCGCCCTGGCCCTTAGCATCGCGGCTTCGCTTTCGAAGGACCCCCATGATGTTGAACCCCAAGGGCTGGCGCACGCTGGTCTTCATCACGCTGGCCGCCGGCCACACCTTGCTGTGGGCGCAGGCCAAGCCGCGCATCGACAAGGCCGCCGACCTGCCGCGCTTCACCTACCGCGTGGAGGGCAAGCTCGAAGACGTGGTGCGCAAGCCCGAGCGTTTTGCGCCCTTTGCTGCGGCTGTGCGCAAGGACCTTGAAGGCGTGCTGAGCGGCTATGAGATCGCCGACAAGGCGACCCAGCGTGACTTGCTGGTGACGCTGGCGCTGCTGGACTTTCTTGACGCGCGCTACGAGCAGGCCTACCACCGCGCCGAGCAAGTGCGCAGCTTGCAAGACAAGCCTGCCGACAAGTTGATCGGCAGCCTGCGCTTGCGCGCCGTGAGCCAGGCAGCACGCAGCCATGCGCTGGGCAGTGAAGGCTTCAAGAAAGCCACGCTGGATTTCATCGCCGCCGAGTTAGCCAAGACGCCTTACGCCGTGATTGAAAACGACGTGCGCGAGCTCAAAGCCTCGGCCGAGCTGATCGGCGAGGCGCTGATCCTCGGGCGCGTGCGTGAGGTCATGCAACCCATCGTCGACAGCAGCGGTGTGCTCAGCTCAGAGTTCGCGCCGGGGGTCGTCTCGGCACGCTATGCACTGCTCGTGTCGCTGCCTTTGAAGGCCACGTTCACCGAGGTGTTCTCGACCTACCTCGCCGCCAACAAGGTCAACAAGGCCGACATCTGGGCCGCGCGCGATGTCGCATTGCCTGCCGGCCAGCGCATGGCACCCGTGCGCGTGGCGGTGTGGGACAGCGGCGTCGACACGCAGCTCTTCAACCCCCAGGTGCTGCGCGACGCCAAAGGCGCGCCCTTTGTCATCGCCTTCGACAAATACAGCCGCCCAGCCCAAGGTGAGTTGCAAGCCATCCCGGAGGCGCTGCGCAGCCAGCTGCCGACCATGAAGTCGCGCACCAAAGGCTTGTCGGATATGCAATCCAACATCGACAGCGCCGAGGCCAGTGAGGTCAAAGGCTATCTCTCCAAGCTCGCACCCGAGCAGTACAAGTCGGCGATGGAAGAGCTGGGCCTGGTCGGCAACTACCTGCACGGCACGCACGTCGCGGGTATCACCATGCAAGGCAACCCCTACGC
>JANOJR010000143.1:0-12943 GCA_031418855.1 Rubrivivax sp.
GTCAAAGGTGCCACCGCCCAGGTCAAACACCGCGATCTTGCGGTCGCCCTTGCCGTGTTTGTCCAGGCCGAAGGCCAGCGCGGCGGCCGTGGGCTCGTTGATGATGCGTTTGACGTCCAACCCGGCAATGCGCCCGGCGTCTTTGGTCGCTTGGCGCTGGCTGTCGTTGAAGTAGGCCGGCACGGTGATCACCGCTTCGGTGACCTCTTCGCCCAGGTAGTCCTCGGCGGTTTTCTTCATCTTGCGCAGCACTTCGGCGCTGATCTGCGGTGGCGCCAGGCGTTTGCCGCGCACCTCAATCCAGGCGTCGCCGTTGTCGGCGGCCGAGATCTTGTAGGGCATCAGGCCGATGTCCTTTTGCACTTCTTTTTCGCTGAACTTGCGCCCGATCAGGCGCTTCACGGCGTACAGCGTATTGCGCGGGTTGGTCACCGCCTGGCGCTTGGCCGAAGCGCCGACGAGGATCTCGTCATCGTCTTGGTAGGCAATGATCGACGGCGTGGTGCGCGCGCCTTCACTGTTCTCGATGACCCGGGTGGTATTGCCTTCCATGATGGCGACGCACGAGTTCGTGGTGCCGAGGTCGATGCCGATGATCTTTCCCATGTTTCTTGCTCCTGAAGATTTAATCTGTCGCGACCGCAGTGGCAATCACGCTTGTTCTTGACGTGCGGCTGGCTACGCGGCTTTCAAGCCCGCGCGCTGCTGCGGTGCGCTATTTCGGCGCAGTGACCGTGACCAAAGCCGGGCGCAGCACGCGCTCGGCGATCAGGTAGCCCTTTTGCAGCACGGCCACCACGGTGTTGGGTTCCTGCTCGGCCGGCACCACGCTGATGGCCTGGTGCTGATGCGGGTCGAACTTGGTGCCGGCGGGCGGCGCAATGACTATCACCTTGTTGCGCTCCAGCGCCTGCGTCAGCTGGCGCAGCGTGGCGTGCACGCCCTCTAACAGCTGCTCGGGCGTGGCGTTTTGAATGGCGATGGCGGCCTCCATGCTGTCGCGCACGGGCAGCAGGCTTTCGGCGAACGCGTCGACCGCAAAGCGGCGTGCTTTGGCCACTTCTTCGTCGGCACGCCGGCGTGTGTTTTCGGCTTCGGCCTTGGCGCGCAGGTAGGCGTCAGAGACTTCGGTGTGTTTGGCTTGCCATTCGGCCAGCTGGGCTTCCAGGGTGGGCGGGCTGGCGGCGACGTCGGAGGCAGTTTGCACTTGCGTGGCGGCACCGTTGGCTTGGTCGGGGGAGGGCGTGTCTTGGTTGTCCATGGGCGTGATGGGGCTAAGTCGGAAGGGATATCGGGGCAGGCCTGCGCAGTTCAAGAGCGCGCGGCTTGCGATTTATGCCGTGTCGTCGTCGATGCTGGCGCTCCAGCGCTGCCAGTCTGCAATCTGGCGCCGGTCGCGCTTGGTCGGGCGGCCCTGTTCCAGGCTTTGCGCGGGCTCGACGCCCTGGCGGCGCGCTTGTACTGCGGCTTCACGGCGCGCGATGCTGGCCGGTGTTTCCTCGTACAGCAGCTGCGCCACCGGGGCCGGGCCACGCTGGGCGCTCAAGCCCCGCACCCAGACTTCGCGCAGTGTTTGGCCGCTTTGCCGCAGCTCGATCAGCTCGCCCAGGCGCACTTCACGCGAGGCCTTGGCCACCACGCCGTTGACGGCAATGCGGCCGTGGCCGATGTCTTCACTGGCGAGTGCGCGGGTCTTGAAGAAGCGTGCGGCCCACAGCCACTTGTCCAGGCGTATGCGCTCGTTCTTGGTGTTAGGGGTCATGCTCGGTTCGCGCTGGCCAAGGGAAATTCAACCACGGCGTCCAGGCCCGCCGCCTCGCCGGGCCGGGCTGCGCGGTTTTGCAGGTCGATGTTGCCGTGGCATGCCAGGGCGATTTCGCGGCAGATGGCCAGGCCCAGGCCCGCACCTTCGGCCATCTCGCCCCCGCCCGCCGAGCGGGAAAAGGGCTGGAACAAACGCTGGCGAAGCTCGGCCGTGATGCCCGGGCCGTCGTCGGCGACGACGAGGTGCGCGGCCTCGGCGTGCGTTTGCGATGACACCCGCCACGACACCCGCAAGCGCCCGCCCTGCGGCGAAAATTTGACGGCGTTGTGCAGCAGGTTGCGCGTAAGTTCGCGCAAGGCCCATGGGTGGGCGAGCACGGCCGAGTCGTCGGTGTGAATGTCGAAGTCCAGGCCGCGCTCGGCGATCAAGGCCGACATCTCCAAGGCCACGGCGCGCACGATATGGCCGCCTTCAGTGCGTGGTGCATCCCTTTGCTGGCGCAGCTGCTCGACCTTGGCCAGCGCCAGCATCTGGTTGGCCAGCGCGGTGGCGCGCTCCACGGTCAAGGCGATTTCTGTCAACGCAAGGTCCGGTGCAACGTCACCGCGCCGCGCCGACTGCACCTGCGCTTTCAGCACCGCCAGCGGCGTGCGCAGCTGGTGCGATGCGTCGCGCACGAAGCGCTTTTGGTGTTCAAGCAATTGCTTAAGACGCGACATCAAGGTATTGGTCGCGGCGATCACCGGTTGCAGCTCGCGGCTGGCGCCGCTTTCGTCCACGGCCGACAAGTCGTCATGCGCGCGCCCGCGCAGCGTGGCGCTGAGCGCACGCAAGGGTGCCGTGGCGCGCTGCACGACCCACACCACCACGATGGCGATGACGACCAGGAGAGCAGCTTGGCGCCACAGCGTGCTGAGCAACAAGCGGCGCGCCAACGCATGGCGCAGCTCCAGCGTCTCTGCGACCTGCACGGTGGCCATGCCCAGGCCCGCCAGCCCCGACACCGGCTGCAAGAGCACGGCCACACGCACGGGCTCACCGCGCACCACGTCGTCGTAGAAGTGCACCAGCGCGGCGTAGACGCTGGTCGTCGGCAGCGCACCGCGCCAGCGTGGCAGCTCTTCGATGCCCGAGACCAGCTCGCCAGCAAAGCCGCTCACACGGTAGAAGATGCGGCTGCGGTTGTCGGCCTCGAAGGCCTCCAGCGCGGAATACAGCAGGTTGCCGCGCAGCCGTGGTGGCGCGCCGCCCACGCCGGCCTCCACTTCCAACAGCTCGCCGATGGACTTGGCCGAGGCCAGCAAGGTGCGGTCGTAGGCGGTGTCGGCGGCGTCCAGAGCTTGCTCGTACAGGCTCCAGGAATTGAAGGCGATCAAGAGCGCCACGGGCAGCAAGATGCCCAGTAGCAGCTGGCGGCGCAAGGACGGTGCACGTCGGGTCATTCGCCGCCCGCGCCACCTGCAAGCGCTGCGTCTGACGGCCCGGATGCCTTCAGCAGGTAACCCAGCCCACGCAGCGTCACCAGCTGCGCGTGCGTGCCGCCGAGCTTCTTGCGCAAACGGTAGGCCACGACCTCGATGGCTTCGGCCTGCACTTCACTTTGCCCGGGGAACACGAGCTCAAGCAAACGCTCTTTGGCCACCGCATGGCCGGCGCGCGCCAGCAGTGCGCGCAGCATCGCGCCTTCGCGGCTGCTCAGCTCCAGGACCTGGCCGTCGTGATAGACCGCACCCGAATCGGCGTCGGCCACCAGCCCGCAAAAGGCCGGCGTGGCGCGCTGCCCGCTGCCGCCGCGTCGCGCCAGCGCGCGCACGCGGGCTTCGAGCTCGTCCAGATCAAACGGCTTGGGCAGGTAGTCGTCGGCGCCGGTGTTCAGGCCCAGGATGCGATCACCGACCGCAGCGCGTGCAGTGAGGATGATCACCGGCGTGGCCAGGCCTTCGGCACGCGCGGCAGCCAGCACACTCAAGCCGTCGCGCCCGGGCAGGCTCAGGTCCAGCAGCACGACGTCGGGCACGCTGGCCCGCCAGCGCTCGAGCGCACGGGCGCCGTCGCCGCACACGGTGACCTGGATGCCACGGCGCTCGAAGCTGCGCTGCAGGGTGGTCTGCATGGCCACGTTGTCTTCAACCAGTAGCAGCTTCATGGGGCGCGGATTATCGGGCGGGCACCCACGTCTACCGGTCCACTTCGGGTTTGCCTGGGTGCGAACGACAGCCGAATGACAGCCAGGCGCGTCACCATCGCGCCAGCTGATTTGATCCCGCCTTGTCACTTTCACCAGGAGATTGCCCCATGCGTCGCGACACCTTCCTCAAGTCCCTGGCCGCCATGGCCGCCGCCGGCACGCTGCCACTCAGCGCACACGCTACCGCCAACCTGAAGATGATGATCCCCGCCAACCCGGGCGGCGGCTGGGACACCACCGGTCGAGCCTTAGGCAAGGCGCTGCAAGAGTCAGGCGTGGCGTCCACCGTGACCTTCGAAAACAAAGGCGGCGCGGCCGGCGCTATCGGCCTGGCGCAGTTTCTCAATGCCGCCAAAGGTGACGGCAACGCCATCATGGTGATGGGCGCGGTGATGCTTGGCGGCATCATCACCGGCAAGCAGCCGGTGACGCTGACGCAGGCCACCGCAGTGGCGCGTTTGACCAGCGAATACAACGTCTTCGTGCTGCCCGAGAGTTCACCGCTCAAGACCATGAAGGACGTGGTCGAGCAGATGAAAAAAGACCCCGGCAGCGTGAAGTGGGGCGGTGGCTCACGTGGCTCCACCGAGCACATTGCCGCAGCCATGATCGCGCGTGAAGTGGGTGTCGACGCGTCCAAGATCAACTACGTGCCCTTCCGTGGCGGTGGTGAGGCCACGGCCGCCATCCTGGGCGGCAACGTCACGGTGGGCGGCAGCGGCTACAGCGAGTTCCAGCAGTACATCGAGAGCGGCAAGATGCGCGCCATTGCGGTGACCTCGGCGACGCGCCTGAAAGGCGTCAAAGTGCCCACCCTCAAAGAGATGGGCATCAACGTCGAGATCGGCAACTGGCGCGGCATCTACGGTGCGCCCGGCATCAGCGCCGACCAGCGCAAGGCCTTGATCGAGATGATCACCAAAGCCACCAAGACCAAGGCCTGGGCCGAGGCCATGGAAAAGAACAACTGGACCTCGGCGCTGCTCACCGGCAAGGAGTTCGAGGACTTCGTCGACCGCGACTTCGCCAGCCTGCGCGCGACGATGGTCAAGTCCGGCATGATTTGACGCACCATGGCTGCGACAGCACGCAAGCCTGTGGTGGTCAGCCAGGCGCTCATCGGCGCGGGGGCGCTGGCGATCGGCATATTCATGGCCGTGGGCGCGACCTCGATCCCGTCGCACGCCGGTTATGCCGGCGTCGGCCCGAACTTTCTGCCTTGGGTTGTTGCCACGGTACTCATGATTTGCGGCGGCATGCTGCTGTGGGAAGCATGCCGCGGCGGCTACCGCGAGATGGAAGCGCCCTCGGGCGCTGAAAAGCCCGACCTGCTCGCCTTTGTGTGGGTGGCCGCAGGCGTGCTGGCCAACGCCGCGCTCATCACCGTCATCGGCTTCATCCTGTCGTGCACCTTGTGTTTCATGCTCGCTGTGCGCGGCTTGCGCATCGCTGAGGGAAAGCCCGCGGGCAACGGTGCGCGCACCTTGATGCTGGACTTCGTCACTGGGTTCCTGATCGCCGCGCCGGCCTTCTGGCTCTTCACCAAGCTGTTGGCAATCAACCTGCCGGGCCTCACGGCCGGTGGCTGGCTGTAGGGGGTTCCGATGGATATCTGGAACCTGTTGATGCAGGGCTTTGCCACCGCAGGCACGCCGATCAATCTCTTGTGGGCCTTCGTCGGCTGTGCCCTGGGCACCGCCATCGGCGTGCTGCCCGGCATCGGCCCGGCGGTGACCGTGGCCATGTTGCTACCCATCACCTCGCAGGTGGAACCCACGGCGTCGATGATCTTCTTCGCCGGCATCTACTACGGCGCGATGTATGGCGGATCCACGACCTCGATCCTCTTGAACACGCCGGGCGAGACGGGGACCATGGTCACCGCACTCGAAGGTTTCAAGATGGCCAAGAACGGCCGCGCCGGCGCGGCGTTGGCGACCTCGGCCATCGGCTCGTTTGTCGCCGGCACCATCGCCACCATCCTCGTCACGCTGTTCGCACCGGTGGTGGCGCTGTTTGCCGTCAAGCTCGGCCCGCCCGAGTACTTCATGCTGATGCTGCTGGCCTTCACGACGGTAAGCGCTGTGCTGGGCAAGAGCACCTTGCGCGGCCTCACGGCTCTGTTCATCGGGCTGGCCATCGGGCTGGTCGGTCTGGACCAGATCACGGGCCAGGTGCGCTACACCGGCGGCGTGCCCGAGTTCATGGACGGCATTGAAGTCGTGCTCGTGGCCGTGGGTCTCTTTGCCGTGGGCGAGTGCTTCTACAACGCGCTGTTTGAAGGCCGCAGCGTGGCCACACTCAACCGCGTGAACAAGGTGCACATGACGCCCGCCGAGTGGCGGCGCTCGTGGCCGGCATGGTTGCGTGGCACGGCGATCGGATTCCCGTTTGGCACCATTCCGGCCGGCGGCTCAGAGATCCCCACCTTCCTGAGCTACGCCACTGAGCGCAAGCTCAGCAAGCACCCCGAAGAGTTCGGCACCATCGGAGCCATCGAAGGCGTGGCCGGGCCCGAGGCGGCGAATAACGCCGCAGTGACGGCCACACTGGTGCCACTGCTCACACTTGGCATTCCAACCTCGGTGACGGCGGCGATCCTGCTTTCAGCCCTGCAGAACTACGGCATTCAGGCCGGGCCGCAGCTCTTCCAGACCTCGTCGACGCTGGTCTGGGCGCTGATCGCATCGCTGTACATCGGCAACGTCATGCTGCTGGTGCTGAACCTGCCTTTGGTCGGCATGTGGGTCAAGCTCTTGAAGATCCCCAAGCCCCAGCTTTATGCCGGCATCTTGATCTTCGCCACCGTCGGCGTGTACGGCATGCGCCAGAGTGCGTTTGACCTGGTGCTGATGTTCGGCATAGGCCTGGCAGGTGTGTTGATGCGGCGCTTTGACTTCCCCACCGCGCCGGTGATCGTCGGGCTCATCCTCGGGCCGCTGGCCGAGGCGCAAATGCGCAACGCCTTGTCGATCGGTGAAGGCAAGTGGGGCGTGTTTGTCGAGCGTCCGATGTCGGCCACGCTGCTGGCCGTGGTGGTGGCCGTGCTGGTGCTGCCGCGGCTGGTGAAGTTCTTGCGCCGCTGAGGGGCGCGCCGCTAAGTCGTGCCGTTCAGTCGGTGGCGCCGAGCGCCACGGCGGCGGCGCGTTGGCGCGCCAGCGCATCGATGTCGGGGCTGGACTGAGTGTCCCAGCCGGAGAGGTGGCGCTCGGCCACCGCCGCCAGTGCGCGTGTGCCCTCGTTTTGATCGTTAAGGCACGGGATGTAGTGGAAGGTCTCGCCGCCCGCCGCGATGAATGCCGCGCGTGCTTCCTGGTCGATCTCTTCCAGCGTCTCCAGACAGTCGGCCACGAAGCCGGGGCAGATCAGGTCAACCCGCTTGACGCCTTGCGCGGCCAGTGCCTGCAAGGTCGGCTCGGTGTAGGGCTGCAACCACTTGGCCTTGCCGAAGCGGCTCTGGAACGTCAGCTGCCACTCGTCCGGGCGCAGGCCCAGTTCCTGCGCCAGCAAGCGTGCGGTCTTGTGGCACTGGCAGTGGTAGGGGTCACCCAGCAGCAGCGAGCGATGCGGGATGCCGTGAAAGCTCATCACCAAGCGCTGACCCCGGCCGTGCGTCTGCCAGTGGCGATGCACGGTAAACGCCAGCGCCTTGATGTAGGCCGCGTCGTCATGAAAGTCGGCCACGAAACGCAGCTCGGGCACCCGGCGCTGGCGCGTGGCCCAGGCCATCACGGCGTCGCCCACGCTGGCGGTGGTGGCTGCGGCGTACTGCGGGTACATCGGTAACACGAGCACGCGCGTGACGTTCTGCGCCTTGAGTTCGTCAAGCACGGCGGCCACCGAAGGCTGGCCGTAGCGCATGGCGTGTTGCACCACGACATGGTGGCCGCGCTCACCCAGCGTGCCCAGCAGCAGCGTGGCCTGGCGCTTGGTCCACATCGCCAGCGGTGAGCCTTCAGGCGTCCACACCGAGGCGTACTTGGCGGCGGATTTGGCCGGGCGCACACGCAGGATCACGCCGTGCAGGATCAGCCACCACAGCAGGCGCGGGATCTCGACGACGCGCGGGTCACTCAAGAACTCGGCCAGGTAGCGGCGCAGCGCTTTGGGCGTGGGTGCGTCGGGCGTGCCCAGGTTGACCAGCAGCACGGCGATGCGTGGCGGTGTGCCGTGGCGAAAGGCGGGTTCGGGTGCGAAAGGCATGCGCGTCAAATGAACGTTAGCAAGGTCAGGTGAGCGCAGCGACGCTAGCGCAAGTGCTGCGGCTGCGTGTCGCCGAAGCGCAGCACGTCAAAGCGCACGCTGGCCGAGGTCGGGTCGCTCGGCGAGCCGCCCAGGCCGATGGCGCCACTGCCGTGCAGGATGCAGCTGCCCCGGCGCAGGCTCACGATCTCACCGTCGTTGAACTGCACGTAGGTGCCGTTGTAGCTGAGGTCGGCGAGCTGGAAGTTGCCGCTGTGCCAGTCCACCCGCGCGTGCGAGCGTGAGACGCGCGTGTCGTCCACGCAGAAGCTGGCCTGCGGGCTGCGCCCCAGGATCACCGGCATTTGCTGGATGGCGAAGAGGCGGTTCAGATCCAGCCAAACGAGGCGCAGGCCGTCGGGCTCTTCAGCCACCGAGACGCTTCCGAACTGGGTGATGGCGGTGTCGCCCGCGCCGCGCCGACCGCCCAGCACGTGCACCTCCACCGGCTCGACGCGCCCACGCAGCACCAGGCGGTCCAGGCTGCGATAGCGCGCGCGGTGCTCGAGCGGCAAACCGCGCAGCACGCTGGCGGTGACCAGGGTTTCGTTGTCGCCAGCGTGATCGAGCAAACGGGCTGCCACGTTGACGGCGTCGCCATAACAGTCGCCCGCCATCTCCACAACTTCACCCTGCGCCATGGCCACTTGCAGGCGCAGCGCGCGCAAGCCCGGCGAGGCGCCGCGCTCGCTGCCACGCGAGACGATGGCGTCGAGCACGTCGTGCATCACGGCGGCAGCCTGCGCTGCTTCCCAGGGTGTGTTGAAGACGGCCATCAGGCCGTCGCCCAGGGTCTTCACGACACGCCCGCCAGCGTCGCTAACGGGGTGGGTGAGGGAGCCCACGCAATGCGTGACGACCGAAGTTGCTTCGGCGTTGCCGAGAATCTCGAACAGCGCGGTGCTGCCACGAAGGTCGGCAAAGAGGACGGTGCGCTCGGCGATTTGGGTCATGCCGGCACGCAGTCTATCGCGGCCCCAAGGCGCGGCCGCTCTGGGCCGAGCACGCCTTGGGCTCGCATCGGACTACAGGTTATCGAGGTAAGTGCGCAGCTTGTCAGAGCGGCTCGGGTGCTTGAGCTTACGAATCGCCTTGGCCTCGATCTGGCGGATGCGCTCGCGCGTCACGTCAAACTGCTTGCCGACTTCTTCGAGCGTGTGGTCGGTGCTCATCTCGATGCCAAAGCGCATGCGCAGCACCTTGGCTTCGCGCGGCGTCAGGCTGTCCAGAATGTCTTTGACGACATCACGCAGGCCGGCCTGCATCGCCGCTTCGATGGGCGCTGTGTTGTTGGTGTCTTCGATGAAGTCGCCCAGGTGCGAGTCGTCGTCGTCACCGATCGGCGTTTCCATGGAGATCGGCTCTTTGGCGATCTTCATGATCTTGCGGATCTTGTCCTCGGGGATTTCCATCTTCAACGCCAGCGTCGGCGCGTCGGGCTCGAAGCCGAACTCTTGCAGGTGCTGGCGCGAGATGCGGTTCATCTTGTTGATGGTCTCGATCATGTGCACCGGGATACGGATGGTGCGCGCCTGGTCCGCGATCGAGCGCGTGATGGCCTGGCGGATCCACCAGGTTGCATAGGTCGAAAACTTGTAGCCGCGGCGGTACTCGAACTTGTCCACCGCCTTCATCAAACCGATGTTGCCCTCTTGGATGAGGTCAAGGAATTGCAGGCCGCGGTTGGTGTACTTCTTGGCGATAGAAATCACCAGCCGCAAGTTGGCTTCGATCATCTCTTTCTTGGCGCCACGCGAGCTGCGCTCGCCCTCGTTCATGCGCTTGTTGATGGTCTTCAGGTCTTCCAGCGGCACCACGGCGCGGGCTTGCAAGTCGAACAGCTTTTGCTGCAATTCCTGCACCGCCGGCAGGTTGCGCGCAAGGATGGTGCTGAAGGGTTTGCCTGACGCAATCTCCTTCTCGGCCCACTTCAGGTTCAGCACATTGAGCGGGAAGGTGCGGATGAAATGGTCTTGCGGCATGCCGCACTTGTCGACCACGATCTTGCGTATTTCGCGCTCGTAGCGGCGCACATCGTCAACCTGCGAGCGCAGGATGTTGCACAGCCGCTCGATGGTCTTGACGGTGAAGCGGATGGTCATCAAGTCGACGCTGATGGCGTGCTGCGACTTGTTGTAGGGGTTGGACTTGTAGCCATCTTTTTCGAACGCCGCGCGCATCTTGTCGAAGTCTTTGCGCAGCTTGGCAAACTTCTCCAGCGCCTGCATGCGCAGCTCTTCAAGCTTCTTCGTCAGCGCCTTGCTGCCACCCGCGCCGTCGTCATCGTCTTCTTCGTCGAACTCGTCGAAATCTTCTTCGGCCACGTAGTCGTCGGCTTCGTCGTCAGAGACAAAACCATCGACCACTTCCGAGATCTGCATCTGGCCTTTTTCGATGCGCTCGGCCATCGCCAGGATCTCGGCGATGGTCGTCGGGCTCGCGCTGATGGCCAGCATCATGGCTTGCAGGCCGCCTTCGATGCGCTTGGCGATCTCGATTTCGCCTTCACGCGTGAGCAGTTCCACGGTGCCCATCTCGCGCATGTACATGCGCACCGGGTCGGTGGTGCGGCCGAACTCGGAGTCGACCGTCGAGAGCGCGGCTTCAGCGGCTTCTTTGGCTTCTTCTTCAGTGGCGGTGGCCGTGCCGCCGCCAGCGATGAGCAGCGTGGCGGCGTCAGGCGCCTGCTCGTAGACCGCAATGCCCATGTCGTTGAGCATCGAGACGATGGCCTCAAGGATTTCGTTGTCGACGAGCTTCTCGGGCAGGTGGTCGTTGATTTCCTGGTGCGTCAAGAAGCCGCGCGTCTTGCCCATCTTGATGAGCGTCTTGAGCTCATGGCGGCGCTTGGCGACTTCTTCTTCGGTGAGCAGCGTTTCGTCCAGGCCAAATTCGCGCATCAACGCGCGCTCTTTGGCGCGCGAAACTTTCATGCGCAGCGGCTTGGCCTTGGTCTCTTTCTCGTCGACGACTTCGACCTCAACTTCGACCTCAGCCTCGGCATCGAACTCGACGTCAGGCAGATCTTCGACGTCGGCTAACGGCACGTTCTTCTTGTCGGTGATGGCTCCCTTCTTGCCGGCCGCGGCGGCGGGCTTGGCGCCAGGCTTGACGGGGGCAGACTTGGCCGCAGATTTGCCGGGCGCGGCTTTGGCTGCCGCCGTCTTGGCCGTCGCAGCGGGCGCAGGCGCGGCGGTTCTAGCCTTGGGCTTGATGTCGACAACCGCAGCAGACACCTTGGCGGCGGACTTGGCAACGGGGGTGGGGGCGACAGGCTTCTTGGCAGTCATGCGATTCCTTGGGGCTATACCTATAGGGCCGAGTGCAACGGCGGGCGGCAGCGTGTGGCCGGTGGTGTCGGGTTGCCAATGCAGCAGCGAGCAAAGCCGCAGTGCGGCCGGGGCATGGTCAACGCTGGGGCCAGCAAGTTCGCGTAAACGCTGGCGGGCGGCAGTCCTTGCGGCAGTCCTTGCGGGGAATGGTGGCCTATGGGGTACCCTTGTCGAGGGTGGCCGGGGCCCGGAGGTGCTGCTGTCACGCTTGCCGTTGCAACAAGTGCTGGATTATACCGGCAGCAAGCAGCTCGGCCCGGACTCAAGGGCGCCGCCGCGCGCCGCGCAAGGCCTCTAAGCGGGGTTGTCTTGCGCCTGGGCTTCGCGATGCAGGCCGATCTTGCGCTGGCATTCTTTGATGCGGTCCAGCGTCTCGCGGTCGGTGTCGCCGGCCGCAATCAAGGTCTTGATGGTCGCTTCATGGTGGTTGCGCCACAGGCGATGCAACACGCGCTGCAAGTCTTCGGGGCGCTGCTCTTCGTCTTGCGCCACGCTGGCCACCCATTGCTGCGCTTGCGCACGCCAGGGCAGCTCACCCAGCGCGTCGTTCAGGCTCGCCCAGGTTTGCGCGCCGTGCTCCATCAACTGCTGCTCAAGCCAAGCCACCGCCTCGCCGTGCACACCACCGAGCTCGTGCAGGAGCTGATGGTCGTCGGCCGACAAGGACTCCCACCAGTCGCTGTGGCACAGCAGCAGGCGCAGCGCCTGGTCAGCGGGAGAGGCCGGCGAGCGACGGCCATGCGCCATGCCGCCCATGCGTGGCAGCTGCAGCCCGGGCGCACGCCGAACGGGTGGCGCTGCCACGCTGGCGCCCCATTGCCGCGATAGCTCATCGACGGCGAGCTCGCTGGCGCGCGCGATCTCGCCCAGCAGCTGGCGCTTGTAAGCGCTCTCGGTCAACAGGGCCCACAACGGTTTGGCGTTAGCAAGCAGGCGCGCACGGCCTTCGGGTGTGCGTATGTCGGCGCCGTCGGCCGCATGTTCGATGAGCTGGCGCGACAGCGGCACGGCTGCGGCGATGCAGGCCTCGAAGGCTTCGGCGCCGCGCTCGCGCACAAAGCTGTCGGGGTCGTGCTCGGGCGGCAGGAAGAGGAACTTGACGTTGCGCAAGTCGCCCACGTGCGGCAGCGACGCTTCGAGTGCACGGCCTGCGGCGCGGCGGCCGGCGCTGTCACCATCAAAGCTGAAGACCACCGCGTCGGTGAAGCGAAAGAGCTTTTGCACATGGTCGGCGGTGCAGGCCGTGCCCAGCGTGGCCACGGCGTTGCCGAAGCCCGCTTGTGCCAGGGCCACCACGTCCATGTAGCCCTCAACCACCAGCGCATGGCCGCGCTCGCGCATGGCTTGGCGGCCTTCAAACAAGCCGTAGAGCTCGCGGCCCTTGCTGAAGACCGGCGTCTCGGGCGAGTTCATGTA
>JANOJR010000144.1:0-2477 GCA_031418855.1 Rubrivivax sp.
GCGCGGCGATCAGGTAGGCGATCAGGTCGGCGTCAGGCTCGTCGTTATGGTGGGCCAGCCAGGCCAGGGCGGAGACGAGTTAGTGGCGGAAGTGCCTGCGCGCCACATCCTGGTCGGCCGCTTGCGTCGTATAGAGCGGACGCCCGGTCTTGCGCAGGGTGCCGGTTTGCGGATCGATGTCACAGCCGGACTTGGCCCACTGGCCGGCGCCGAGTTCGTAGCCGCACCCTTGCCGGTGCGCCGCGCGCAGCATGGCATCAAAGGCTTCATGGGCCTTGCCGACGTCATGCCATCGCGCTGCGCCGATGACCGCCGAATCCAGCGCAACGGTTAGCAACTCGCACAGCGCGCGGGCCTCGTGTTGCACGTCGGCCAAGTGGCGCGGCAGCGGCACGGCGAAGCGTTGCAGACTGCGGTGTTCGTCGTCGATGGCTTCGACCGTGCCCGGCTCGCCGTTCAGCACCTCAGCAACGACCTCGGTGGATCCGACATCGAGCCCGGCCCGGGCGGTGTAGCCGCCCTTGTCGGCGCGGATCATCAGCGTCATGCCGGGGCGCAGCCGCAGATGCTTCGGCTCGGGCTGCATCCAGCAGCGTGCAAGCGTGTCCCACACCTGAACATCGCCCCGCAGAATGTCTTTGCGTTCGAGGAGCTTTTTCGCCGCGCCGAGCCCGGCTCGGCAAAGCTCCTCGCGCCTGGGCGGGGGCTGCTCGGCGGCTTGCTCGGCTGGTGTCCACATCCGCCAGAACAACATCACGTCGGCGTCGTCCGCATCGCGGATGTACTGCGCGATGTCGACGTCGAAGCCCGACAAATCGGCCTCGGTGTTGAACAGCTCGAGGAAGTCTTTGCGCCGCTGCACCGGGTGCAAAGGCGCCTCGGCAGTGACCGGCGGGAGCGCTGCCGGCGAGGCGCTCGCGAGGGAGCCGAGCTGCCTGCGCGCGGCATCGATTTCTTCGGCGGTGTAGGGCTTGGGGTCGGCGATGTCGATCCAGAAAACCTGCGCGTCGGCTGTGCCGTTGAATTCGCCGTAACGGTTGCAGCGCCCGAAGCGTTGCACCAGCGATGCGTAGGGCGCCAGTTCGGTGAACAGCACGCGCGCGGAGATGTCGACGCCGGCCTCGATGGCCTGGGTGGCGACGATGATGCGGCCTGGCCCCACAACGTCGGTTGACTCGGACAACTTCGCGCTTTGCGCGGCGCGTTCCTGAGCGCGAAATCGGGAGTGGATGAGCAGGATTTCCGGCTGCGCGACGGAATTGCCAGCCGTCGCGACGGTTTCGTTTTTCGCTTTCGGCTTGCTCGGCGCTGCGAAGTGCTTTTCAAGTCGTGCGCGCAACTCCTGCGCACGTTCAACCGTGTTCAGTATCGCCAGCGTGGTGCTGCCGGGGCTATGGGTAGCGGCAATCTGTTCGGCCAGCGCAGCGAGATAGCTCAATGCTGCCGGCTTGCCCTCGGCGGCCCAGGCCACAGGGCTGGGCAGAAGCGGCTTGACCGACTCGCGTCGTTGGCGCACTGCGTCCGACTGCTTCTCGGCCTCGCTCAGTTCGAGCGCAGCCAACGAGGCTGGGTCGAAGTCAACCGTCTGCATCCAATCACGATTGAGCGTGGCCGACATCCAGATACTGCGGCTGCCCATTGCGCATCCCAGCGCACGGCGAAACGCATCCATCTGCACGCTGGTGATCAGCCCCGGCCCCATGAGCTGCACTTCGTCGAAGACCCACATCGCGTCGTTGTGCAGCATGGCGAAATGCACCGGCCACTGGTAACGGCTCATGCCATAGCCGCGCATTAGCGCGCGCGACAGCAGCATGTCCTGCGTGCCAATCAAAATTTGATCTTCTTCAGGGTGTTCGGCCCAGACTGGCTTCTTGAGATCTTCCGAGCCGCCCATCAGCACATGCACCGAGACGCGCCTCTGGCCCACGTCACCGTTCGCGCCGAGCGCGTGCAGCCATCTCTCGCACTCACGCTGGGTTTGCTCGACCAGCACGCGCATCGGCAGGCAGTAGACGAGGCGACGCGGTGTGTTGGCGTCCGGGGGAACGTGCTGGCCGCCCAGCCGGCAGCCGCGCTTCCATGCCCAGGCCAGCACCACGGCGGCCGTCTTTCCCAGACCCGTGGGTGCCTCCAGTAAATCCGGCCATGGCGCCAGCGCCAGTCGTTCTTGATACTCGAACGGCTTGCTGCCAGCGCGGCTTGGCGTGGCGGTTGCTGTTGAAAAGAACGCCTTGAACTCCATGCCCTCGTCTCCCCTTGATGCTTCCAATCTTTTCATCCCCCAGCCTCACAGCGTGAGCCTGGGCCCGGCCACCGGCCTGATCGTTCATCCAGCCGTTCAACCAGTCTCACCAGACACGCGCAACCCCTCGCGCAGCCGCCGCACCACCTCGTCCTCCAACTCCCGCGGCGCCAGCACCTCGACATCAGGCACATGGCGCAGGATGTCCATCACCAGCTCGCGTGGGTCGGCG
>JANOJR010000145.1:0-1552 GCA_031418855.1 Rubrivivax sp.
ACTTCTTGCGCGATGAGGTTCAGCCGCGTGCGGCCTTCGTCGATGCGCGCCTTGAAGCTGGCCGCATCCGTGGGCAGGGGCTCGGCGAGAAAAGCGCGTTCCAGTGCCACATCGATGACCTGCGCACGCAGCTCTTCGAGCGTGCCCAGGGACATGTAGGCGCTGGCCATCTTGCTCAGCTCGGGGATGTTTTTTTCCAGGAACTTCAGCGGCTCGCGGATCTGCAAGGCGACCAGGCGGCGCAGGCCGGCGCGGTGCTGCGCGGTGGCGGCTTGCGGCTCGTCGAAGACTTCGACTTCGACATACGTGCCACGGTCGATCAAGGCCGGGAAGCCGATCAGCGTTTGCGCGCCGCGCTGGATTTCCATCAGCTCGGGCAGCTCGCCAAAGCTCCACTCGGTATAGCGCTCGGGGGCTTTGGGCTTGGCCGGCGCGGGGGGGGCCACCACGGCCACGACACCACGGCCTTGCGGCTTGGTCGGCGGTGCGGCCTGCGGCGCGGTCGGCGAAACTGGCACTACGGCCACGGCGCCCTTCAACACCGCTAACGCTTGAAATGCACTGCGTGCCTGGCCGCCGAGTTCGACCTTCAGCGCAGCCAGGTCGCGCCCGACGCCGAGCTGGCGGCCGTGCTCGTCGTTGACACGGAAGTTCAGGAACTGGTGCGCGCCCAGCAGCTCGAGCTTGAAGTCGGTGCGCTGGATGGGCAGTTGTGTTTTGGCGCGCACGGCGGCCAGCAGCGTGTCGATCAGCCCGCCTTGGCCAAAGGGCGTGTCGGCGACGAAGCTGCTGGCAAAGTCGGGCAGCGGCACCAGGCGCGAGCGCGGGCGCTGGTGCAGCGTCTTCACCAGCGCCAGCACCTTGTCGCGCACCATGCCCGGCACGAGCCACTCGCAGCGTTCTTCATGCACCTGGTTCAAGGCGTAGATCGGCACGGCCACGGTGAGGCCGTCTTTGGCGTCACCGGGCTCATGCAAGTAGCTCGCCGCGCAGTCGATGCCGCCCAGGCGCAACATGCGCGGGAAGGCGTCGCTGGTAATGCCCGCCGCTTCATGGCGCATGAGCTCGTCGCGCGTCAACTGCAAGAGCTTCGGGTCGCGCCGCTGCTCGTCGCGAAACCAGCGCTCTAAGCTTGCGCCGGAGCAGACATCCGGCGGCAGCAGCTTGTCGTAAAAGGCGTGGATCAGCTCGTCGTCCACCAACACGTCCTGCCGGCGCGCTTTGTGCTCTAGCTCCTGCACCTGGCGCACCAGCTTGCGGTTGTGCGACAGGAAGGGCAGCGCCGTCTCCCACTCGTCCCCCAGCAGCGCTTCGCGGATAAAGATCTCGCGCGCAGCCGCCGCGTCAACGCGACCGAAGTTCACGCGCTTGTTGTGGTAGATAACAATGCCGTAGAGCGTGGCGCGCTCCAGCGCGATGACCTCAGCGGCCTTCTTCTCCCAGTGCGGTTCCAGCAATTGGGTTTTCAAAAGATGACCCGCCAGCGCCACGATCCACGTCGGCTCGATGGCCGCCAGACCCCGGCCGAAAAGCCGCGTGGTTTCCACCAGCT
>JANOJR010000146.1:0-2688 GCA_031418855.1 Rubrivivax sp.
GACGTTTCCAGGTCGCGCTGGAAGTATTGCTGCAACACCATCACGACGAATTCCATCGGCGTGTAGTCGTCGTTCAAGAGCACCACCTGGTACAGCGACGGTGGTTTGGTGCGTGCCTTCTTGCGCTCGACGACCACCGTGCCGCCACCGTCCCGGTCGGGGCGGATGACAGGCGGCGCGGGGGGCTGCGCAGGGGTTTGATCAGGCATGCGGCATTCTATCGACAGCGGCCTTGCGCACCTATGTGTAGGGGCACCTGCGCTGTGGCGACTGCGCTGCATATTGCCGCGATCACGCCGACTTCAAGTGGCGACATTCGGGCGACGACAGTCGACTAAGGCCGTGGGCTCGCGCTGACGATGGCGAAATCAGCGGCGCCGCGACGCCATCTCACCACTCGCGCAACTTCGCCCGCAGCCGTGCGATCGACTGGCTGTGCAGCTGGCAGACGCGGCTCTCGGTCACGTGCAGCACGGCGGCGATTTCCTTCAAGTTCATGTCGTGCTCGTAGTACATGCTCATGACGTACTGCTCGCGCTCGGGCAGGTTTTTGATGGCCTCGACCAGGGCCTCGCGCATGCGCTGGTCTTCCAGGCGGTTGAGCGGGCTGGAGTCTTCGTCGGCGACATGGCGGTCGAGGTAATCCTCTTCGCCTTCACTGCCATTCATGTCTTCCAGGAAGATGAGCTGGGTGCCGCGCACTTTACCCAGCAGTTCCTGGTACTCGACGAGCGACAAACCCATCTCGCGCGAGATTTCGCTCTCACTCGGCGCGCGGCCGAGTTTTTGTTCGAGCTTGTGCACCGCCGTCTCGATGCTGCGCTGGTGGCGGCGGTCGCCGCGGCTCATCCAGTCGTTGCCACGCAACTCGTCGAGCATGGCGCCGCGAATGCGCTGCGTGGCGAAGGTTTCGAACTGCACGCCTTGCGCGGCGTCGAAGCGCGTGAGCGCGTCACTCAGGCCGATCATGCCGACCTGGATCAGGTCGTCGAGCTCCACGTTCGCGGGCAGCTTGGCGATCATCTGGTGCGCGAGCCGACGCACCAGTGGGCTGTACTGCTTGAGCAAGGCGCTGCCGTCGAGTTGTCCCTTGGCGGTGTACATGGTGGGTGGCTTTCAGAGGGTCAGGACAGGGTGGCAAACGACGAGGGCGCGCTGGCGGCGACGGCGCGCAGTGGCGTTGACGAAGGCGCTAACGATGTTGTTGACGGCACAGAATCGAACCCGAGGCGGCGCTGTGCGAGCAAGAGCTGGCACAGATCGGCATCCGGCGCTTCGGTGACGTCCACGGCAGGGTCGATCTGGGCCCAGCCGTGTTGCATCGAGCCCATGAAACTCTCAGCGCAACTGGCCAGGCTGGCGACGATGGCGCGCGCGCGGCGGCTGCCATGCGGCGCCACCATCAGCACGTCGAAGGTGCGCATGCCGCAGCGTTGCGCCAGCACCTTCACGGCCGCGTAGGCGTGCTTGACAGCGTCGACATGGTCGGAGGTGATGAGCACCGGGCGCAGCTCGCAGTGCATGAACACGCGCGCCAGGTCCAACACCTCACCGTGCAGTACCACGGTGTCGGCGGTGGGTGCGACGCGGCCGAGCGCAGTCAACAAGCCCGCCGCTGAACCACGGGTGTCGACGTGGCGGCGCGGCAAGCCGCGCGCGGCCAAGTAGGCGGTGCGCGGGTCGAGCTGCTCGACACAGGCGGCCAGGTCGACATAAGCGAGCTCGGGCGCGGGCGGCGAGGCGTCGGCGGCGTCCACCAGCAAGGTGTTGGCGCCACCGGCGGCCAGCGCCGTGGTGATGCGTTCGAGTACGACACTGGCAAACGCGACATGCGGGTTGGCGATCAAAGGCACGATGTGGCGCACGCGCCCAGCGAACATGGCGCGCAGGCCGGCGGCTTGGTCCACGGGTGCGGATGAGGGTGCGGACGTTGGAGCGAGGGCCATCAACGCGCTACTGCATCACCGCCGCACGGGCTGCCACAGGCACCGGATGTGGCACGCCGGCGAACACCAGGTTCATCTCTGAGCTGTCGTGGCGCCAGGCCAGCGCGGCATGGCTGCGCAGCGCGCGCTGCACCAGCGCGTGCGCCGACAGGATGTGCCAGTCTTCAGGCACACGTTGACCGTTAGCGACCGCCAGCACCTTGAGCTTGTGGCGGATCAGCACGTCCAGCGCCGGCGCCAGCTTCACGGCCTCGTCGATCTTCGACAGGATCACGCCACGGCAGCTGGCCGCACCGTAAGCCGAGATCACGTCCTCAAAGGTTTCGCCTTGTGCGGCCGCGTTCATCACCAGCAGTTTTTGTACCGAGGCGTGTTGCAGCATGTCCAGCAACTCGCGGGTGCGTGCATCGCGCTGCGCCATGCCGGCGGTGTCGATGAGCACCATCTTCTTGCCAGCAAAGAGCTCCAGCAAGTCTTCGAGCGAAGCGCGATCGTGCGCCATGTGCACGGGCACGCCCAGGATGCGGCCATAAGCACGCAACTGGTCGTGCGCGCCAACGCGGTAAGCGTCCAGCGTGATCAAGCCTAGCTGCGTGGCGCCATGGCGCGCGGCGAAGGCTGCGGCCAGCTTGGCCGTGCTGGTGGTCTTACCGACACCGGTGGAGCCGATCAGCGCGTACACGCCGCCGTGCTCTTCAAGTGCGGGCATTTTTTCGCCGGTGCTGAGGTTGCGCTCCAGCAC
>JANOJR010000147.1:0-3482 GCA_031418855.1 Rubrivivax sp.
CTACCGCATCAACCATGAGTTCCTGAGCATGGCCGCAGCCACACGGCCGGGGGACAACGCCTTCATGCAGCGCATGTCCTTGATCGACGAGCGTGGCGAGAAGCGCGTGCGCATGGCGCACCTGGCTGTCGTGGGCAGCCATAAGGTCAACGGTGTCTCTGCCCTGCATTCCGACTTGCTGGTGCAGACCATCTTTGCCGACTTCGCCAGCCTGTGGCCCGAGCGCTTCATCAACGTGACTAACGGCGTTACGCCACGGCGCTGGCTGGCGCAGGCCAACCCGGGGCTTGCAACCTTGCTCGACCAGACGCTGGGCAAGGCCTGGCGGCTGGATCTTGACCAACTGAGTCAGCTGCGCAGCAAGGCCGCCGACCCGGCGTTTCGCAGTGCTTTCCTCGCCATCAAACTGGCCAACAAAGAGCGGCTGGCCGCGCACATTGCGCACAGCACCGGCATCACGGTCGACCCGCGCAGCCTCTTTGACGTGCAGGTCAAACGCATCCACGAATACAAGCGCCAGCTGCTCAATGTGCTGCACGTGGTGGCGCGCTACCAGGCCATGCTCGCCGACCCCCACAGTGACTGGGTACCGCGTACGGTGATCTTTGCCGGCAAGGCGGCGTCGAGCTACGTCAGCGCCAAGAACATCATCCGGCTGATCCATGACGTGGGCCAGGTCATCAACCACGACACGCGTTTGCGCGGGCGCTTGAAGCTGGTGTTCATTCCGAACTACGGCGTCTCGGTGGCCGAAGTCATCATGCCCGGCGCCGACTTGTCCGAGCAGATTTCCACCGCGGGCACCGAAGCCTCGGGCACCGGCAACATGAAGCTGGCCATGAACGGCGCGCTGACCATCGGCACCGACGACGGCGCCAACATCGAAATCCGCCAGCAGGTGGGTGACGACAACATCTTCATCTTCGGCCTGAGCACGGCCGAGGTCGCCGCCGAACGCGCGCGCGGCTACAAGCCCATGGGCTTGTACGAAAACAATCCGCGGCTCAAGGCGGTGCTCGACGCCATCGGCGGCGGCGCCTTTTCCATCGACGAGCCCGCGCGCTACCGCGCCCTCATCGACAGTCTGCTCTGGGGCGGTGACCACTACCTGCTGCTGGCCGACTTTGAGTCGTACGCGGCCGCGCAAGCGCGTGTCGACGCACTCTTTCGCGACCCGCAGGCCTGGGCCGCCAAGGCCATCGCCAACGTCGCGGGCATGGGCATGTTCTCGACCGACCGCACGATTGCCGAATATGCGCGGCGGGTCTGGAAACTAACGCCGCAGCAGCGCTGACGGGCGGGCTTCAACCCATGCTTGCTGGCGAGGACATCGACGCACTGTGCAGCGGCCGCCATGGCGACCCCTTCGCCGTGCTCGGCCCGCACCGCGACGATGAGGGGAAGTGCTGGGTGCGCGCTTTGCTGCCGGGTGCCGCCAGCGCGTCGGTGGTGGACTTGGCCGGCGAGCCGCTGGCCAACTTCAAGCAGCGCGACGCACGCGGCCTCTTCGAAGCGCGGCTGGCTAAACGCAAAGCCGACAAGTCCTACCGGCTGCACGTGCACTGGGCCGACGGCCATGAGTCGATCATCGAAGACCCTTACCGATTCGGCGCGGTGCTGGGCGAGATGGACGTCTGGTGGCTGGGCGAAGGCACGCACCTGCGCCCGTTTGAAGTGCTGGGCGCCGCGCCACGCGTGATGGGCGGCGTCAACGGCACGGCCTTCGCGGTGTGGGCGCCCAATGCCCGGCGCGTCAGCGTCGTGGGCGACTTCAACTTCTGGGACGGAGCGCGCCACCCGATGCGGCTGCGCCGCGAGTGCGGCGTGTGGGAGCTCTTCCTGCCCGGCGTGGGCTTGGGCGCGCGCTACAAGTTCGAGCTGATGGCCGCCGACGGCAGGCTGCTGCCGCAAAAGGCCGACCCCTTCGCGCGCCAAGCCGAGTTGCGGCCGGCCAACGCCAGCGTGGTGGCTGCGTTGCCCGCGATCGCGCCGCCCTCCCCCGCACGCCAGGCCGCCAATGCACTGGATGCGCCGATGAGCATCTACGAAGTGCACCTGGCCTCGTGGCGGCGCAAAGGCGCGCAAGGCGAGCAGTGGCTGAACTGGGACGAGTTGGCCGACACCTTGGTGCCTTACGCCGCCGACATGGGCTTCACGCATCTCGAATTGCTGCCTGTCACCGAGCACCCATTCGACGGCTCCTGGGGCTACCAAACGCTCGGCCTCTTCGCGCCCACCGCGCGTTTCGGCGACGCCGATGGCATGCGCCGCTTTATCGACCGCGCGCACGCCGCAGGCCTGGGCGTGCTGCTCGACTGGGTGCCGGCGCACTTCCCCAGCGACGCCTTTGGCCTGGCCGAGTTCGACGGCACGCACCTCTACGAATACGCCGACCCGCGTGAAGGCTTTCACCACGACTGGAACACGCTGATCTACAACTTCGGCCGCACCGAAGTGCGCAACTTCCTGGTGGCCAGCGCGCTGTATTGGGTGGAACGCTTCGACATCGACGGCCTGCGTGTCGACGCCGTGGCGTCCATGCTCTACCGCGACTACAGCAGGAAGAGCGGCGAGTGGATTCCCAACGCGCAGGGTGGGCGCGAGAACCTGGAAGCCATCGCACTTTTGAAGCGCGTGAATGAAGTGGTCGGCAGCGAACGCCCCCAAGCGGTGACGCTGGCCGAAGAGTCCACCGCCTTCCCAGCCGTCTCACGCCCCACCTACGCTGGGGGGTTAGGTTTTCACTACAAGTGGAACATGGGCTGGATGCACGACACCTTGGCCTACATGGCGCGCGAGCCGATCCATCGGCGCTGGCACCACGGCGAGATGACCTTTGGCCTGGTCTACGCCTTCAACGAAAACTTCGTGCTGCCGATCTCGCACGACGAGGTCGTGCACGGCAAGGGCTCGCTGCTCGCCAAGATGCCGGGCGACCGCTGGCAGCAGTTCGCCAACCTGCGCGCCTACTTCGGTTTCATGTTCGGCCACCCGGGCAAGAAGCTGCTGTTCATGGGCTGCGAGTTTGCGCAAGAGCGCGAGTGGAATCACGACGCATCACTCGACTGGCACCTGCTGGAACAGAGCGATCACCTGGGCATGCAGCGCCTGGTGCGCGACCTCAATGCGCTGTACAAGCGCGCGCGCGCGCTGTGGCAGCGCGACTTCACGGGCGACGGCTTTGAGTGGATTGACCACCAGGACGCCGAGCGCAGCGTGCTGAGTTTTGTGCGCCGTGGCGCTGCTGGCAGCACGCCGATCTTGGTGGTGTGCAACTTCGCGCCGGTGGTGCATGAAGGCTTCCGCCTCGGTGTGCCGCAGCATCAGGGTCAAACGGGGCAGTGGCGCGAGGTGCTCAACACCGACTCGGCGTTTTACGCCGGCAGCAACGTCGGCACCCCGCTGGCCACGGCGCGTGCCGAGGCTGTGGCCAGCCATGGCCGTGAGCAATCGATCGTGCTCGTACTTCCACCGTTAGCCAC
>JANOJR010000148.1:0-3149 GCA_031418855.1 Rubrivivax sp.
AAGAAGAACGCCGAGTTCCGTGACCAGAACATCACGGCCAGCGCCGACGCGCGGCGCAAGCTGCGAAAGAAGCGCGCCATCGAGAGCGCCGAGCGCCTGTACGGCAAGATGCAGCCGGCGCAGCTGAGGGTCATTGACGCCAATTTGGCCGCCTCGCCTTACGACCCCGCCGAGGCCATGGCCGCGCGCGAGGCGCGCCAGCGCGACATCCTGCAAACGCTGCGCCGCTGGGTCGCTGAAAAGCCCGATCGTGGCGCGCTGCTGGTGTCGATGCGCGGGCTCATGGAGCGCATGGAGCAGCCCACGGACCCGACGTTGCGTGCGGCGCGGCAGCGCGCCATCGAGTTCAACTGCCGCGCCAGTGCCGACCTGCACAACAGCACCACACCGGCGCAGCGCTTGGCTGCGCGGGCGAAGCTAAAGGACTGGGAAGACGACTTGCGCTCGCTCGCCGGCGAGCGCGCGCCGTGAGTCTGAAGACGTTCAACGCGGCGCGGTGAACACCGTCAACACGCCGGTGTAGCCGTAGAGGTGATGGCGCGCAATTTCGCCGTTGGCAAAGAAGCCCACCAGCGGCACCTCGCCCAGCGCGTGCTGCACGATTTGCAGTTCGGCCGAGGGCCCGCCGAAATGCGCGCCACCGCGGCCGCTGCAGCTGACATAGATGGCGCCGGCCATGCGCCGGGGCGTGAAGTCGCTTTCAACCTCGTCGCGGATCTCGGCGCAAATACGCACCAGGTCGCGCCGCGCAGCAGTCGCATTGCGCGCGCAAAAGGCCAACTGCATGCCCGGCTCGACCATGTCGGCCACGGCCACCGCCTGGCGGCCGGGGTCCAGCCCGATGAGGTGGCGCACGCGCGTGTCGGGGCCGAACTGGCCGGCGCGCGCGGTGCGCCGCTCGCCGTCCAGCGGCTCGCTGGCGCTGGTCAAACCCACCAGCGTGGCTTGCAGGCGCGGCATCACCTCACGCGGGTTGTCCAGGCTTTGGATTTGCAAGTCGGCCAGCAAGAGCGGCAAGGCCCTTTGGCCGTCGAGCTCGACCACCACATTGCGCTCGGCGCGCGTGACCATGCGCGTGGGGCCGATGGGCTGGCAGCCTTGGCTAACACGTGAGATAAGCGTCACGTCACGGCTGAAGGCCACACCCGAGAGGCCGCCGCGCAGCACCTCGTCGGCGATGTGCAGGGTGCCATGGCGCGACGACGCCAGGCCACCGAAGAGGTAGCCAGTGGCCGTGCGCCGGCTCATCTCGGCAATCAGCTCGTCGATGTCGGGCGTGGCCGGGTCGGCGTGCACGAGCGCCGTGTAGGGCGCGATGTTGGAGAGCGGGCGTGCGCCGGAGAAGACCTCGAAGTGCGCCCGCGGCAACGCCGCCAGCATCAACGCCAGCCCGGGCTCGTCAAAGTATTCAACGCCTGTGGCGGCGACACCCACGCCCACCGCGCCGACCCAGGCCACGCCGGGCCAACGCGTTTGTGCGTCGGCCAAGAGCGACGCCGCAGCACCTGCGTAGTGGTCGGTGAGGTAGATGAAGCCCAGGGTCGGCGCCGCGCGCGCGCCAGCATTGCCGTGGGACAGCGCAGCGTCGATCTGTGCGGCCGCCAGCGCCAGCGCCGTGGCGGCATCAGGGTGCGTGGCGTGGCCGACGGTGAAGGCTTGCATGGGCCTGTCCAGGGTCGGCTTCAGCGCTTGCGTTTTTTTGCAGCGGGCTTGGCGTCAGGCGTGACTTCAGGCGTGACGCCAGGCTTGTGGGCCGGGGCCACTTCGCTGCGGCTGTCTTTCATGGCCTTGCTGGCGAGCTCGGTGAACTGCTGCGTCAGCGCGCCCCACCATTGCATCGGGTCCACGGCAGACACGGCTGCGGGCGCGGCTTCAGGCGCTGGGCTCGCTGCCGGGGCGGCAGTGGCCGGTGGGGCTGCTGGGGGGGCCGCCTGCGGCATGAGCTTGAAGGCATCCCGCATGCTGTCCAGCGGCACGTTCATGGTTTTCAGCGTGACCAGCGTCATGCGCTGCACTTCCAGCGCCTGGATGCTGGCGGCCAGCAGCTTGGCGTTTTGCTCCAGCCAGAACTGCACGGTGCGCAGCTGCTCGATGCGCTTTTCTAGCTCGACAGGGTCCAGCGTCGGCGCGATCCACTGGTTCATGCTGGGCAGCGCCTGGCCGGCGCCTTTCATCAGGCTTTGCAGGAAGTCAAAACCGGGCACGAGCTTGGTGAAATCGGTGGGGCCGGGCATGGTCGTCTCCTCAGTGTGGATGGGCGCAACGCATTGTGCGGCGCGGCGGCGGCGTACTCAACGCGGCATCATTGGCGACATCAGCACGCGCTCGACTTGAAAACCCATTTGCTGAAAGAGCCGCGGCAAGGCTTGCTCGCCTGTCATGTGCAGCGCGCCCACGGCGGCAAAGACCTTGAGATCACGGCGGTGCAGCTCGTCGATGCGCGCGGCCATGGGGGCGTTGCGCTCGTCGTTCATGCGCACCAGCGCGCGCCGGTCTTGCGCGTCGTCGGCGCATTCGCACCAGCTGGCGTAGGCGGCGAGCTCGTCAAAGTCGCCACGCTCCCAGGCGCTGGCCATGCGCCGCAACATGGCACCCGCGCGGCCCTGTTCAAGCTGCGTCACGGCGCGCGCGAGGTTTCGCTCCAGGCTGTCGCCGGGCTCGGGCAGCATGGCTGCGAACTGTTGCGCTGGGGTTTCCAGTGAGAGCACATGTCTGTTGTTAGTCATCGCGAACTGCTTGAGGGCGAATTCCTGGCCAAAGGCCGGGTGCAGGCCTTCACGCTGCAGCACCTTCATCGTCAGACTCATGGCCTGCAAGAGCGGATGCATGGTGCCGATGCTGGCTTCTGGCAGACAGGCGACCCGCGCCAAGGCGGCTACGCGCTGGCGTAACACGTTGCTCAACTCGATGGGCGGGCGGGTAGCGAGTTCGGTCAAAACTTTCACGAGGTCGCGCAGGATGTCGGGGTCGCCAAGGTCGAGCTCCAGCGCCACCAGGTCGCTGTCACGCACGGCCTCTTTCACCGCCGGGCCGAGCTCGCGCCAGCTCGCCTGGCCCAGGTGCATGGTGGCGAAGAGGTAGCTCGTGCGGCCGTCACGCGTCAGCCGCCACAGCAGGCCGCGGTTCTTGCCGTCGGCGGCGGGCAGCTG
>JANOJR010000149.1:0-2734 GCA_031418855.1 Rubrivivax sp.
ATGCTTGCGGACATCATAGGTGTGCCGATCTCGCGCAGCACGGCCTGCACGCGCTGCACTACCGATCCGCTCACCCGCAGTGTCTTGGTGCCAAGCAAGACCAGCTGCGCCTCGGTCCAGGCGTGCTGTTCCAGGCGGAAAGCATCGTCACGACGGCAACCGTCCTGCACAAACTCGAAGTCCGGCAGGCACAACACAACCAGGTCGTAATGCCGGCGCGCCATCGCGTGCAAGGCCGGCGGCGCATGGCGATGGTCGGCCAGGCAGTATTGCAGCGTGGTCAGTGGCGAGGTGTCGCAGATGAGCCAGCCGCGCGCGCGCTGCGCGTACTCGTCCTCAAGCTCAATCTGCCGCCGCGCGACATGTGCGAGATCATCCACACCCAGCGTTTCGCGCAGTTCCTCCCAGCGCTGGCGGCCATATTCGGGCACCCAGAGGGTGCCCAGCGCGTCGGCCAAGGCGCGCGCCAGAGTCGTCTTGCCGCTGGACTCGCCGCCGAGCAGGCACAGTCGCTTCATAGCGCGCCGCCAAGCAAGGCGAGCAGACCGGCTTCGTCGAGGATAGGCAGGCCCAACTCGCGCGCTTTGTCGAGCTTGCTACCGGCCTCAGTGCCCGCCACCACGTAGCTCGTCTTGCGCGATACCGAACCCGCGACCTTGCCACCCGCCGCTTCGATCAAGTCCTTGGCCTCGTCACGGCCGAGGGTCGGCAGCGTACCCGTCAGCACCAGTGTCTTGCCTGTTAGCGGTTTGATCTCGTCACGCGCCACCCCGGCGTGTTCATCCCATCGAATGCCCGCCGCACGCAGCTGCGCCACCACCTCGACGTTGTGCGGCTGCTCAAAAAAACTGCGGATGCTTTGCGCGACGATGGGGCCGATGTCTTTGACTTCCAAGAGCTGCTCGCTACTGGCCTCGACGATGCGATCGAGCGAGCCGAAGTGCCGCGCCAGGTCTTTCGCCGTCGACTCCCCCACCTGCCGAATACCCAGCGCATAGACAAATCGCGCCAGCGTCGTGTGCTTGCTACCCTCCAGCGCGGCCACCAGGTTCGCCGCGCTCTTGTCGGCCATGCGCGCAAGCGCCGCCAGCTTGGCCAGACCCAGCGTGTAGAGCTCGGGCAAGCTACGCACCAGGCCGTTGTCCACGAGTTGGTCCACGATCTTGTCGCCCAGGCCTTCGATGTCCAGCGCGCGCCGTCCGGCGAAATGCAGCATCGCCTGCTTGCGCTGCGCCGGGCAGAAGAGGCCACCGCTGCAGCGATGGTCCATGCCGCCCTTTTCACGCACCACCGCGCTGCCGCAGACCGGGCAAGCCCGTGGCATATGAAAGTTAGCCACGTAGCCGGCACGCGCGCCAGGCACACGGCCCACCACCTCAGGGATGACGTCGCCAGCACGCCGCACGATGACCTGGTCGCCCACGCGCACGCCCTTGCGGCGCAGCTCGAAGACGTTGTGCAGCGTGGCGTTGCTCACCGTCGTGCCCCCCACAAACACCGGCTCGAGCTTGGCCACGGGGGTGAGCTTGCCGGTGCGCCCAAGCTGGACGTCGATGCCATTGAGCCGCGTGATCTGCTCTTGCGCCGGGTACTTGTGCGCCACCGCCCAGCGTGGCTCGCGTGTGACGAAACCCAGGCGCTGCTGCAGCGCCACGCTGTTGACCTTGTAGACCACGCCGTCGATGTCAAACGGCAGGGCGTCGCGCTTGGCGCCCATGGCGACGTGGAAGTCGACCAGCCCTTGTGCGCCTTGCACCACCGCGCGGTCGGCGCACACCGGCACGCCCCATGCGGCCAGCGCATCGAGCGTGGCGCTGTGGGTGGCCGGCGCATTCCAGCCTGGTGCTTCGCCCAGGCCGTAGGCGAAGAAGCTCAAGCGGCGCTGCGCGGCGTTGGCGGGGTCGAGCTGGCGCACGGCGCCGGCGGCCGTGTTGCGCGGGTTGATGTAGGTCTTCAAACCGAGCTCGCGCTGGCGCGCATTGAGCGCTTCAAAGTCGCTGCGGCGCAGGTAGACCTCGCCGCGGACTTCCAGCACGGCCGGCGCGTCGCCCTTCAGCTTCAGCGGTATCTGCCCGATGGTGCGGATGTTCTGCGTCACGTCTTCGCCGCTCTCGCCGTCACCGCGCGTGGCAGCTTGCACCAGCACGCCGTGTTCATAGCGCAAGTTGATGGCCAGGCCGTCGAACTTCAACTCAGCGGTGTACTCGATGGGCGGTGCCAGTTCATCGAGTTCGAGCTCTCGGCGCACGCGGGCGTCAAAGGCCAATGCGCCGGCGGCGCTGGTGTCGGTTTCGGTGCGGATGCTGAGCATGGCCACGCGGTGGCGCACGGGCGTGAATCCATCAAGTACTTTGCCCAGCACACGCTGTGTGGGCGAGTCCGTCGTCAGCAGCTCGGGGTGCGCGCGCTCGAGCGCTTGCAGCTCGGCGAAGAGGCGGTCGTACTCTGCGTCGGGGACTTCCGGGGCGTCCAGCACGTAGTAGCGGTGCGCATGGTGGTGCAGCAACGCGCGCAGTTGTTTGACGCGTTCGATGTCAGAAAGCTCGGGCATGTGCGACATTGTGTGGCAGCCACTCGAGGCTGCCTCAAGGTTCCAGCATGACCCCCATCCCCACCCCTGAATTCGACCTCATCGTGCTTGGCGCCGGCTCCGGCGGTGTCGCCGCGTCGCGTCGCGCGGCCTTGCACGGCGCACGTGTGGCCATCGTCGAAGGGCGCGGCGTCGGCGGCACCT
>JANOJR010000150.1:0-13421 GCA_031418855.1 Rubrivivax sp.
TCAAGCCCCAGTTCGCTGCGCGTGCCGTCTCACCGACGACGATGACCAGCAGGCGGGGTTTGCCCAGGCCCTGCCAACTCGGGCCCGGCTTGGCGTCTTCACCGATGAGCTTTCTTGGCGCGGCCACACCACGCAATTCACTGGCCACCACACTGCCGGCCGACCACAGGTAGTTGGCCGGCGCGACGAGGTAGCGCATGTCCTTGTGGTTGCGCATCAGCGACGCCAGTGGCTGGAAGATGGCCAGCACCGCGCCCACCATCACCAGCGCCAGCACGAGCATGAACACCAGCCGCGTGGCCAGCGCGCGCGGCCAGGGTGTGCGCCGCAGCCGCGCGCGCCACAGCAGCAGCAAGGGCAGCCCGGCAAAGAGCAGGGCATTGGGCAGCATGGCCCAGCTGAAGAGCTCACGCGCTTCGTGCACGTCGGTACGCAAGGTGTTGCGCAGCATCGTGGGGTCGAGGTAGACGCCCAGGTGGTGCATGAAGTGGCCAGCAATGGCCGTGGCCACGATCAGCAGCGCCAGCAGCGGCTTGGCGGTGTGGCGGTTGCACAGGGGGGCCAGCACCAGTGCCTGCGCGCTCACCAGCGCCAGGGCCAGCGCCAGCGCAAAGCCCCAGGCCGAGGCATCACCAAACTCCCGGCCCGCCAGTGCGGCCCTGAAGAAGGGCTGGCTCACCACCAGCACCCAGAAGGCGCAGCACCCTAGCAGCAGCCACTCGACGGAAACGTTGAAGGTGAAGGGCGCGCGGCGCGGGCGGTCTCTGAACATGCGGCGCGATTAGACATCAGCGCCCGTCGATGCCAGCGCCTTCCCGGTCGCTTGCCCAACATCTGGCACCATGGTGCTAGCTTTTAGAAGGAACTTGCCATGACATCCAAAGCCGTGATCTCGTCCGCCCTGGCCTCGGCGCTGGCGCTAGGCCTACTCGGCAGCGCCGTGGCGCATGAGCAAAAAAAGGGCACCGAGCGCTGCTACGGCATTGCCAAAGCCGGGCAAAACGACTGCGCCAATCTGGCAGGCACGCATGGCTGCGCGGGCATCGCCAAGGTTGATAACGCCGTGGATGAGTGGAAGTACGTGCCCGAAGGCACCTGCAAGAAACTCAAGGGTTTGAGCGAGGCCGAAGCCGAGACCAAGTTCAAAGCAGTGCCGAAAAAGAAGTAGCCCGCATGCCTGCGGCGCTGGCGGCTATCGTGCAAACCCCTTGAGCCCCCGAACGCCATGACACTTCAACGCCGCCACCTCCTCAGCCTGGGCCTGCTCGCGCCCCTGGCGCAAGCCCAAGGCGAGACGTGGGCACGGACCTTGCGCGCCGCCCAGGGCCAGAGCGTCTACTTCAACGCCTGGGCCGGCAGCGAGCGCATCAACACCTACCTGCAATGGGCCGGCGCTGAGGTGCAGCGCCAGTTCGGTGTGAAGCTCGAACACGTGAAGATTGCCGACACCGCCGAGGCCGTGAAACGTGTGCGCGCCGAGAAGGCCGCGGGCCGTAGCGAAGGCTCGGTCGACATGGTCTGGATCAACGGCGAGAACTTCCTCGCGATGAAGCGCGAAGGCCTGCTGTACGGGCCCTTCGCCGAGAGCCTGCCGAGTTTTGCGAAGGTCGACGTCGTCGGCAAACCGACCACGCACATCGACTTTTCCGAGCCCGTGGAAGGCTTTGAGGCAGCCTGGGGCATGGCCCAGCTGACCTTTTATGCCGACCCCGCGCGCGTGCCTACGCCGCCGCAAAACGCTGCCGAGCTGCTGGACTGGGCGAAGAAAAACCCGGGCCGCACCACCTACCCCAAGCCGCCGCAGTTCCACGGCACAACCTTCGTCAAGCAGTTGCTGGTGGAGTTGAGTCGCGAGCGCGCGCCGCTCTACAAACCCTACAGCGCCGATGCTTTCGAGCGCCTGACGCCGCCGCTGTGGGTTTACCTCGACCAGCTGCACCCGCAGCTGTGGCGTGCGGGCAAGCAGTTCCCGCCCAGCACCACGGTGATGCGCCAGATGCTCGCCGACGGCGAACTCTTCATATCGCTAACGTTCAACCCGAACGAAGTCGCCAACCTGATCGTGGCCAAGACCTTGCCGGCCAGCGTGCAGGCCTTCCAGTTCAAAGGCGGCACGCTGGGCAATACCCACTTCCTGGCCATCCCCTTCAACGCGCGGGCCAAAGAAGGCGCGATGGTGGTCATCAATTTCCTGCAGTCGCCCGCTGCGCAGGCGCGCAAGGCCGACATCCGCCACTGGGGCGACCCCACGGTGCTGGCGCTCGACAAACTAACGTCCGAAGAGCGCGCAGCCTTCATCGACGCCAGCAACGTACCCGGCGCGGTGCGCGCGCCGCAAGCGGTGATCCCCGAGCCGCATGGCAGCTGGGTCGACCCGCTCGAACAAGCCTGGCTGCGCCGCTACGGTGCCTGAAGTTTCGGCCGGGCTGCGCTGGGCGCGCGCGCCCTTTCGTGTGATGGTGCGTGCGCTGGTGGTCACCATCTTCGCGCTACCGCTGCTACTGGCGCTGCCCTGGGCCGTGCTCGAAGGCGCTTCGCCCGAGGGTTGGCGCGCCTTGCTCGACGACCCACAAACACCACGCGCGCTAGCGGCCACGCTCTTCAGCGCCAGCGCCAGCACGCTGCTGGCGCTGGCGCTCACGCTGCTGATCGTGACCCAGCTGCATGGCAGCCACCACTGGGCGCGTTTGGCGGCGTGGCTCGGCCCCATGCTGGCGCTGCCGCACGCGGCCTTTGCCATCGGCCTGGCCTGGCTCATCGCGCCCTCGGGTTGGCTAGCGCGCCTGCTTTCGCCGCTGGCAGGCTGGGCCTCGCCGCCAGCGTGGCAGACGGTGAACGACCCCCATGCCCTGGCGCTGGTGGCGGTGCTGGTGCTGAAAGAAACGCCCTTCTTGCTGTGGAGTGCCTGGGCCTTGCTGGCGCGGCCCGAGACAGCGCTGGTCCTCGGGCGTGAAGTTGCCCTGGCGCGCACCCTGGGCTACCCGGCGCGCCAGTTGTGGTGGCGCGTACTTTGGTTGCTATGGTTGCCGCGCCTGGCCTGGCCGCTGCTGGCGGTACTGGCCTACGGCCTCACGGTCGTCGACCTCGCGCTCATCATCGGCCCAGGCTCGCCGCCCACGCTGGCGGTGCTGGCCTGGCAAGGTTTGAGCGACGGCAACGTGCAGCGCAACGCGCAAGGGGCGGCCACCGCGCTGGCGCTGACCTTGCTGCTGGCGCTGTGTGTGGCGGCCGTGGCGCTGGCCTGGCGCGGCACGGCGCCGCTGTGGCGGCGGCTGGCCACAAGCGGCCAGCGCACGGGCGCTGAACGTGGCGGCAAGTTCGGTGCGGGTCTAGGTTTTGCGCTGACGATCAGCCTCGGTGCTGTCTACGTGCTTGTGCTGTTAGCACTGGCCGTGCTGTCACTCGCTGGCGTGTGGACCTTTCCCGCGCTGTGGCCACCCGAGCCCAGCGCTGCGGCCTGGTTGCAGGTGTTGGAAAGCGCCCCCACGGTGGGCTTCACGGCGGCATTGGCCGCGGCAGCGGCCGTGTGCTCGCTGCTGCTCACGGTGGCCTGGTTAGAGGCCGCGCCACCGCGCTGGGACGCACGCGCCGCACCCATCGTGTTGCTGCCGCTGGTGCTGCCGCAGCTGCTCTTGATGGTCGGCCTCTACCGCGGTGCGCTGGCCTTGCAGCTCGACGGCACGCGCCTGGGCCTGCTGTGGGTGCATGTGCTGGTGGTGCTGCCGTATGTCTTCACCGCGCTGGCGCCGGCCTGGCGCAGTTTTGATGTGCGCTATGAGTGGACGGCACTGGCGCTCGGCCGCAGCCGCTGGGCCTTTTGGTGGCGCGTGAAGTGGCCGCTGCTGGCCGCACCGCTGGCCTCGGCCCTGGCCATCGGCTTCGCGGTCAGCGTGGCGCAGTACTTGTCGACTCAGTTCATCGGCGCTGGGCGCCACGCCACGCTGACCACCGAAGCGGTGACGCTGGCCAGTGGCGGCCAGCGCAACCTGGCGGCGGTGTTCGCGATGCTGCAAGCCTTGCTGCCCTTGTTGGCCTTTGGCGCAGCCCAGCTCGTGGCGAACAAGCGCGCAGGCGCCGGCACAATCCCGAGCTGAGCCTGAAGAAGAACCCCCATGACTGACATCGAGATCGCGCGCCAGGCGTGCCTGCAACGCATCACAACCTTGGCGCAAGAGCGCCTGGGCATCAACGACGAGCACCTGGTGCCCTACGGCCACTACAAGGCCAAGCTCGCGTTGCCCTACATCGACTCGCTGGCGGGCCGCAGCGAAGGCAAACTCATCCTCGTCACCGCCATCAGCCCCACGCCAGCGGGCGAAGGCAAGACGACGACGACGGTGGGCCTGGGTGACGCGTTGAACCACATCGGGCAGAAGGCAGTCATCGCTTTGCGTGAGCCCTCACTCGGCCCGGTCTTCGGCATGAAGGGTGGCGCCACCGGCGGTGGCCACGCGCAGGTGGTGCCGATGGAGGACATCAACCTGCACTTCACCGGCGACTTCCAGGCCGTGGCGCTGGCGCACAACCTGCTGAGCGCGGTGCTGGACAACCACATCCACCACGGCAATGCGCTGGACATCGACGTGAGGCGCATCGTCTGGCGCCGCGTCGTCGACATGAACGATCGCGCGCTGCGCCAGATCACCGTGGGCCTGGGCGGCCCCGGCAACGGCTATCCAAGGCAAGACGGCTTTGACATCGTGGTCGCCAGCGAGGTCATGGCCATCCTGTGTCTGGCAACCTCGCTGCGCGATTTGAAGGAACGCTTAGGCCGCATCGTCGTGGCCGAGACACGCGGCCGAAAGTCGGTGACGGCGGCCGACTTGAAATGCCACGGCGCAATGGCTGTGCTGCTGCGCGACGCACTGGCGCCCAACCTCGTGCAGACGCTGGAGAACAACCCGGCGCTGCTGCACGGCGGCCCGTTTGCCAACATTGCGCATGGCTGCAACTCGGTGCTGGCAACCCGCACCGCCTTGAAGTTAGCCGACTACGTGGTCACCGAGGCCGGCTTTGGCGCCGACCTCGGCGCCGAGAAGTTCATCGACATCAAGTGCCGCATGGCGGGCCTGGTGCCGGCCGCCGCCGTGGTGGTGGCCACCGTGCGCGCACTGAAGTACCACGGCGGCGTGGCGCTCGCCGACCTCACGCGTGAAGACCTGGGGGCGCTTGCGCGCGGCATGGCCAACCTGCAGCGCCACCTGCACAACCTGCGTGAAGTGTTCGGCCTGCCGTGTGTCGTGGCGATCAACCACTTCGCCAGCGACACCGAAGCCGAACACGCGCTGCTGCGTGAACGCATCGGCGAGCTCGGCGTGGCCGTGCACACCGCGCGGCATTGGGCATTGGGCGGGCGTGGCGCGGCCGAGCTGGCGCACGAGGTCGTGCGCTTGTGCGCGGCACCACGCAGCGCCGATCAACGTTTTGCGTATGACGACGCCGAGCCGCTTTGGGACAAGGTGCACAAGCTCGCCACCCTCACATACGGTGCTAGCAACATCAGCGCCAGTGCCACAGTGCGCGCGCAGATCCAGCACTTGCAGGCTGCGGGCTATGGTCACCTTCCCGTGTGTGTGGCCAAAACGCAGTACAGCTTTTCCACCGACCCCACGCAACGCGGCGCGCCCAGCGGCCATGTGCTGGACATCCGCGAAGTGCGCCTGGCCGCCGGCGCCGGCTTCATCGTCATGATTTGCGGCGACGTCATGACCATGCCTGGCCTGCCCAAGGTGCCGTCGGCCGAGCGCATTGATCTGGATGACGAAGGGCGGATCGTCGGTTTGTTTTGACACGTGTGTTCCCCCACATCCAGGCAGGAGCTGGGCCGGAAAGCGCACAACTGGCCACCTGCTTTCTTCGATGTCGGGTTGTGGCAAGCTAGGAGCAACTGCTTTCGGAGAACCCCATGTCCGTACCCGTCGAAGTACTCACCCAACAGGTGCTCCGGCTTCCCTCGTCGGAGCGTGTCAAATTGCTTGACCAGGTGATCAGCAGCTTGGAATCGGATAGGGCGAGGGACGCAAAGTGGCTTGCCGTTGCGGCTGAGCGCGATGCCGAGGCAGACGCTGATCGCTCCTTGCTTGTCCCGGGTCCCGAAGCGCTTGCCCGCATCCGCTCCAGCGTGGCGTGAGCTACACCCTACACAGGGGCGCTGAGCTTGATTTGCTGGAAGCGGCCCGCTTTTATCGGCAAGAAGGCGGCCCGAAGCTGGCAAGTCGCTTCCTTGACGAGTTCGACCGCGTTGCGGCATTGCTGGGTCAGTTCCCGGGTCTGGGTACTCCGGAGGACGAGTTCAGGCGCGTTCACATGCTGCAAGACTTTCCGTACTCGGTGATCTACCGGGAGGACGAGGACGGTATTCGCGTGCTGGTCGTGCGGAGCCACTATCGCGACCCCGAGCACGGTGCTTCACGGGTCTAGCCCCGGTGCGAACCTGCAGCAACTCACCCCAGCGCAAACAGCGCCTTCAAGTCCTCCGCCGGCAGCTGCCCAATCCAGGTCTCGCCGCTGCCCACCGTCATCTCGGCGAGCTCGCGTTTGCTGCGCATCATCTGGTTGATGCGCTCCTCGAAACTACCGCGCGTGATGAGGCGGTGCACTTGCACGTTGCGCTGCTGGCCGATGCGGTAGGCGCGGTCGGTGGCTTGCGCTTCGACGGCCGGGTTCCACCACAAGTCGAAGTGAATGACATGGTTGGCGGCCGTCAAGTTCAAGCCGGTGCCGCCGGCTTTGAGCGAGAGCAGGAAGACGCGCTGGCTGCGTTCGTGCTGGAAACGCTCGACCATCTTGTCGCGCTGGGCGCGCGGCACGCCACCGTGCAGGAACATCGGCGCGTGGCCATGGCGCTCGCGCAGCATGCGCACCAAGAGCTCGCCCATCTCGCGAAACTGCGTGAAGACGATGGCCTTTTCTTGCGCCGCCGCGACTTCATCAAGCAAGTCGAGCAAGCGCTCGGCCTTGCCCGATTCGCCCGCAATGGCGGCGCCTTGTTTGAGGTAATGCGCCGGGTGGTTGCACACCTGTTTGAGCGCCATGATCATCTGCAACACCAGGCCCTGGCGCTTGAAGGTGTCGGACTGCCCGACCACGGCTTTGAGGCCTTCACGCACCACCGTTTCATACAGCGCGGCCTGGCTGCGCGTGAGGCTGCAAAACTGGTCTTGCTCGATCTTCAGCGGCAGGTCGCTGATGATGCTGCGGTCGGACTTCAAGCGCCGCAGCATGAAGGGCGCCATCACGCGGCGCAGTTTGTCGGCGGCGGCCACGTCGCGGTGCACCTGGATCGGCGTGGCGAATTCGCGTGCGAAGTGTGTGGCGCCGCCGAGGTAGCCGCGTTGCGCGAAATCCATGATCGACCAGTACTCGCTCAAGCGGTTTTCCACCGGCGTGCCGCTCATGGCGATGCGCACGCTTGCCGGGATGGTCTTGATGGCGCGCGCTTGCGCGGCGGCCGGGTTCTTGATGTTTTGCGCCTCGTCGATCACGAGCACTTGCCAAGATATGGCTTTGAGCTTGGCCGCTTCGCTGCGCGCCACGCCGTAGCTGGTGAGCAGCACATCGGGCCGCTCTTTGGCGAGCTCACGCTTGCTGCCGTGAAAGACATCCACACGCAGCCCCGGCGTGAAGCGCGCGGCTTCCTTCTGCCAGTTGCTCAAGAGGCTGGTGGGCACGACCACCAGTGCGCGCCCGTCAGCTAGCGCGCCGTCTTCTTTGAGCCGCAGCAGCAGGGCCAGCACCTGCAAGGTCTTGCCCAGGCCCATGTCGTCCGCGATGACGCTGCCAAAGCCCAGCCGCGCGTTGCGCCACAGCCAGGCGTAGCCGCGTGCCTGGTAGGGCCGAAGCACGGCTTGCAGGCCCACCGGCAGCGCCACGTCGTCGTGCTGGCGCAGTTGCTCGACGATGGCCGCAGCGGCCTTGTTCAGGCCGATCGGCGCGCCGTCGTACTCGCCCGCCAGCGCCGTGCGCAGTAGCTCGAGCCCACTCATCGCCACCGGCCGCGCCAGCCGCGCGCGCAAGGCCGCGACCTCGGCGGCGTCGAGGTAGATGTACTGGCCACGGAAGTTGACGATGCCGCTGGCCTTGCCCAAGAGTTTCTCGAACTCGGCCGCGCTGAGCAGCTGGTCGCCCAGGGCCACCTTCCAGTCGAAGGAGAAGATGGCCTCGGCCTTCAGATGGCTGGGCAGCGCGTCGCTGCGGGCCGAGAGCTGCATCGACAACCGCGGGCGCCACAGCCGCTCCAGGCCACGCGGCAAGAGCATGCGCACGCCCAGCAAGCGCAGCGCCGGCAGCGTCTCGAAGAGCAGCGGCGGCAGCTGCTCCGGCGTGACGTGCAGCGGCTCGCGCGCGCCACGGCGCACGTAGTCGTTCAGCGCCGGGTGGAATTCGGCCAGCATGGCTACCGTTTGCAGCACGGCCATGCGGCGTTTGGCCCAGGCTGGCTTGGTGATGACGTCGGCTAGTGGCGTGGGGGCGGTCGCCGAGCCTGTCGCGGCGACCGCCAGCGACAGTGCCAGGCCTGCGCCGCGCTCGAGCTCATCGATGCGCAGCACGGGTAGCAAGCCATCACGCTTGAGCGTCAGGCGTGACAACCAGGCCTGGATGCTGCCGGCGATGGTGCCTTCGCCGGGGCCGTCAAAGCGGGCCAGAGCGGCGCCGAAAAAGAGCGCCGTGAGCTTGTCGTCGGCCTTCACGCCAGCCGTGGCTGCGGCCTCGCGCAGCAGCACGTCGATGGCGGCCGAGAGCAGCAGCCGCGCGGCGACATCGCTGGCCACGGGTGCGAGCGTGCGCCGATCTTTCAACTCACCGCGCTGCTGCACCAGGCCTGGCGGCAGGCCCGCACTTAAGGACTGCACCAGCGCGGCGACGGCGGGGTCGAGCTCGGCCGCACACCAGCGCAGCGCCGTGTGCTGCGCGTCACTCGCATAGACCATGGGCACCACGGCACCCTGCGCCAACAGGTGCAGCGCCAGAGCGCGCAGCAGGTGCAGCTGGCGCAAGGCTTCGGGCAGCTCGCTCAGGCGCGACGCGGGCCAGTCAGCGCAGCGGCGCAGCAGCTCGGGCAGGGTGGTGGCCGCTGCGGTGCCCTCGGGCCAGAGCAAGCCGCTTGGCGTGAGCGTGCCTTGCGCGTTCAGCGTCAACTGCAGGGTGCCTTCGGGTTGGACGTTAGGTTCTGCATCGTCGGGCGGCGTATCGAGCCGCGACTGCGCCTCGCGCGCAATGCGCGAAATGGCTTTGCGCGCCAGCTCGCGGAAGTCGCCGTGGCGATAGAACACCGGTTGCGCCGCGAGCGTGCGCCACAGCGTGTCGCGCAGGTCGGGGATGGTGGTGAAGTCGCTGGTGGCGGCTGTGGTTTCAGACGACGGCGCACTCGGGGGCGGTGGCGCCGTGGTGAAGAGCGACATCAGCCCTTGCGGCAGGGCCGCGCGGTCCGCCGTGGCGGCGACCAGGCCCTGCGCTTTCAAGAGCGCGTGCAGGTCCACGCCCTTGAGGCGAAAGACGAGGAAAGGGTCGCCATCAATCTCCTGGCTCAGCAGGTAAATCACGGCGGCAAGGTGCTTGCACGGCACCGCCCAGTCGGGGCAGGAGCAGTGCATTTTCAAGTCGCTCCAGCGCGCGGGGAAGATCGTGATCTTCAGGGCCGACGCGATCGTCAGCACCTCGGGGTCGAGCTCGCGGTTGAGCAGCCGCGCCAGCATGGCGGGCTCGGCGCTCAGGCGCTCGCTCAGGCGCGCAGCGTCGGCAGCGGTGACCGCCGGCACCTCGATGCTCACGGCGTAGGGCAAAGCGCGTGAGCCCTGCACGCGCGCCTTGATCTGGCCGGCGGCCACACGCAGCTCGCTCACTGCGCCGCGGTTGGCGTAGGTGCGCCCGCGCGGCAAGCGGTTGTCGTAGTCGATATGGGTCAGCGATTGCAGCCACTGCGCACCCCACCAGGTGCGGCCCCAGACGTGCTTGTTCACCGACGCCTTGTGGTACTGACGCTCAAGCTACGCGCACCACCACGCGCCCGCGCACACGCCCGGCCATCAAGGCTTCGGCGCGCTCGATGGCGGCGGCCAGCGGCACCTCGTCGATCATGGTTTCCAGCAACGCCGGGTCGATGTCGCGTGCCAGGCGCTGCCACGCCTGTTCGCGCCGTGGCAGCGGGCACATCACGCTGTCCACCCCGGACAGGGTGACGCCGCGCAGGATGAAAGGCATCACCGTGCCAGGCAAGTCATGCCCTTGCGCCAAACCGCAGGCGGCGACCACGCCGCCGTAGCGCGTTTGCGCCAAGGCGTTGACGAGCGTGTGGCTGCCCACGGCGTCGACCACCGCCGCCCAGCGCTCTTTCTGCAAGGGCTTGCCAGGTGTCGCGAGCTCAGCGCGGTCGATCACGCTGGCCGCGCCTAAGGCCATAAGGTAGGGGGACTCCGTAGCCTTGCCGGTGGCGGCCACGACCTTGTGACCGAGCTTGGCCAGCAGCGCCACGGCCACGCTGCCCACGCCGCCGGTGGCGCCGGTGACCAGCACCTCGCCGTCGCCGGCCTTGAGGCCATGGTCTTCAAGGGCCAGCACGCACAGCATGGCGGTGTAGCCGGCGGTGCCGATGGCCATGGCCTGGCGCGTGCTGAAGGCGGCGGGCAAGTGCACCAGCCCGTCGCCGGGAAGGCGCGCGCGTTGCGCCAGGCAGCCCCAACGTGTCTCACCAACTCCCCAGCCGTTGTGGACAACGCGATCGCCGACCTTGAAGCGCGCGTGGCGGCTCTCAATCACCGTGCCTGCGCCGTCGATACCCGCCACCATGGGCCAGCTGCGCACCACCGGGCTGCGATTCGTGATGGCCAGCCCATCCTTGAAGTTGAGCGACGAATACTCGACGGCTACCGTGACATCGGCGTCAGGCAACTGGCTCTCGTCGAGCTCGCGAATCGTGGCGCTGAAACCGGCTTCGCTCTTCTCTAACAGCAGGGCTTGGAACATGCGGTGAACTCCTTCGGGCGATACGACACTAGGGCGGCCCGCAGTATCTCAGCGCAGGTCTTTGAACTTGCAATCGTCGTTGGAATGGCTTGAGGCAGCGGTGCCGCTGCGCTCAAGCTCGCCGTCAGCCGCGTGACTTCCAGTAGTTTGGACGCCTGTGCTGGTGCGCAATGGCGACCACCGTGGCCACGGGTCCGATTAGGTCATACCAGACGGTGTAAGGGAACCTGTTGAGGACGTGAAAGTGGAAGCCGTCATCGTTCGCAGGCCACATCTCTGCCCGGTCGGCCAAGCCGTCAATGGCGTCCAGCACCTGTGAGCGGAAAGCATCCGCCGCTATCGGACTACGTTGGAAGTACCAAAGAAAGGCTTCACGGAATTCCCGTTCGGCATCGGGCAGGACTTCGACGGTGTACCGAGTCACATCGCGCTCATGCGCGCACGAACCTCGGACCATGAATCCGCCCGGACCAAGCCGGCGCGAAGGTCCGCTCTTCGGCGCAACAACTCGGCACGCCAGGCCTCGGCGACGGAGCCCTCGTCGCCTGTTTCAAGGCTGTCAATGAGCGCGGCCGCAACCGCAGATCGCTCCTCGGCGGAGAGCCGAAGAACGTCTTCAAGCACATGGTCAACTCGAGCATTCATGAGGGAAGCATAGCATCCAGCACCGCGCTTAGCTCAAACGTTAGCAACGACGACGCTTAGCGCGCATCGTTGAGCTTCCAGTCGTACTCAAGATAGCTCACCGGTGCCGTGCCACTGCGCACACGCTCCCTCTCGGCCGGCGCGTCAGCCAGCTGCGCCGCGTACCTGGCGTAGAACACGCTGGCGCTGGTGAAACCCTTCAAGCCCGAGCGGAAGTCTTCGCCGAACCAGTCGAAGATCTTGCTGACTTCGAGCTTGCCATCCTGCGCATTCCAGCGGTTGCGGCTGCGGTCGGACATGAAGCGCTGCGTCTGCTCTTCGAGCTGGGCTTCGAGCTTGTCGGGCGTGAAGGCTTCTTCGCGCAGTGCCGGGCAGCCAATCGACGCGCAGTTGACGGCGAAGTGCACACGCGGCTCGTCATAGCGGCCACGCGCGCGCAGCATGTCATGCTCGATGTTGTCCAGCGAATGCATGCTGCCCAAGAGCGGCACGATCTTGGGCTTCCAGGGGCTCGACAAGAAGCTGCCCAGATCTTTGATTGAGGCCAGCTTGGGGTAGCGGGTAAGGATCAGCTCGACCGTGAACGCGTTGTAGGCGTTGATCAAAAACGCCATCTGCTGCGGCTTGCTGAAGGTGTCGAAGCTGGCCTGGCTGACGGCGCTCAAGCTCGCGAGATAGGCCTTCAGCGCCGCCTGGTCTTGCACTATCCCGGCATAGCGCACTTGCGAGGCACGGCCGCCTTGCAGCACGACGACGTGCTTCTTGAGCAGCACTGTCCAGGCGGCGTGGCTGTGGTCGAAGGCTTGCGCGTCGGCGGCGGGTGTCGCGGCCAGGCTGCTGATGGCGATGGCAAGGGTGCTCAAGAAAAGGCGGCGCTGGGTCATGCGGGTTCCTGGTGTCGGAGAAAAACGCTCTGCGTATTCTGTGCCGTGGGTCGGCGCGGGCAGCGCCTTCTTACGTTGGTGAAAGTTTCAACGGTTGGCGGCAGGAGTGGCGCCGTTCTTGGGCATCATCGCGCCTGTGCCGACGACTCCCGCCACCGCCGCTTTGCCAAGCACTTCGCCCACCGCATCCCATGCCACCTCAACCTGGCAGCAAGACGGCAGCGCGTGGACGCTGCGCCTGGCCGCTGGCGCGCCGGGCCTGCCGCCGCCAGCGATCGAACCTTACCCGGGTTCACTCATGCAAGCCGCAGTAAAAGTTGACGCCAGCACCTCGCAACATTGGGACAACGCCCTCGCCGCCGCACTCTGGGAATGCCTGCTGCCGCTGGCGCGCGCTGGTGCGCGCATCGACCTCGCGAGCCTGCCCGAAGGCCTGCGCGAATCGCTGGACCTGGCGCTGCCGCACCCCGGCATTGGCCCACGCAGTGCGAGCTCAGAGCTTGACGAAGCGCGCGCCGGTGGCATGGCCGGCTGGTGGCAAGACACGCTGCTGACGCTGCGCTTTTTCGGGCAGGTGCAGATTGCGTGTTGGCGCCTGCTGCGTGGCCGCAGTGACATGCACTGGGGTGACCTGCTGCGCCAAATCGACCAGACCGGGCCGCTTTCGCTGCCCATCGTGGCGCTGACCTGTGGCCTGGTAGGCCTAATGCTGGCCTACATGGGCGGTGCGCAACTCGACCGCATCGGCGCCCAAAGCTACATCGCCGATGTCGTGACCATCGGCATGGTGCGAGAGATGGCCGCGCTGATGACCGGCGTGATCCTCTCGGGGCGGCTGGGTGCCGCCTTTGCCGCGCAGCTGGCCAGCATGCAGGCCAACGAAGAGATCGACGCGCTGCGTGCGATGGGCATCGACCCCATCAGCTACCT
>JANOJR010000151.1:0-9407 GCA_031418855.1 Rubrivivax sp.
GCATCGCGCCGGCGGCTTCCTGGCAAGACTTCTGGATGGCTGCCGCCGCACGCAAGCGCGCGAACGCGCCGTGGCTGAAAGATCCCGCGTGAGTGCTAACGACGATGTGTTGCGGCGTCTGAATGACGAACGCATCGAGCGTGTGCGCGTGGCCTGGTGCGATATGCACGGCGTCTTTCGTGGCAAGACGCTGATGCCGCACGCGGTGGCCGACGCATTCACCCAAGGTGTCGGCATGGTCAGCACCCTGGTGCTCAAAGACAGCTCCGACCGCACGGCCTACGCTGTCTTCGAGCCTGGCGGCACGGCCGACTTGCAGGGCTTCGGATTCGCCAACAATTTCTTGTTGATGCCCGACGCCGCGAGTTATCGAACGCTGCCCTGGGCGAGCGGCACCGGCTGGATGCAGGGCCAGTTGATGCTGCCGGATGGCGCGCCACTCGCCATCGACCCGCGTCAGGTGCTGGCGCTGGCCATCGAGCGTTTGCACCGTGCCGGCTACGGCCTCACCTGCGGACTCGAAGTCGAGTTCCACATCTACCGCATTGACGATGCACGGATGGACCCGGCGCTCGCCGCCTGGCCCGGCGAGCCACCCAAGCTGAGCCTCATCCACCCTGGCTACATGCTGCTGGCCGAAGGCCATGCCGACCTTGCCGACGAGGCGCTGCGCATCGTGCAACACACCGCAGTGGGCTTGGGGCTGCCGCTGCGCTCACTCGAAATCGAGCTCGGGCCGAGCCAGGTCGAGGCCGTGTTCGACGCCACCGGCGCGATGCAGGCCGCCGACCAGATGGCGCTGTTTCGAAACGGCGTCAAGCAGGCGCTGCGCCGCGCGGGTTATCACGCCAGCTTCATGTGCCGCCCGCCGTTTGACAACGTCATGGCCAGCGGCTGGCACTTGCACCACTCGCTGGTGCGCTTGAGCAGTGGCGCCAACGCCTTCATGCGCGATGCCACCGCACCCGGCAGCACAGATGCTAACGCCGAACATACGCTGTCTGACGTCGGCCAGGCCTGGCTCGCCGGCCTGCTGGCGCACGCACGCGGCATGGCGGCGTTTTGCACCACCACCGTCAACGGCTACAGCCGCTTTCGCGCCAATGCCATGGCGCCGATGGCAGCCCATTGGGGGCGTGACAACCGGGGCGCCATGCTGCGTGTGCTTGGCGCGGCGGGTGACATCGCCACGCGGATTGAGAACCGCCTGGGTGAGCCCGCTGCCAACCCCTATCTCACCGTCGCCGCACAGATCCACGCCGGCCTGGACGGCATCGAGCGCGGCCTGCAAGCGCCGCCGGCCACCGCCGCGCCGTACGCGACATCGAGCATCGACCCAGCACAAGCGCTGCCTACCAGCTTGGGTGAAGCCCTCGACGCACTGGCAGCCGACACCGCGCTGTGCGCCGCCTTCGGCAGCGAGCTGGTGCACTGCTGGACGCGCATCAAGCGCAGCGAACAAGCGCGCTTTGACGCCGCGGCCGACAAGACCGAGTGGCAGCGACGCGAGTACTTCAGCCGTTATTAAACTTGGCCCATGCCCCGCATCACGCGTATCACGCTCATCACCCACGCCGACGACTCACTGCATAGGCCGTGCGTGCAGCTGCCCGAAACGCAATATTGAAAGAAGAACGAGGAGCCTGACTTTGAGAACTCTTGAACAGCTGGCCAAGCTGTGCGCCATCCTGGCCGGCATGCTGCTGACGGCCATCACCTTGATGACCTGCGTCAGCCTCATCGGCCGCAACACTGTGGGGTGGACCATCGTGGGCGACTTCGAGCTCTCGGGCGCAGCCGCCGGCGCGGCCATCGCGCTCTTCCTGCCCTGGTGCCAGTTCAAGCGCGGCAACATCATTGTCGACTTCTTCACCGCGCGTGTGGCTGCCAAAACTAACGCACAACTTGACCGGCTTGGCGCACTGCTCTATGCCTTGGCTTTGGGCCTGATGGCCTGGCGCACCACGGTAGGCGGCATCAAGGCCTGGGACTCGCAGTCGGGCACCATGATGATCGGCTTCCCCGAGTGGGTGATCTACGTCGGCATGGTGCCGCCGCTGGTGCTGTGCACCGTGATCGGCCTGGCACAAGCATTCGGCGCGCAGCAAGAAGGAGCCGCAGCATGACACCCATCACGCTGACGGTTGGCATCTTCGCCATCATGCTGGTGCTGATGGCCCTGCGCACGCCGATTGCCATCGCCATGTTCGCCGCCGGCGCCGTGGGCTACGTGGCGCAGGCCGGCTGGGGGCCGTTCTCGAACTTCCTCAACACCCAGGCCTTCGCGCGTTTTGCAAGCTACGACCTCAGCGTGATCCCGCTCTTCATCCTGATGGGCAACTTCGCCACGCAAGGCGGCATCTCGCGTGCGCTCTTCCAGTTCGCCAGCGCCGTGATGTCGCGCTTTAAAGGTGGCTTGGCGATGGCTGCGGTGCTGGCCTCGGGAGCGTTTGGCGCCATCTGCGGTTCGTCGGTGGCCACCGCTGCGACCATCACCTCGGTGGCTTTGCCAGAGATGCGCCGCCATGGTTACTCCGGCCGCTTGGCCACCGGCACGCTGGCCGCGGGCGGCACGCTGGGCATCCTGATTCCGCCTTCGGTGCCGCTGGTGATCTACGCCATCCTGGCCGAGCAGAACATCGCCAAGCTCTTCGCCGCAGCCATGGTGCCCGGCATCATCGCCATGCTGGGTTACATGGTGGCCATCGCCATCTACGTGCGACTGGTGCCAGGCCACGCGCCCGAACACGACGACGACTTGCCCCGGTTGTCGCTAACTCTGCTGTGGGGCATCGGCCCCATCGCGCTCATCTTCGTCATCGTTTTCGGCGGCATCTACGGCGGCCTCTTCACGCCCACCGAAGGCGCGGCGGTGGGTTCGGCGGCAACCTTTCTTGCCGCACTCGCCAAACGTGAAATCAACTGGGCCAAGTTCAAGCAGTGCTTCTATCTCACGGCCGAGTCCAGCGCGATGATCTTCCTCATCTTCCTCGGCGCCGACCTCATGAACTCAGCGCTGGCGCTGACGCAGGTGCCGGCGCAGCTGGCCGCGGTGGTGGGCGGCTGGGGCTTGTCGCCGGTGATGGTGGTGGCGGCGATCCTGCTGTTCTATGTCGTGCTGGGCGCGGTGATGGACGAGCTGTCGATGATCTTGCTGACCATCCCCATCTTCTTCCCCATGGTCATGGGCCTGGACTTCGGCATGCCCAAGGAAAGTGTGGCCATCTGGTTCGGCATCATGGTGCTCATGACGGTGGGCTTTGGCCTGCTGGCGCCGCCCGTGGGGCTGAACGTCTATGTCGTCAACGGTTTCGCCAAAGACGTGCCCATCGCCGAGAGCTACAAGGGTGTAATGCCGTTTCTCATAAGCGACGCCTTGCGCACCGTCGTGCTGCTGCTGTTCCCCGGCATCAGCCTGTGGCTCGTGAAGTACTTGAATTGAAGGAAAACCCGCGCTCCCATGCGCTTGGATATTGCGTTGAATACTCGACTTGCCCCCACACCTGCCAGGAGACACTGAAATGAAACGTCGCTCACTCATCCAAGGCGCCGCTGCGGCCGCGCTGGGCACACCGGTGCTCAGCGGCTTCGCCCAGCAAAGCGTCACGCTGAAGTTCCACACCTTTATGGCGCCGCTGTCCAACGTCTGGCTGACGATGCACAAGCCGTGGATGGAGAAAGTCGAAAAAGACTCGGGCGGGCGCATCAAGTTCGAGGCCTACCCGGCGATGCAGCTCGGTGGCACGCCGGTGCAGCTGTACGACCAGGCGCGCGATGGTGTCGTCGACGTCAGCTGGACGCTGCCGGCCAACACGGCAGGGCGCTTTCCGCGCATCGAAGTCTTCGAGCTGCCGTTCATGATGAACAACGCCGAGGCCACCTCCAAAGCCTATTGGGAGTACGTGCAGACCCATGCGCCAGACGAATTCAAGGAGACGCAGGTCATCGCCCTGCATGTGCATGGCCCGGGCATGTTCCACAGCGTCAACAAGCAGATCAAGTCGGCCGCCGACTTAAAGGGCATGAAGGTGCGCGGCCCCACGCGCCAGATCACCAAGATGCTGGGCTCGGTGGGTGCGATACCGGTGGGCATGCCGCTGCCGCAGATTCCCGACGCGTTGTCCAAAGGCACGGTCGAGGCCTGTGTCATTCCCTGGGAAGTGGTGCCTTCGGTGAAGGTGCACGAGCTGACGAAATTCCACAGCGAGTTCGACAGCAGTGGCACGGCGCTCTACACCACCACCTTCGTGATGGCCATGAACAAGCCCAAGTACGAAAGCCTGGCGCCCGATCTGAAAAGGATCATCGACGCCAACTCAGGTATGGCCACCTCGGCGTGGCTGGGCAAGACGCAGCAAAGCAACGACCCCAATGGCCGCAAGGCCGCGGCGGATCGTGGCAATACGATCTACCAGTTCACGCCGGCGCAGCGCGAAGAGTTCGTCAAGCTTTCCAGCCACGTCGACGAAGAGTGGGTGGCCGACATGGACAAGCGTGGGTTCAAGGGCAAGGCGCTGCTGGAGTCGGCGAAGGCGCTGATAACCAAGCACGGTCGGGGTTGATGGTTTGACTCCCTCCCCCTGCAAGGGGGGCGGGCAGGGGAGGGGGTTGAATGCTGGCACTGCTAACTCTCAAAATGCCCGCACATCGTGCATCTCACCCCCACCCCAACCCTCCCCCTTGCAGGGGGAGGGAGCTAGGCGGCCCGCTGCTTGGCGCGCCACGCGGCGAGCAGCGCGCGCGTCTCCTCATCCGGCCGCGCCGGCAGCTTGCGGTAGTCCGTGCAGTCACGCTCGCGGCTCATCAGCCTGTGGTTGATGAGCTCGCGGCGCAGCGTGACGTGGTCCTTGAAGGTCTGCGCGTCTTTCAAGATCGCATTGACTTCCGGCTCGGTGTAGACGCGCTTGGCGTCAAAGCGCGTCCACATCGTCCACATCACCAGGCGTTGCACTGAGAACTTCACCGGCCAGCGCACCAGTCGACCGGCATCATCGAATTGGCCGAGCGCCTTGCGGGCGTTATCGGTCAGCTCTGTTTTGACGTTAGCAGCAGGCGCCGCCGCCTGGGTGATGGCTGCGGATGCAGCTTCGGCACGCAAGGCCTGGATGTTGCGATGGCCGGCCGCACGCGCCAGCAAGTTGAGCATCTCGACGTGGCCCGGTGGCTCGGGCTTGATCGGGTAGCGCGCATGAAGGGCGTGGCCCAGTGCGCGCGCGAACGCGGCCAGGTCGGGCGCAGTGAAGGGGATGACTTGACGGGGCATGGCAACTCTCCAGCCCGGCCGTGACGGTTCGGCCGGACATCACATGAGCATGCGCGTGCGTTGCCCTTGCGGGGCGCCGGTGGTTGCCGTCTTCCGGCCTGGCACATGCTCGGGTGATGCATGGGAGGCCTGTGACACACGATGGCAGGTTTAGCACATGGTGTGAACCATGCGGCAACGCCTGGGTGAACTGCCGACCGGCCGCGATGATACCTATGCGGCCCTGTGCGTTGCGCCCTTGCCACCGTGCCGCTTCAGCCACGCAAAAAACTCGCTGTACCACTGCGTCGAGTTGCGCGGCTTGAGCACCCAATGGTTCTCGTCGGCGAACCACACGAGCCGCGCGTCGACGCCGCGCGCTTTGAGCGTGTTGTAGTAAGCCAGGCCATTGTGGTCGGGCACACGAAAGTCTTGCGCGCCGTGCATCACCAGCGTGGGTGTGTTCATCTGCGCCGCAAAAGCCACCGGGCTTTGCGCCTGCACCTTGGCCGGGTTGGCCCAGTAGGTGGCGCCGAGGTCGCGGTGGCGCTGGGTGTAGGAGTCGGCACTCCAGGTCGCTACGCGGTCGAAGACCCCGGCGTGGCACACATAGGCGCGGATGGGGCCCTGCGGCCAGGCGGGCCATTGGCCGTTGAGCCAGGCCACCATGTAGCCGCCGTAGCTGCCACCGCCCGCAAAAACGCGGCTGGCGTCAACCCATGGCTGGGCCAGCAGCCAGTCGGTGCCGGCTTGGATGTCCTGCGTCTCCAACTGCCCCAGCCGGCCCGTGATGCTGGCGCGAAACTCAAAGCCAAAACCGCTGGAGCCGTGGAAGTTGACTTGCGCCACCACATAGCCTTGCGCGGCCATCAGGTGGGCGTTCCAGCGGTAGGAGAAGCTGTCGCCGAAGGCAGAGTACGGGCCGCCGTGGATGACGTGCAGCACGGGGTATTGCTTCGTCGGATTGAACTTCGGCGGCAGCACCAGCCACATCTGTACCGGGTCGCCTAACGCGCCAGTGACGCTGACTTCACGCAGCTCGCCGAGCTTGAGGCGCTTCAGCAGAGCGTCGTTGAAATGCTCGATGCGGCGCGTGCCGTGAACGTCGTGCGCACGCACCTGCGCGGGGTGCATGGCGCTGTCGGCCAGCGTCACGAGCGTGTCGCCGGCAACATCCAGTGCCTGCACCCAGCCGCCTTCGACGATCTTGGTGACGTGCTTGCCTTCAGGCTCATAAGCCCAAGCATGGCAGCGGCCGCGTTCTTCGGCGCTGAAGAGCACGCGCCGGCCGTCGGTCGTCCAGCGCAGCGGTGTGTTCACGTCCAGAGCCCAAGGCACCGCTTGGCCTGACCACGGCTTGCCGCGTGTGATGAACGTTAGCTGGCCCAGCGCCATGTGGTGACGGCCGACTTCGCTGGCGACCGTGGCGATCTGTTGGCCGTCGGGGCGGTAGCGGGGGCCGGTGAAATCCCAGCGTGGCTCGGATGCGAGCGACGTGAAGCGGCCACTGCGCAAGTCGAGCTCCACCAAGCTCAGCGGCTGGCCAGCCATCTTCGGCGTGGCCAGGTCGGCGCAGAAAACGATGTGGCGGCCATCCGGGCTGATGTCGAAGTGCGCCAGGCCGGGCTCGTCGCGCGGCAGCTCGTAGGCTGTGCCTTCGAGTAGATTGTTAGCGCGACCCGTGACCAGGTTCAGCCGCCACAGTTGCGACACGCGGCCTTGCGGCAAGTTGCGGTCGAAGTGCCGGTACTGTCCATCACTGGTGACGTAGCCGCTTTCCTTGCGTTCGACAAAGGCCTGATACGCCTTGTTCTGCGCAGCCGCGCCTTTGACATCGGGCCAGGTCCAGGCGATGAAGATCACATGCTTGCCGTCAGGCATCCAGCGAAAGGCCTCGATGCCGTGGGCGAAATGGCTCACCCGCTTGGCTTCGCCGCCGTTGCTTGGCATGACGTAGAGCTGTGGCGTTTTGTCGGCCTCGCCACCTTGCTCGCGCTTGGCGACGAAGGCGATGCGCTCGCCCTGCGGCGACCAGGCGCCCTGGCCGTCTTTGTCGCCACAAGTGGTCAGCGCCCGGGGCTTGCCGCCGGCGGTGTTGAGCAACCACAGCTGCGTGCAGCTGCGGTTGTCAGGCAGCGACGGCGTCGTCACCGAGATCAGCGCATCTTGGCCGTTAGGCGCGAGCGCCAGGCCGCTGATGCGTTGCAGTTGCCACAGGGCGTCGACGGTGATGTTTTGAGACTTGGCCATGCGTCGCAGTATGGGTGCGCACAACACTCGCCACACTGCGCGCTCGGTGGAAACCCGAACTGCGGCTAGAATGCCGCCACGGCTTCTTCGTGAAGCCGTTCGTTCATCCCCTTCGACCTTCGCTGGTGAGCCCTTCACCAGCCGCGAGACACGGCCCCGCCGTGCAACGCAACAGTGGTCGGCGGCGATGCCGTCGCCCTGATCTGCGAGCGCATGTGTTGGCCAAAACGGTCCTCACGTGGTGCATCTCGAATTAATGCGACTTGTCCCTGACGGTGCCCTTTCGGGTTCACCGCCGGCGTGCTTGTGCTCGGGCCAAAGCCTGACCGTAGCGCGTTGATACGTTGAAGGTAGAGAAAATGAGTTTCGAATCCCTGGGCCTGCACAGCGCGTTGCATCAAGCCCTCAAAGACAGCGGCTATACCGAGGCCACTGCGGTGCAGACGCAAGCCATCCCCGCCGGCATTGAAGGCCGCGACCTGATGGTGTCGGCCAAGACCGGCAGCGGCAAGACCGCCGCCTTCATCCTGCCCGCATTGACACGTGTGCTAGCCGCGCGTGAAGCTGCGCAAGCCAGCGGCGTCAAGCGCGAAAAGGGCACCGTCAGTGGCCCGCGCGTGCTGGTGCTGTGCCCCACCCGTGAGCTCGCCATGCAAGTCGCCAAAGCGGCCTCGACCTACGGCCGCCATGTGCAAGGCCTGCGTGTGGCCACCATCGTCGGTGGTGTGCCTTACGCCGCGCAGCTGAAGGCTTTGCGTGGCCCGCTGGACATCCTCATCGCCACGCCTGGCCGTTTGATCGACCACATGGGCTCGGGCCGCGCGGTGCTGAGCAACCTTGAGGTGCTGGTGCTCGACGAAGCCGACCGCATGCTCGACATGGGCTTCATCGAAGACATCCAGCACATCGCCGCGGCCATGCCCGCAGCGCGCCAAACGCTGATGTTCAGTGCCACCTTTGGCGGCAACGTCGGCGGCCTGGCGCGTGAACTCACTCGCGACCCGCTGCGCATCGATGTGGCCAACCACACGGCCACGCACAGCGACATCGAGCAGCGCCTGCACTGGGCTGACGACCTGACGCACAAGAACGCGCTGCTCGACCACATCCTGACCGAGCGCAGCGTTGAGCAAGCCCTGGTGTTCACCAGCACGCAGCGCGACGCCGACTGGCTGGCTGACCGCCTGCACGAGATGGGCCACTCGGTGGCGTCGCTGCACGGTGGCATGCCGCAAGGCCGTCGCAACCGCGTGCTGCAAGGCCTGCGCTCGCAGCACCTGCGTGTGCTGGTGGCCACCGACGTCGCCGCGCGCGGCATCGACGTGCCCACCATCAGCCACGTCATCAACTACGGCCTGCCAATGAAGGCCGAGGACTACGTGCATCGCATCGGCCGCACCGGCCGCGCGGGCCGCACCGGCCTGGCCGTCACCCTGGCCGAGCGCCGCGACTCGGGCATGGTGCACAGCATCCAGCGCTTCACCACGCAGCGTATTCCCACGGCCGTGATCGAAGGCCTGGAGCCCAAGCGCCCTGAGCCGCGCACGGAAAACCGTTTTGAAGCACGCACGGGCCAACGCCCGGGCGCGCGCCCCGGCTTTGGCCGCCCGAATGGTTTCAGTGGCCCCAAGCCGGCCTACGCCGGCCATGGTGCGACACACGCGCCCCGCCCGCATCACGGTGGTGAGTTCGCGCCCAAGCCCGCGGGCAGCGACTACTTCGCGACCAAGCAAGCGCGCACCTTCGCCGGCAAGCCCGAAGGCGGCTTCGGCAGCAAGCCCAGCGGTGGCCCCAACGCCAAACCTTGGGTCAAGTCGCGCCCGGGCGGCCCGGCCAAGACGGGCGGCTACAAGCGGCCGGAGTAAGCCTCTCGTCTGCCATCATCGCAGCCTTGTTCTTCTAGACAGGGCGCGTG
>JANOJR010000152.1:0-6638 GCA_031418855.1 Rubrivivax sp.
CTTATTGCGCATCCTGGGCCACCCGCGCTACCCCAATGCTGTGGGCTCACCCGCTGCGGTGGCGCCTCTGCTGGCGGCGTTGCGCGGCCTGGCCGGGCACCACTTTTGGGCTGACGACGTGAGCTTGATGGACGCAAAACGAGTCGACGCCTCGCGGCTGCTGAGCCACGGTCAAGTCACCGACAGCTACTTGCTGGCGCTCGCCGTGGCCCATGGTGGCCGCCTGCCACCCTCGACAGGCGCCTCGTGTGCGACGCGGTGGTGGGTGGCAAAGCCGCGCTGGAAGTGATCTGAGGGCCGCGCGCCCGCTGCGAGCGTTTGGCGCGCCAACACGTCAGCGCACCGCCAGCCCCTCAAAACAACTGGCCAGCACCCACTCGATGATCTGCTCGTCGCTGTGGCGACCGCCGGCTTTGAGGAAGCCCGGCACTGGGTCGCACGCGCGAGCGAACACGGAAAACAGCACCACCTCGGGCGGGTAACTGGCGCTGATCTGGCCACTGGCCTGGGCCTCGACGATCCACTCGCCGAGGCGGTCACTCACCAGCATCAGCAGGTCGAGGTAGTCCTTGCTGGCCAACAGCTCGGCACGCAGGCTAGAGTTTTGCGATGGCAGCGAAGGCATCTCGCCGGCCAGTTGCTGCTCCAGCCCCCAGCGTGCCGAGGCTTTCAGTTTGTCCAGTGAAGTCAGTGCCGGCTTCTCTGATAGGCCTTGCAAAAACTGCCAGGCATAGCCCAGCACACGCACCATGGCCGCTGCGGCCAGGGCTTCTTTGGAGGCGAAATGTTTGTACAGGCTGGCTTTGGCGATGCCCACATCGGCGGCGACTTCGTCCACCGTCATCAAGTCGAACCCCTTTTCGGCCAGCAGGCGGTTGACCGACGAGACGATCGCCGCTTCACGAACGACAAGGATCTGCTGACGAAATGAGGTACGGGCCATCGGCCGATTCTAGACCCGGCGTCTGCGCTGGAAACTACTCGGTCACAAAAAAGTCGAGATCGTTTTCATCGGGCTCGGGGCAGGCCCGTGTCGCGGTCTCGACGCTCGTTGCCGGTGCCGTCGGCGGCGGGCAACTCGTCGGGGTCGGGCTGGCTCATGTCCAGGCCGAAGGCCGTGCCCATCTCGGCGGCGTCACGTGAGACGGGTTCCCTGGCGCCCGGACGTGTCCAGCCAAAGAAGCGGGCAATGGGGTTCGGGTGGTTCATGGTGGCCGGCCTTGAGGTGTGCGGACAGTGTCGGCGCGGGCCGTTCCTGGCGGTGCCCGGAACAGAGCTTGGCGCGCCCCTCAGTTCTGCTGGCGCGCAGCGCAGCGGCCACCGCCTCCTAGAATCCGCGCCCCCATGCGCAAACCGCCCGCCCACACCTTCGCCGCCATCGACTTCGGCACCTCCAACTCCGCCATCGCCGTGCCCGACGCGCAAGGCGAAATGGCCCTGGTCGAGCTTGAGCCAGGCTTTCGCACGGTGCCCACCGCCGTCTTCTACCGGGGTGACGTCAGCGAGCACGGCCCCGAGCCCTGGCGCTGGTACGGCCGCGCGGCGGTGGCGGCTTATGTCGACGGGCTGGACGGGCGCTTGATGCGCTCGCTCAAAAGCATCCTCGGCTCCAGCATCGCCGAGCAGCGCACCGACGTCGGCGGTGGCCGGGGCGTGACCTACGTCGAGATCATTGCCGGCTACCTGCGCCACCTCAAAACCACGGCCGAGCAGCACAGCGGGCGCGCCTTGACGCAGCTCGTGCTCGGCCGCCCGGTGTTCTTTGTCGACGACGACCCGGTGCGCGACGCCAAGGCGCAAGCCGCACTCGCCGGCGCGGCGCGCCAGGTCGGCTTCACCGAGGTCAACTTCCAGTTCGAGCCTATTGCCGCCGCACTCGACTTCGAGCGCAGCGTGCGCGCCGAGCAGCTTGTGCTGGTGGCCGACATTGGCGGCGGCACCTCGGACTTTTCGCTCGTGCGCGTCTCACCTGAGCGCGCCAAACGCCTGGAGCGCAAGGGCGACATCCTGGCCAACCACGGTGTGCACCTGGCCGGCACCGACTTCGACCGCCACATCGAGTTGATGAGCCTGCTGCCGCACCTGGGCTACCGCACGCTGGGCCCGGCCAAGGCGGGCGAAGTGCCACGCGAGGTGCCCAGCCCCGTGTACTTCGACCTCGCCACCTGGCACCTCATCAACACCGTCTACGCCCCCGCGCGCGTGGCCGAGCTGCGCGGCATGCGCGGCTGGTACGCCGACCCGCAGCATCACCAGCGCTTGATGACGGTGCTGGACGAGCGCCTGGGCCATGCCCTGGCGGCAGCGGCCGAGCAGGCCAAGATCGACGTCGCCACGCAAGGCGACGCGCTGATCGACCTGAGCCTGGTCGAGCGTGGGCTGGCGACGCGGCTGCGAGAGCCTGAGACCGCCGCCGCGATCGAGGCCGACGTGGCGCGCATCGTCGCTGCGGCCAGCCAGACGGCGCGGCTGGCAGGCATCCACCACGAGCAGGTCGACGCGCTGTACTTCACCGGCGGCTCCACCGGCTTCACGCCGCTGGTGCAGCGCATCGCGGCGGGCTTCCCGCGCGCCCAGCTGCTGCGCGGCGACCGCTTTGCCAGCGTGGCGGCGGGCCTGGGGGTCTACGCCAAAGTGCTCTACGCTTGAACGTTAGACCGTACTAGGTCCTCAAGGCACGTAGCGGTTGCCGTTGGCCTTGTATTTCTCGACGGCCTTTTGCAGGTCGTCCAGTTCTTCGCATTTGTTGCAGGCCTTGACCAGCACCGCCAGCCGCTCTTCGGCCTGCGCCAGGTTGCCCTTCATGAGTGCCAACTCGCCCGAATACTCCAGCGCGCCCAGGTGGCGCGGGTCGATGCGCAAGGCGTTGTCGTAGTGCCGCTGCGCGCCGTCCAGGTCGGGCGTGGCCATCTTGCGCAGCGCGTAACCCAGCAGGTTGTTCCAGTCGGCGCTGCGTGTGGCGTTGACCTTCTTCAACTCAGTGGCGGCCTCAGCCCAGCGCTTGGCCTGGATGTGCGTGCGCGCGCCCGCCAGCGGGTCGCTGGCGCGCGGTGCGGGCTCGGTGGTGTCGGCGGCGTGGCTGACGGCGTGGCTGACGAGTCCCACGGCCAAGGCCAGCAGGGTGATCAAGAGGCGGACGTTCATCGACGGGTCTCCTTTCGGGTGGGTCGTCCGCCGGGCCGGGTGCCTCTGGCGGGTGGGGATGCAAGCTTGCGCGGCGCCAAGCGCCGGGGGGCTAACTTCGCGCTAGCACGGGGCCGTGAGACGTCGGCCATGAGCATGACGCTGCGCACGATGTCCTGCACGGCCTCGGCCAGGTCGGGCGGCGGCTCGATCTCGTCGATCAAGGCCAAGAGCGCGTCGGCGTCTTCCAGGTCTTCAGGCGCGAAGTGCAAATACAGAATCGCCAGCGGCTCCAGCAGCGCCGGGTCATCGCCGGCCATCAGCCGCGGAAAGCGGTCCATCGCCGCCGCAAAACCGGCGACCCAAGGCAGCACCTGCTCGGTGGTCGAGGCGGCGTCGTCGAAGGCAAAAACCCACGGGTCGAACCAGTCACGCTGGGAAATTGCTAACGACAATTCGGCATGGCGGCGGCGTACCAGCGCCAGCAGCGGCTCGGCCTTGAGGCCGGGCGGCACGGCGCGGCCTTCAACGTCCACGACACCGGGCCACCAGTCGACTTCGGGGATGTCGTCGGCTTGCAGCAGCACGCCGCACAGGTAGCCGTCCAGCGCCACCACGTCCAGCGGCTGCACGCTCGTGGGCAGGGCGTCGAGCAGCGACTGCAAGTGCTCGATGTCGTGGTCGGTCAGGGGCGTGGGTGGTGACGAATGTGGAGGCGTAAGCATCGCGGCATTGTCGCAGCGTGGGGTACAGCAACTGCCACGGCGGCGGCGCCGCTAAGCCCCTTGCGCGGCAGACAATAGGCGGGTCCCACCATCACTCGCAGGAACACGCTCATGGGCACCATCGCAGCTTTCACCAGCACTACCGACATCGGCCATTGGATCCAGGGCCGCGCCACGCGCGGCAGCGGCGAGCGTTCGCAGCCGGTGTGGAACCCCAGCACGGGCGCGGCGGCGCGCCAGGTGCTGCTGGCCAGCGCGGCCGATGTCAACGCGGCGGTGGCGGCGGCCAAAGCCGCGCAGCCGGCCTGGGCCGACACACCGCCGATCCGCCGCGCGCGTGTCATGAACCAGTTCCTGGCCTTGATGAACCAGCACCGCGATAGGCTCGCCGCGATGATCACGGCCGAGCACGGCAAGGTCTTCAGCGACGCGCAAGGCGAGGTCATGCGCGGCATCGACATCGTCGAGTTCACTTGCGGCATCCCGCAGCTGCTGAAGGGCGACTACACCGACCAGGTCTCCACCGGCATCGACAACTGGACGCTGCGCCAGCCGCTCGGCGTGGTGGCCGGCATCACGCCCTTCAACTTCCCGTGCATGGTGCCGTGCTGGATGTTCCCGGTGGCGCTGGCCTGCGGCAACGCCTTCATCTTGAAGCCCAGCGAGCGCGACCCTTCGCCGGCGCTCCTGATGGCCGAGCTGCTCAAAGAAGCCGGCTTGCCCGACGGCGTATTCAGTGTGATCCAGGGCGACAAGGTGGCGGTCGACGCACTCTTGCACCACTCCGACGTGCGCGCCATGTCGTTTGTGGGCTCGACGCCGATTGCGCAGTACATCTACGAAACAGCGGCCAAGAACGGCAAGCGCGCGCAGGCCCTGGGCGGCGCGAAGAACCACATGGTCGTGATGCCCGACGCCGACATTGAGCAGGCCGTCGACGCCCTCATCGGCAGCGCCTACGGCTCGGCCGGCGAGCGCTGTATGGCCATCAGCGTGGCGGTGTTGGTGGGTGACGTGGCCGACAAGATCGTGCCGCTGCTGGCCGCGCGTGCCAAGGCGCTGAAGATCAACAACGGCATGGACCCGGCGGCCGAAATGGGCCCCATCGTCACGCGCGAAGCCCGCGACCGCATCGAGACGATGATCGGCGTGGGCGTCGAAGAAGGTGCCACGCTGGTGATCGACGGCCGTGGCCACACCGTCGCCGGCCACGAGGCAGGCTTCTTCACCGGCGGCACGCTCTTCGACCACGTCACGCCCGCCATGCGCATCTACAAAGAAGAGATCTTCGGCCCCGTGCTGGCGTGCATGCGCGTGGCTGACTTTGGCGCGGCGCTCACGCTCGTCAACGCGCACGAGTTCGGCAACGGCGTGGCCTGTTTCACCAGCGACGGCGGCGTGGCGCGTGAATTCGCGCGGCGCGTGCAGGTCGGCATGGTCGGCATCAACGTGCCGATCCCCGTGCCCATGGCCTGGCATGGTTTTGGCGGCTGGAAGAAAAGCATGTTCGGCGACATGCACGCCTACGGCGAAGAAGGCGTGCGCTTCTACACCAAGCAAAAAAGCGTGATGCAGCGCTGGAGCGACAGCATCGCCAAGGGCGCCGAGTTCGCCATGCCGACGGCTAAATAAGCCGGGGTCGATGGTGATGCAACGACGCCACCTGCTTGGCGCTGCCTCTGCACTGAGCGCGCTGCCCGCGCCACTGTGGGCGCAGGCGCAAACGCAATCGCAAACGCAATCGCAAACGCAATCGCCAGCCTTCACTGCCGCCGACCTGGCCCACGCCGAACGCTTGCGCGAGCTGGCCCTGGCCGACGGCGAAGCTTGGGCCTTGGTCGAATCGCTAACCACCGAAGTCGGTGCGCGCCCGGCGGGTTCTGAAGGCGACCGCCGCGCGGCTGCCTGGGCGCTCTCAGCATTCACGCGGCTCAAGCTCGAAGCCGCACGCGCCGAGCCGATGAACGTGCGCGTGTGGCAGCGCGGCGCCGCAGTTGCGCGTTTGACGGCGCCTTATGCGCAGCCTTTGGTGATGGCCGCGCTGGGCAACTCGGTGGCCGCGCCACCCGGTGGCATCGAGGCCGAGCTGGCCTACTACCCCGACCTCAAAACGCTGAGCGCCGACACCAGCGAGCGCGCGCGCGGCCGCATCGTCTTCATCGACCAAAGCACCGAGCGCACGCGCGACGGCAGCGGCTACGGCCGCGCCGTGATGATGCGCATCACGGGTGCCAGCGAAGCCGCCAAACGCGGCGCGTTGGCGCTGGCCATCCGCTCGGTGGGCACCAGCAGCAACCGCATCGCGCACACCGGTGCGATGAGCTACGACATCCAGCAGCCGCGCCTGCCGGCGTTTGCGGTGTCGGTGCCCGACGCCGATCTCATCGCCCGCCTGGCCAGCCGCGCCACGCCGCTGCGAATGCACTTCACGCTCGACGCACGCGAAGGTGTTGAGGCCATCACCCACAACCTCATCGCCGAGATCAAGGGCAGCGAGTTGCCCGACGAAGTGGTGCTCATCGGCGCGCACCTCGACTCCTGGGACGTGGGCCAAGGCGCGCTGGACGACGGTGCCGGCGTGGCCATCGTCACCGCAGCGGCCGCCTTGATCCAGCGCGCCGGGTTGCGTCCCAGGCGCACCATCCGCGTCGTGCTCTTTGGCAATGAAGAGAATGGCTTCGATGGTGCCCACGCTTACAGCGAACGTTATGCCGGCGTCAAGCACCAGCTGGTGGGCGAGAGCGACTTTGGCGCCGCGCGCATCTGGCGCTTCAACCACCGTGTGGCGCC
>JANOJR010000153.1:0-5357 GCA_031418855.1 Rubrivivax sp.
CAGGATGCCGGCCGCGTCGCGCGGCAGGCCGTTCGCGATGGCTTCAACGAAGCCTTCATAGATGAGCTGCTTGCTGTCTTTGATCTGCTCGATTTGCGGCGCCGACGACGGCGGCGTCAGGCCAAACAGGTTCTTCACGTACGACTGCCGGTGGTCGAAAGGCAGCAGATACAGCGCCTTGTCGTAGCCCGGGTTCATTGCGCCGCCCCCGTTGCCGTTGCCGCCATCTTGTTGCCTTCGCCATCCGCTGCTGCGACGGCCCGCTTCTCCCCGATACGCGCCAGCAAGCCGCTCCACGACTTGGCAAACGCCGCCACACCGTCGCGCTGCAGCTGGGCGGCGAGCGCTTCGTCATCGACACCCTCGCGCCTGAATTCCTCAAGCACCGCCTCGGCGAACCCACCATCCGCTGGCAGCAGGGCGCCGGTTTGGCCGTGATCGGCAAAGGCCAGCAAGGTCTTCTCGGGGATGGTGTTGATCGTGTCGGGCGCTGCCAGCGCTTCGATGTACAGGGTGTCTCGTGCCGCCAGGTCCTTGGTGGCGGTGCTGGCCCACAACAGCCGCTGCGGTCGTGCGCCGGCTGCCGCCAGCTTGAGCCAACGCCCGGAGGTGAGCAGATCGCGCTGGGCCTTATAGCAGCGCATCGCCATGGCAATGCCCAGACGGTTGTGCAGCGACAGTGAAATCTCCTGCTTGACGGCCGCATCCCAGCGGCTGACGAAGATCGAGGCCACCGATTGAACGCGCGGCGTCAATCCTGCTTCGATGCGGCGCTCGATGCCGCGCAGGTACGCCTCGGCCGCTGCCAGGTAATGCTCGCGCGAGAACAGCAGCGTCACGTTGATCGGCACGCCGTCGAAGATGGCCTGCTCGATCGCCGGCACGCCTTGCAGGGTGCCGGGAATCTTGATGAACAGGTTGGGCCGCGCGGCACGCGCGTGCAACTGTGCGGCGGCGCGGATGGTGCCGGCGGTCTTGCCCGCCAGCAGCGGCGAGACTTCGAGCGACACCCAGCCATCGACGCCGTCACTGGCATCGAAGGCGGGGCGGAACAGGTCGGCAGCCTGTCTCAAGTCCTGCAACGCCAGTTCGAAGAAGATGCCCTCGTCCGACAAGCCGAGTGCAGCCAGCTCGCGGATGGCATCGTCGTAGCTGCCGCCGCCGCCGATGGCATGTTCGAAGATCGTCGGGTTGGACGTCAACCCGGTCACCGACAGCTCGGTGATGTAGCGCGCCAGCGTGCCGCTGGCCAGCAGCTCACGCGTGATGTTGTCGAGCCACAGGCGCTGGCCCAGGTCGTGCAGCTTCAGGGTGTTGGCGTTCATGGCGTTTCCTGTGGCCCCTGTGGTGTCCGGGCGGGTTCTTTGGGCCCCAGCAACTCGCGCATGTCGGTGGCGAGCAAATCGCCGATGCGCTCGATGGCGATGTCGGCCGCCGGGTAGGCGACTGTCGCGGCCGGGTCCAGCGCGTAGTGCCCCTGGCGCGGGAACACCGTGGTCAGGCGTGCTTGCATGACGCCCTTCATGGCCGCCAGGATGCGCAGTTTGTCGTCCACCATGACGTAGTGGCGGGCGGGATAGTGGCGCTGCATCGCCTCCAGCATGCGCTCCTTGTGGACATAGATCAGCACCCGCCCGGCCACGGCATCCCACAGGCCGGAGCGCTGGACCTTGCGCGGCTGGAACACGACATCGCCGTCGGTCAGGATCACCGTCGGCCCGAACTCGCCCAGGCGCCGGACGACAGCCAACGCGTCGGTGTACAGGCGCTCGGCGAACGGGTAGTCGATGAGAAATCCCGACATCCGCAGCAAGCGCGTCTCGTCGCCCGGCAGCGGCTCGGCATCGACGCGCCAGCGCTGCAGTGCGCCCAGGTAGTCGGCATAACCGAGTTCGTTGCGCAGCGCCTCGAAGTGCCGCCAATAGCGGCTGGCCATGGTGGCGCCGAACTCGTGCTCGATGTGGGCGCGCAGATCGGCGATCACGCGATCGTTGTCGAGCAGCGTGTTGTCCACGTCGAGCAAGAACACGGTGTCGTGCAGCGCTGTCACAGGCCCGCCCACGCAGTGCGCCGCCAACTGACGAAAGCGTTCATGCGGCGCACCTTTCCAAAGACCATCGCGCCGTGGTGACGCCCAACGTGCACGGTGCGCGCGACCGACCGCAATCGTCTGTGCGTCAGCGCACCCAGCGGCTTGCCATGCCTGGAGACATCCGGGTCGCAGCGTTCGCTGTCGCACAGACGGCGCACTGCTAGGCACCTACCGTGAAACTGGCGAGGAACGCAAACCACAAGGCCCAAGGCGATGCGCGAATCAGCGTCACCGCTCACGCCCCCGTCTGGACTGCAATCGCATGGACGCACCAACCACCACGCACCCCGTGTCGACATGGATGCCCGCCGGCGTCGGCGCCGGGCTGGAGGATCTGCAGCGCGAGACGTTCGGCTACTTCCTGCATGAAACGAATCCCGCCAACGGCCTGGTGCTCGACAAGAACGCGCCGGACTGGCCGGCCAGCATTGCCGCCACCGGCCTGGCACTGGCCTGCTACCCCGTCGCTGTCGAACGCGGCTTCATGTCGCGCAGCGCAGCGGTCGAACGCACGCTGACGACGCTGCGATTCTTCTGGCGCAGCCCGCACGGCCCAGAGGCCGACGCCACCGGATACCAAGGCTTCTACTACCACTTTCTCGACATCCGCAGCGGGCGCCGCGCCTGGCAGTGCGAGCTGTCCACCGTCGACTCCACCTTCCTGCTGGCAGGCGCGCTCGCGGCGGCGATGTACTTCGACGCCGACAGTGCCGACGAAGAGGAACTGCGCACCCTGGCCGACGCGCTGTACCGCCGTGCCAATTGGCCATGGGCTCAAGACGGGGGCAGCACCGTTACCCACGGCTGGACGCCCGAAAGCGGCTTCCTGCGCTACCGCTGGGAAGGCTACGACGAAGCGCTGCTGCTGTATGTGCTGGGCCTGGGTTCGCCGACGTGGCCGCTGCCCGCGCAAAGCTATGCAGCCTGGGCTTCCACGTACCGCTGGGAACATTGTTATGGGCAGGACTACCTGTATGCCGGATCGCTCTTCACCCATCAGCTGTCGCACGTGTGGATCGACTTTCGCGGCATCCAGGACGCCTTCATGCGCGGCAAGGGTATCGACTACTTCGAGAACAGCCGTCGCGCGACGCTGGCGCAACAACGCTATGCCATCGCCAACCCGCTAGGCTTCAAGAGCTACGCAAGCCATTGCTGGGGCATCACCGCCAGCGACGGCCCGGGGCCCGGACGCATCAACGTCAACGGCACCGAACGCGAGTTGTTCGACTACGTGGCGCGCGGTGTGCCCTATGGGCCTGACGACGGAACCCTCGCGCCATGGGCCGTGGCAGCGTCGCTGCCCTTTGCGCCAGAGATCGTGGTGCCGACCTTGGACTACTGCATCTACCAGGCCAAGTTGACCGAGTTCAATTCCTACGGATTCAAGGCGTCCTTCAATCCTTCGCACCCGGGCGAGCCGGGCAATCCGTATGGCTGGTGGGTGTCACCGTGGCATTTCGGGCTCAACCAGGGGCCGATCATTCTGATGATCGAGAACCATCGCTCGGGCCTGCTGTGGCAATTGATGCGGGCCTGCCCACCCATTGCTGCCGGGCTGCGGCGAGCCGGGTTCACCGGGGGATGGCTTCAAGACGACGTGGCAACCGACCCAGCCACTGCCAAATCGGGTCAATAGGTCGTCATCGACAAGCAGGAGAACAGCATGACCGTCGCCAATGTTTCGAGACCCAGCACACGCGGGCTACCACCCGCGCTCACGACCGCCCAGGAGGCGATGCATTTGCCGGAGGTGCAGGACATGCTGCGCCGGCTGTCGGCGTTTCAGCTCGGCATTTTCATGCCGCACCGACACGGCGACCGCACGGGTGAGTTTCAGCCGCTGCCCGACGACGTGACACAGCTGGAGTCGGGTCGGGCCGTGTCATTCGAGCGACTGGAAGAAATCGCCCGGCGGACCGAATCGTTCCTGCCCGTGGGCTGGCGCTGGTGCGACGGCGCACCCACCGTGGCGGCCGTCTGTGAAATGGCAGATCAGGAACGGCCCGAGGACGAGGAAGAGCCCGTCAAACACAAGCATCCCGAAGACATCCGTTGACCCAAGGAGTTGCGATGAAAACCAGTGTGATGAAGGTGCACGACATGCTGTCGGTGCTGAGCGTATCCGGGGTTGAAGAGCGCATCGGTGAAGTGCCCGGTGTTGAAAGCGTCACGGTGGATTTCGCAGCCGGCAGTGCCACGGTGCGCTTCGACGAAACCCGGCTCAGCCTGGCCGACATCCGATCGAGTGTTCGTCAGAGCGGGTCCAAGGACGATGTAGCAGACGACGGGGGCGAGGACTCGAAAGCATCGGGAAAATCAGACGAGCCCTCCGCAGACCTCAAGCCCGTTGCTGTGAAGGCGCCGCCAGCAGCGGCCAGCGCGGACGCCAGTCCGCCAGACAAGGACGGAATGAAGGGCATGCCGGGCATGCCGGGCATGCCGGCCAGCAGTTGAAGCCCCAGGCGCCTTGCGCAGGCGCCGCCTTGAAGGACTACCCGTTGGAGACGCGATGAAAACGAGCGTGATTGATGTGCACGACATGCTCTCGGTGTTGAGCGTGCCCGGGGTCGAAAAGCGAATCGGCGAAGTGCCGGGTGTCGAAAGCGTGACCGTCAATCACGCCGCGGGCAGCGCGACGGTACGCTACGACGAAACGCGTCTCCACGTTGCCGACATCAAGTCGGACGTTCGGCAGCGCGGCTACGAATCGGCAGCACACGAGGACACCCCGAAGCCCGCGAAAGAGGCGGGCGCGCCAGCACCGTCGCAAGAGGTGCCGCAAAAGGCGCCGCAAGACGCACCCGTCCCTGCTGTACCCGCAGCGCCGGTGGCGGCTGAAGCTCCCGCCTCCGAAGCTGTAACGACAGATCCACCAGCCAGTGCGGAACCAGACGCTCAGGAGCCAGGCCTGGTCGAGAAAGCGACCGCCTGGGTGCGAGAGACTTTGGGCGGTGACGACAAGGACAAGGGCGAACCCGACGCGGCGCCAGCGGCGCCCGCGGCCGACGCGTCGAAGTCTTCCACGGCCCCGTCCGCCGCAGACACGCCCACAGACGCGCACGCCGGCCATACCGGCCATACCCACACCGGCAGTAAGCCGGCCGCCGGTGCAGCCCCCGCCATGTCCGCCGACATGGCGCACGAGATGGGCCACAGCGGCGGTGACATGGGCGCGATGGTGCGCGACATGCGCAACCGTTTCTGGATCTGCCTGGTCTTCACGATTCCGATCTTCATCTACGCCCCGATGGGCGACATGTGG
>JANOJR010000154.1:0-6113 GCA_031418855.1 Rubrivivax sp.
ACTCGTGGGGAAGTGCCGCGCCCAGCGGCGAGCGTGTGGTGTCGGGCAGCTCGTGCGGTTTATTCATGCCACGCCCTCGCGGTGCCAGACGCTTGCTGCGCTGGCGGGCAGCGCGTCATGCGGCCGCGTCTCAAGCCAAAAGCGGCGCAGCAGGTTTTGCGAGACCTGCATGCGGTACCCAGCACTGGCACGCATGTCGCTCAAGGGTTGGAAGTCGCTGGCCAGTGCGGTCATCGCCGCTTGCAGCGTCGCCTCGTTCCACGGCTGGCCGAGCATCGCGGCCTCGGCAGCAGCGGCGCGTTTGACGACCGCCGCCATGCCGCCGAAAGCCAATCGCACGTGGCTGACGCGTTCCCCATCTAGCGCCAGTGCGAATACCGCGCACACCGCCGAAATGTCGCAGTCAAAGCGCTTGGAAATCTTGTAGCCACGCACTTGAACGTTAGCAGCCGATAACGGCACTTCCAGCGCCTGCACAAACTCGCCCGCTTCAAGCTGGTTTTTCATGTAGCCGACGTAGAAATCTTGCAGCGGCATCACGCGCACAGCCTCGCCACGGCGCAGCACGATGCGCGCGTCCAGGGCGATCAGGGCGGGCGCCGAGTCGCCAATGGGCGAGCCGTTGGCGACGTTGCCGCCCATGGTGCCGGCCTCACGGATGGGCAGCGACGCGAAGCGCAGCCACAGCTCGCGCAGGTGCGGCCAGCGCGCCGCCAATGCGCGCCAGGCGTCTTCGAGCGAGGCGGCCGCGCCGATGTGCAGCACGCTGTTCTTCTCGTCGATGCGCCGCTCTTCAATCCAGCGCAGCTCGGCAACCTCGCCGATGGCGATGAGCTTGGGCAGCGCACGGAACTGCTTGGTGACCCACAGGCCCATGTCGGTGCTGCCGGCGAGCACATGGGCGTCGGGGTGCGCCAGGCGCAACGCGGCGAAATCCTGCAGCGTGCGCGGCGCGAAGTAGCCGTCGCCATACGCCAGCGCAGGTTCGGCTTGCAAGCTGCGCAAGGCCGCCACCACAGGCGCGCGGTGCAGCGGTGCGGCGGGCAGGTCGAAGGCCATCTCACCGGCGTCGAGGATGGGCCGGTAGCCGGTGCAACGGCACAGGTTGCCCGACAAATCGTCGGCCAATTCTTGCCGCGTGGCGCGCGTGCCGGCCTGCACATGGCGCTCGCTATTGGCCCACAGCGACATCACAAAACCGGGCGTACAAAAGCCGCATTGCGAGCCGTGGCACGCCACCATCGCCTGCTGCACCGGGTGCAGCGTGTCATCTGCCGCGCGCAGGTCTTCCACCGTGAAGAGCGCCTTGCCGTCGAGCGTGGGCAAGAACTGGATGCAGGCGTTGACCGGCTGCAATTGCAAGCCGCCTGCGTCACCAAGCCGCCCGATGACGACGGTGCACGCGCCGCAGTCGCCCTCGGCGCAGCCTTCTTTGGTGCCGGTGCAGTGCGCGTCTTCACGCAGCCATTCGAGCACCGTGCGCGTCGGTGCGGCGTCGTTGATTTCGACCACCGCACCACGGTGGAAAAAGCGGATCGGGCGTGTGGGCATGGTGGTAGACAAGGGGCGCGGTGGCCAAGCTCGGGACTTACCCGGAACTTAGCAGATACGGCGCGCACGTGGTTACGATGCCCTGGCACCTTAGCGCCTACACACTGCACGCCCACCCCCGTGATCGCCCTGCGCGCCGACCTGCTCGACTTTGACGACACGCCCACCTGGGGCGACGCCGGCCTGCACGGCGTGCGCTGGCGCGCCGACCATTGGCTGCTCGCCAGTGACGACGGCCGTATCGCCGGTGTGCTGCCAGGCCACGAAGACCCCGGCCCCGAGTGGGAGCGCGACGACCAGCGCGGCCGCCTGCTGATGCCCGGCTTCATAGACACCCACGTGCACAGCGCGCAGGTCGGCGTGATGGCCAGCTATGGCACGGCGCTGCTCGATTGGCTCTCGCGCTACACCTTCCCGGCCGAGCTCGCGCTGGCCGACCCGGCCGTGGCGGCCGCCAGCGCCGCGCATTTCCTTGACGCGCTGCTGGCCCACGGCACGACGGCGGCGGTGGTCTTCCCCACCGTGCACAAGACCTCCGTCGACGCGCTCTTTGCGGCGGCCAGCAAGCGCGGCATGCGCCTCATCAGCGGCAAGGTCTTGATGGACCGCCACGCGCCTGATGGTTTGCGTGACGACGTGCATCAAGCCGAGCGCGACTGCATTGACCTCATCCAGCGCTGGCACGGCCAGGGCCGCAACGCCTACGCCGTGACCGTTCGCTTCGCCCCCACCAGCACGCCAGCGCAGCTGGCCATGGCCGGCGAGTTATGCCGCGCCGACGACACGCTCTACATGCAAACCCACGTCGCCGAAAACCAGGACGAAGTGCGCTGGGTCGGCGAACTATTCCCGCACGCGCGCAGCTACCTGGATGTCTATGTAGCTGCAGGGTTGGTGCACGCGCGCTCGGTGCTGGCGCACGGCATCTGGCTCGACGAGCGCGACCGCGCGGTGTTGCAAGAGCGTGGCGCACAGATCGCGTTCTGCCCCAGCTCCAACCTCTTCCTGGGCAGTGGCCTGCTCGACTGGAGCGCCCTGCGCCAGGCCGGCGTGGCCGTGAGTGTGGCCAGCGACGTAGGCGGCGGCACCAGCCTGTCCATGCAGCGCACGCTGGCCGACGGCTACAAGGTGCAGGCCATGCGGGGCCAGCGCCTCACGGCCTGGAGCGCCTTGCACGCCGCCACGCGCGGTGCCGCGAAAGCCTTGCAGCTTGACCACGAACTCGGCAGCCTGGACGTAGGCTGCATGGCCGACCTCTGCCTGTGGGACTGGTCGGCTAACACCGTTGACAGCGCACGCCAGGCCGCCGCGCGCGACCTGCACGAAAAGGTCTTCGCCTGGATGATGCTGGCCGACGAGCGCCACCTGCGTGGCACCTGGGTCGCCGGCCGGCGCATGCTTTGAGGAAGCACCATGACTAACTTGCGACTTGAACTCACAGGCATCAGCAAACAGTACCCGGCGGTGCGCGCCAACGACCGCGTGAACTTGCGCGTCAAGCCCGGCGAGATCCACGCCGTGCTGGGCGAAAACGGCGCGGGCAAGAGCACGCTGATGAAGATCATCTACGGCGCCGTGCAGCCCGACGAAGGCGCCATGCAATGGAACGGCCAAGCCGTGGTCATCAAGAGCCCGGCGCAGGCGCGCGCGCTCGGCATCAGCATGGTCTACCAGCACTTCTCGCTGTTTGACACGCTCACTGCGGCCGAAAACGTCTGGCTCGGCCTGGACAAAAGCATGAGCCTGGCTGACGTGTCGCGGCGCATCGGCGAGGTGGCCAGCACCTACGGCCTGGACATCGACGCCGCGCGCCCGGTGCACACGCTGTCGGTGGGCGAGCGCCAGCGCGTCGAGATCGTGCGCGCCTTGTTGACCGAGCCGCAGCTGCTGATCCTGGACGAGCCGACCTCGGTGCTCACGCCGCAAGCGGTGGACAAACTCTTCGTCACCCTGCGCCAGCTCAGCGCGCGTGGTTGCAGCATCCTCTACATCAGCCACAAGCTCGACGAGATCCGCGCGCTGTGCCAGCACTGCACCGTGCTGCGCGGCGGCAAGGTCACCGGCGAGGTCGACCCCACGCTGGAGAGCAACGCCAGCCTGTCGCGCCTGATGATCGGCGCCGAGCCGCCAGCGCTGAAACACGAGGCGCACGCGCCGGGCGCCGTGGTGCTGGCGGTCAAAGAGCTGAGCCTGCCCAAGCTCGACCCTTTCGGTACCCATCTCAGCAGCATGAGCTTCGATGTACGTGCCGGTGAAATCCTGGGCGTGGCCGGTGTCTCAGGCAACGGCCAGCAAGAACTGCTGCGCGCGCTTTCGGGCGAAGACACGCGCGCCACGCCGGGCTCGATCACGCTCTTCGGCCGCGACATCGCGGGCCTGCCACCACGCAAGCGGCGCGACGCCGGCTTGCACTTCGTGCCCGAAGAGCGCCTGGGCCGCGGCGCGGTGCCCACGCTGAGCTTGGCGCAGAACACGCTGCTGACACGCCTGTCGCCGGTGTCGCGCAGTGGCTGGATACGCAGCAACGATTTGCGCCGGCTCACCGAACACATCATCAACCGCTTTCAGGTCAAGGCCGGTGGCAGTGGTGCGGCGGCAAAGAGCTTGTCGGGCGGCAATTTGCAGAAGTACATCGTCGGGCGCGAGATCGACGCGGCGCCGCAACTCTTGATCGTTAGCCAACCGACCTGGGGTGTCGACGTCGGTGCGGCAGCACTCATCCGCGCCGAGCTGCTGAAGCTGCGCGACGCCGGCTGCGCGCTCTTGGTGGTGAGCGAAGAGCTTGAGGAGCTCTTTGAGATCAGCGACCGGCTGATGGTCATCGCGCAGGGGCGGCTTTCGCCGTCCATCGCCACCGCCGACGCGACGGTCGAGCGCATCGGCGAATGGATGAGCGGCCTGTTCACGGTTGACACCCAGGAGGCCGCCGATGCTCAAGCTTGAAGCCCGGCCGCAGCCTTCGAAGCTGCTTTCGATGGCCTCGCCTTTGATGGCGCTGGCGCTCACCGTGCTCATCGGTATTGGCCTTTTCGCAGCACTCGGCAAAGACCCCGCGCGTGGCTTGGCGATGTTTTTCGTCGAGCCGCTGAATGGCCTGTACGCGCTGTCGGAGTTGTCGATCAAAGCGACACCGCTGATCCTTATCGCGCTCGGGCTGGCAGTGTGCTTTCGCGCCAACGTCTGGAACATCGGCGCCGAGGGGCAGTTCGTCGTCGGCGCGCTGGCGGCAGGCTGGGTGGCGATGCAGGCCGGGCCCGACACCGCGTGGCTGGGCCGTGGCATCGTGCTGCCCATCCTGTTGGCCGGGGCGCTGGGCGGCATGGTCTGGGCGGGCATCGTGGCGCTGCTGCGCGACCGCTTCAACGCCAACGAAATTCTGGTCAGCCTGATGCTGGTGTATGTCGCCACGCTGCTCTTGAGCTACCTCGTCTACGGCCCCCTGAAAGACCCCAAGGGCTACAACTTTCCGCAGAGCATCACCTTCCTGGCCGAGACGAAAGTGCCGCGCCTGGTGAGCAACCTGCGCGCCAACATTGGCGTCTTCATCGCGCTCTTCGCGGTGGGCGCGCTGTGGGTCTTCCTCTTTCGCATCTACCGCGGTTTTGCCTTGCAGGTCGGTGGCCTGGCGCCCCTGGCGGCGCGCTACGCCGGCTTCTCGTCACGAGGAGCGCTGTGGACGGCGCTCTTGCTTTCGGGCGGCATGGCCGGGCTGGCCGGCGGGCTTGAAGCGGCTGGGCCGTTGGGCCAGCTAACGCCCTATGTACCCGCAGGTTACGGCTTCGCGGCGATCATCGTGGCCTTCGTCGGGCGGCTGCATCCGGTGGGCATCGTCTTCTCGGCGATTCTGATGAGCATGTTCTACATCGGCGGTGAATTGGCGCAGTCGCGCATGGGGCTGCCGAAGTCGCTGACGGGCGTGTTTCAGGGGCTGCTGCTGTTCACCTTGTTGGCATGCGACACCTTGATTCACTACCGCATCCGCCTTCGCTCCCTCCCCCTGCAAGGGGGAGGGCTGGGGAGGGGGTTGAAGGCTGCCGCACCCGCCGGCTTTGTGGCGCCGACGCACTCGACCCCCACCCCAACCCTCCCCCCGCCGGGGGGAGGGAGCAAAGAAGGCAGCACCTGATGGAATCCTTCGCCCTGCTCATCGCCGCCACGCTCAACGCCGGCACGGTGCTGGCCATCGCCGGCCTGGGGCTGCTCATCAACGAACGTGCGGGCGTCGTCAACCTCGGCGCCGAGGGCATGCTGCTGGTGGCGGCGATCGCCGGTTTTGCCACGGCTGTGACCACCGGCAGCGACACGCTGGCCTTCATCGCCGGGGCTGCCGCTGGTGCGCTGATGGCGGGCGCGTTCGGCGTGCTCGTGATCTGGCTCAATACCAACCAGTACGCGACCGGCCTCGCGCTCGCGCTTTTCGGCGCCGGCTTCTCGGCCTTTGTCGGCATCAAATACACCCAAGAGAAGATCGGCGACCGGCTCAACTTCCAGATCCCCGGCCTGGCCGACATCCCCTTCTTCGGGCCGGCGCTGTTCCGCCAGCATCCCATGGTCTACCTGAC
>JANOJR010000155.1:0-12317 GCA_031418855.1 Rubrivivax sp.
ACCCCCATCACCATCACCCACAACCCCGCCGCGTCACGTTTCGAGGCCCTGGTACAAGGCCACTTGGCGTTGTGCGAGTACCGCTTGCGCGACGGCGTGGTGGCCTTCACGCACACCGAAGTGCCCGCGGCGCTCGAAGGCCAGGGCATTGCCGGCGCGCTGGTCGCCGCCGCGCTGGCCTGGTGCCGCGCGCAAGGCTACAAGGCCCAGCCCTTGTGCAGCTACGTCGCGCTGTACATGAAGCGCCACCCCGAGACGCTGGACTTGATGGCGACCTGATCAGCCCGGCCATGACGCTGCGCCTCTTCGTCGACGGCCCCTTGCTGCCCGGCAGCGAGTTCGCGCTGGGCGCCGGCGCGGCGCGCCACGCGCAGGTGCGCCGCGTGCAGCCCGGCGATCCGCTGCGCCTCTTTGACGGCAGCGGCGGCGAATGGGCCGCCGAGGTCACCTCCATGACACGCAGCGCGGTCACGGTGCGCTTGCTGCACGTCGTCGACGTGGATGTTGAGTTGGCTACCAAGGTGACGCTGGCCGTGGGCATGCCCGCCGGCGAGCGCATGGACTGGCTGGTGGAAAAGGCCACCGAGCTGGGCGTGGCGCGCATCCAGCCTTTGTTGTGCGAACGCTCGTTGCTGCGTGTGCAAGGCGAGCGCGCCGAAAAGAAACGCGAGCATTGGCAGGCCGTGGCTGCGGCCGCCGCCGAGCAATGCGGGCGCACGCGCGTGCCGGCTATCGAGCCGGTGCGTGAGCTGGCCAGCTATGTGCACGCTGGCGCACCGTCTCCAGCCACGCGCTACTTGCTCAGCCTGCGCGCTGGCTCGGCGCCACCGCCGCGCCCGTCGCTGGCACAACCGCTGGTCTTGCTCAGCGGCCCCGAGGGCGGCTTGACCGAGGCCGAAGAAGAGCTCGCGCTGGCCAACGACTGGCGCCCCGTCACGCTGGGCCCACGCGTGCTGCGCGCCGAGACCGCACCGCTGGCCTTGCTGGCTTGGTTGGGCATTCCCGCATAGCGATGCCGGGCAACGCAAGCGCAACGTAAGCGCGCTTGTGGCGGGCCCTGGCGCGCCGCAGAATGCGCGCTTTCTTCACGACAACATAGAGAGGTCTGCGATGGGTTTACTTGATGCCGTGATCGGTGCCCTGGGCCAAGGCGGCGGCGGTGCGGGGGCCGGCGGCGGCACGCAAGGCCAGCTCATCAATGTCGTGGTCGGCATGCTTGGCAACGACTCGGGCGGTGGTGGCCTGGGTAGCTTGGTCGCGCAGTTCAACAAGAGCGGCATGGGCGACGTCATCGGCTAGTGGATCTCCTCAGGCCAGAACATGCCGGTCTCGGGCGACCAGCTCAGCCAGGTGCTGGGCAGCGACACCATCGCCAACATCGCCCGGCAGCTCGGCGTGTCGCAGGGCGACGCTGCCGGGCAGCTCTCGCAAATCCTGCCGCAGATCGTCGACCAGCTCACGCCGCAAGGCCAGGCGCCAGCGGGCGGGCTGGGCAACATGGGCGACTTGCTGGGCATGCTGATGAAGCGATGAGCTGATGCGAACGAGGTGGGCGCCACGCCCACCGACAATGCGGCCCTTCTCTGTGCCCCGCGCCGCCCCTTGACGACCACCTTACCGCTTCGGCACTTCCTCCTGGCCCTTGCCGTGGTGCTGGTGTGGGGCAGCAATTTCGTCGTCATGAAGCGCGGCCTGGACACCTTGCCGCCGGTGCTCTTTGCCTTCCTGCGCTTCGCCTTCGCCTTCTTGCCCGCTGCGTTCTTCATCGCGCGGCCCAAGGTCAGCTGGGGCCGGTTGGCGAGCTACGGCGTGCTCATCGGCGTGGGCCAGTTCGGCCTGCTCTACATCGCGTTGACGGGCCACATCTCGGCCGGCCTGACTTCGCTGGTGGTGCAGATGCAGGTCTTCTTCACCATCGGCCTGGTGATGTGGCTCGAAGGCGAGCGCCTGCGAGCCTACCAATGGGCCGCGTTGGTCTTGGCCCTGGCGGGGCTGGCAGTCATCGGCGCGCATGTCGACGCGCAGACCAGCGTCACCGGGTTGGCGCTGGTGCTCGCGGCCGGCTTGGCCTGGGGCTGCGGCAACGTGGTGGCGCGTGGCGCTGGGCGTGTGGACGCGCTCGGGCTGGTCGTCTGGTCGAGTGCCTTTGCACTGCCGCCGCTGGCACTGATGTCGCTGCTGTTTGACGGCCCTGCGGCCATAACAAAAGGCCTGCACGATGCCGACATGGTGGTGTGGGGTGCTGTGCTGTGGCAGTCGCTAGGCAACACCTTGTTTGGCTACGCAGTGTGGGGCTGGCTGTTCTCGCGCTACCCGGCTTCAACCATCGCGCCGCTGGCCTTGCTGATTCCCGTCGTGGGCATCGGTAGCGCGGCGCTGTGGCTGGATGAGCCGTTGCCGACATGGAAGCTCGGCGCCGCAGCCCTGGTGCTGGCCGGGCTGGCCTTGAATCTCTTTGGGCCGCGCCTCTCGGGCTATGCGGCGAAGGCGCGGCGCGCGGCCTGAAGTGTCGTGGCGATGTCGTCGGCCGTGTGCGCCGCACTCACGAACGCGGCTTCGTACAGGGCAGGTGCCAAGTAGACACCTTGCTCAAGCATGGCGTGGAAGAAGCGGTTGAAGCGCTCTTTGTCGGTGGCCATCACCACGCCGTAGTTTTGCGGCAGGGCGTCGGTGAAGAAGAAGCCGAACATGCCGCCTTCGCTGTCGGACACAAAAGGCACACCGGCCTCGCGTGCGGCGCTGCTCAAGCCGCTGGCCAGCGCGTGGGTGCGCGCCGACAAGGCCTCGAAGAAACCGGGCTTGCTGATTTCCTTCAGTGTGGCCAGCCCACAGGCCGTGGCCACCGGGTTGCCGCTCAAGGTGCCGGCCTGGTAGACCGGGCCCAGAGGCGCCAGGCGGCCCATGATCTCGCGCGACGCGCCAAACGCCGCCAGCGGCATGCCGCCACCGATGACCTTGCCGAAGACGCTGATATCGGGCTTGAAGCCGGGGATCGCTTGCGCGTAGAGGCTTTGCGCGCCGCCGAGTGCGACGCGAAAACCCGTCATCACTTCGTCGAACACCAAGAGCGCACCGTGCTCGCTGCACAGCTCGCGCAAGCGCTGCATGAAGGGCGTGGACGCGCGTACGAAATTCATGTTGCCGGCGATGGGCTCGATCATCACGCAGGCGATGTCGCTGCCTTGCGCGGCGAAGGTTTCTTCGAGCTGTGCCACGTTGTTGTACTCAAGCACCAGCGTGTGTTGCACCACTTCTTCGGGCACGCCCGCACTGGTGGGGTGGCCGAAGGTGGCTAAACCTGACCCGGCCTTGACCAAGAGCGCGTCGGCGTGGCCGTGGTAGCAGCCTTCGAACTTGACGATGCGTTTGCGGCCAGTGAAGCCGCGCGCCAGGCGTATGGCGCTCATGCCGGCTTCGGTGCCGCTGCTGACGAGCCTGATCTGCTCGACGCTCGGCACCAGCGCGATGATGGCTTCGGCGAGCTCGACTTCGCGCTCGGTGGGCGCGCCGAAACTGAAGCCGTCGAGCGCCGCTTTTTGCACCGCCTCGAGCACGGCCGGGTGGCCATGGCCCAGGATCATCGGGCCCCAGGAGCCGATGTAGTCGATGTAGCGCTGGCCCTCAACGTCCCACAGGTAAGCACCCTGCCCACGCGTGATGAAGCGCGGCGTGCCACCTACGGCACGAAAAGCGCGCACGGGTGAGTTCACGCCGCCGGGAATGACGTGTTGCGCACGCTCGAAGGCGGCGGCGTTGGTGGTGTTCGTGGTGTGGGCGGCCATCAATGCACGCGCCGCGGCGCCGGCTTGCCGGCCGGTTCGAGTATCTCGATCTCCGGACCTTCAAGTCCTTCTGCGCCCTCTTCGGCGGGCGGCAGCGCCCAGAAAAAGCGGTCGGGCACGATGTTGCCCATGCCCGGGCGAAAGCCGGCGTCCAGGCTTTGGTCGAGGAAGGACAGCGCCTCGCCCACGGCAGCTTGCAACTCGCTGCCCGCAGCCAGCAGTGCCGCAAGTGCCGCCGACAAGGTGTCACCCGCGCCGATGAAGCCGGCGTCAAAGCGCTCGAACTTCTCGCCGGTGAGGGCACCTTGCGCCGAGGCCAGCACGTTGTCGATGAACTGCTCGGGGCTCTTGGCGTTGGGCGCCAGCATGACGCCGGTGACGAGCACGAAGCGGGTGCCGTGCTCCGATGCCGCCACCGCGAGCTCTCGTGCCGAGGGCGGGCGCTCGCTGTCCCACTCGGGCAGCAGGAAGTCGGTGAGCGTTTTGTGGCTGCCCACCAGCACTTCGGTGGCCGGCAAGATCAGCTCGCGAAAGGCGTCGAGGTAGGGCTGTAGCTGGTCTTCTTCGAGCCAGCCCAGGCTGGGCATGTACGACACCAGCGGCACGTCGGCGTAGTCGGACAAGACCTCGGCCACGGCGCTGATGTTCTCGGCATTGCCCAGGAAGCCAACCTTCCAGCCGGCGATGGTCAAGTCTTCAAGCAGGTAGCGAGATTGCTCGACCACGGCATCGGCGTCGATGTCATGGTGGTCAAAGATTTCGGCGGTGTCGCGCATCAGGATCGAGGTTGCGATGGGCAGCGCGTGGGCGCCCATCGCGGCCACGGCGGCGACGTCACCGGCCAGGCCACCCGCGCCGGTGGGGTCGCTGGCGTTGAAGCACATCACGCAGGCCGGAGCCGGGGGTTCCATCGCCTCGACGGGGGTGTCCGGTGGCGGCGCGTTCTCGGGGCTCATGGGGGTGTCCTGGCAATGGTGTGAGTGTGCTTGCAGCCACGTGCAACCGGTGAACCGGGTGAGGCTTGCGTCGGCGCTCACATTTCCTTGTAACTCTGCGAAAGTGCCTCGCTACAATCGGCGCCCATTGTAGTGACGGCCCCAATCCCGACGTGAGTGAACCCAGTACCTGGATGTGTCTGATCTGTGGATGGATCTATGACGAAGCGGCCGGCGACCCTGAACATGGCATTGCACCAGGTACCCTCTGGGCGGCCGTCTCGATGAATTGGACTTGCCCCGAATGCGGTGCACGCAAGGAAGATTTTGAGATGGTGGAGATCTGAGCCGCGATCTGAGGCGCGACCCGAACCATCACCCGCCCGCGCGCAAGTCGCGGGTCATCTTGGAGGCACCACTTTGATCGACGCCAGTGACGCGCCCGCACCGCTTGGGGCCAAGGTTTTGGTCATCGACGACAGCAACACCATCCGCCGCAGCGCGGAAATTTTCTTGCGCCAAGGCGGGCACGAGGTGGTGCTGGCCGAAGACGGGTTTGATGCGTTGTCCAAGGTCAACGACCACGTCCCCGAGCTCATCTTCTGCGACATCCTGATGCCCCGGCTGGACGGCTACCAGACCTGCGCCATCATCAAGCGCAACCCGCGCTTTGCGGGCGTGCCGGTGATCATGCTGTCCAGCAAGGATGGGCTCTTCGACAAGGCGCGTGGGCGCATGGTGGGCTCGGAAGAGTACCTGACCAAGCCCTTCACCAAAGAGCAACTGCTCAAGGCTGTCGAGGCCTTCCGCAAAGTCTCAGCGGCTTGAACAAGCGCTAGAGCACCCGCCCAGCCACAGCGCGCGCATCACGAGGTACGGCCCATGCCCATCCACAAGATCCTGGTTGTCGACGATTCCAAGACCGAGTTGCACCATCTGTCGGAGCTTCTCGGGCGCAAAGGCTACGCCGTGCGCACGGCCGAAAACGGCGAAGAGGCGATGCGCCGGCTGGCCGAGGACAAGCCCGACCTGATCCTGATGGACGTGGTGATGCCGGGCCAAAACGGCTTTCAGCTCACGCGCGCCATCACGCGCGACCCACGCTTCGCGGGCGTGCCGGTGATCATGTGCACGAGCAAGAACCAGGAGACCGACAAGGTCTGGGGCATGCGCCAGGGCGCGCGTGACTACATCGTCAAGCCCGTCCACAGTGAAGAGCTGATCGCCAAGATCAAGGCCTTCGACACGCACTAGGACTTGCACGACCTGCACGCTGAACCATGGCCAACCGCGAAGCCCTTCGAGAACTGCAAACCCGCCTGGCCGAGCGCCTGAAGCAGGTGCGCTCGGCCGAGATCCGCACGGCCGCCTGGCTGGCGGTGGAGTGCAGCGGCCAGGGCTTCCTGTTCTCACTGTCCGGGGCGGGCGAGATTTTTCCGGCCAGTGCCCTGATGCCGGTGCCGCACACACAGCCCTGGTTTGCAGGTGTCGCCAACTTGCGGGGCGGCCTGCATGGGGTGGTCGACTTGGGTCTCTTTCTGGGCCTGCAAGCGCAGCCCTCGGTGCGCGAGACCTCGCTGCTGGTGGCGCTCAACCCGGGGCTTGCCAGCCACAGCGCGCTGCTGGTGCACCACCTGGCGGGCCTGCGCCATGTCGACCAGATGCAGCCCGAGCCTGACGACGGCGCCAGCCGGCCAGCGTTTGCGGGCCCGCGCTGGCGCGACGCGCAAGGCCGCGCCTGGCAAGAGATTGACCTCGCCGCGCTGTCGCGCCAAGGCGAGTTCCTGGCTATCGGTGTGGCGGCTGTCGCACCCATGGCCGCATGACCATGACGCGGCCCAAGCCCTTGGCTATGGCTGAACAGACGAGGATCACATGAGCTTTCTGGACAAGATCAAGAGCAAGAACGCGCATGGGCGCGATCAAGAGTCGCTGATGCCCTTGCCGCTGGATGAGCAGGGCCCGACCAGCTCGACGATGGAGCACACCGTGCGGCTCTCGCCGGGCATGTCCACGCTCTCGCCTACGCTGTCGCCCCCGCTGTCGCCTGGCGCTGAGCCGTTGTCCGAGCGCAGCCGTGCCGGTGAGGCCTCGATCATTTCCGAGGCCGAGCCCTCGGAGCTGGCGGCGCTGGGCCCCGACGACGATGGCGACGCCGCGCCGGCCGGCGCCAGTGGCCTGCCCTTGATTGGTGCCTGGCCCATCGAGCGCCAGCAGCGCGCCTTGCTCACGCTCGCCGGTGTCGGCCTGGCGGGGCTCTTTTTGCTCGGTGCCTACGCGCTCTTTTCCAGCAACCGCAGCAGCGAGCAGGTGGCCGCCACGGCGCAGGCGCAGACGCAGTCGCAGCGGTTGGCCAAGTCGGTGTCGCAAGCGCTCTTGGGCAGCGCGGCGGCCTTCCCGGAAATGCGCGAGGCGGTCGATGTGCTAACGCGCAACGCACGTGGTTTGCGTGACGGTGGTGAGCTGCCGTCGGCCTCGGGCAACTTGCAAGGCGATCTTGAGAAGCTGATGCCCCTGGTTGAACGCGCTGAAAAGAGCACGGCCGCCGTGCTGGCGCAGCAAAAGACACTGACGCAGGTGAGCCAGGCCCTGCGCGCCATCAATCGCTCGTCAGGCGATTTGCAAGAAACGGCCGAGGCGGTGTCGTCGCTGAAGCTGCAGCAAGGTGCGGCGCCTGCTGAAGTGCAGGTCATGGGCCAGCTCGTGATGCTGACGCAGCGCATGGGCAAGAGCGCCAACGAATTCCAGACCATGGAGGGCGTCAGCCCCGAGGCCGTGTTCCTGCTGGGCAAAGATCTGAACTCGTTCCGCGAAATCACCGACGGCCTGATCAATGGCAGCACTGAGCTCAAGCTGCCCGCCGCGCGCGACCCTGTGGTGCGCGAGCGCCTGGCGCAACTGAAGAAGCAGTACGAGGAGTTGCGCACGCAGGCGGGCGCGATCCTGAGCAACTTGCAAGGCCTGGTCGCGGCGCGTGAAGCGCAGACGGTCATCGTTGCCGACAGCGAACCCTCGCGCCGTGGCCTCGACGCGCTGCAGAGCAACTTCGCGCAAGAGGGCCGCTTCAGCGGCGCGCAGCTCTTTGGCTCGGTGCTGTCGCTTCTGCTTCTGGCCGCAGGCGTGCTCGGGCTGGTGCGCCTCTTCGTGCTGAGCCAGACAGCGCGCTCGCAGCTTGCCGACGAGCAGCGCCACGAAGCCGAACGCCAGGAGCAGGAAGCCAAGCGCGTCAACGACGCCAACCAGGCGGCGATTTTGCGTTTGATGAACGAGCTGCAATCGGTGGCCGAGGGCGACCTCACGCAGCAAGCCACCGTCACCGAAGACATCACCGGCGCCATCGCCGACTCGGTGAACTACACGGTGGAAGAGCTGCGCACGCTGGTGGAAGTGGTGCAGAGCACGGTGGCACGCGTGACCGACACCACCGAGCAGGTGGAGCAAACCTCGACCGAGCTGCTGGCGACGTCGACCGAGCAGCTGCGTGAGATTCGCGAAACCGGCGAGGCGGTGCTGCAAATGGCCGGGCGCATCAACGACGTGTCGGCGCAGGCGCAGCAAACGGCGCAGGTGGCGCGCCAGTCGCTGGCGGCCTCGGGCACGGGCTTGACGGCGGTGCAAAACACCATCGGCGGCATGAATGCCATCCGCGACCAGATTCAAGACACCTCCAAGCGCATCAAGCGCCTGGGCGAGTCGTCGCAAGAGATTGGCGAAATCACCGAGCTGATCTCCGACATCACCGAGCAGACCAACGTGCTGGCGCTCAACGCTGCGATTCAAGCGGCCTCGGCCGGTGACGCGGGTCGCGGCTTCTCGGTCGTGGCCGAAGAAGTGCAACGCCTGGCCGAGCGCTCGGCCGACGCCACGCGCCAGATCGCCGCCATCGTGCGCACGATTCAGCACGACACGCAAGACGCCGTGGCGGCGATGGAGCGCTCGACGCAGGGTGTCGTCGAAGGCGCCAGGCTGAGCGACGCTGCCGGGTCGGCGCTGGGCGACATCGACCGCGTGACACACGAGCTCTCAACACTGATCGCGGCGATTTCCGACCAGGCCCTGCGCGAAGCCGACTCGGCCAACAACCTGGCCGCCAACATCCAGCACATCTTTGCGGTGACCGAGCAAACCGGCCAGGGCACGCGCTCGACGGCGCAGATGGTACGTGAGCTCTCACGCAGCGCCGAGGAGCTGAAGTCGTCGGTATCGCGCTTCAAGGTTTCCTGATCGCGTGCTGGACACCAACTCGATGGCCCCTTCAGCGTCAACCCACGCGCCAACCCAAGCGCAGACCCACAGCAGCGACGACCTCAGCACCCTGGCCTGGGTCGCCGGCGAGCTGCAGCGCTCGCTCGACGCGGCGCACAAGTCGCTGCGGCGCTATCTCAAAGAGGCGCAGGCTGTCGGCGTGTCGGATGTTGACAGCGCCGACACCGCCATCCTGCGCGCCGCGCGTGTGCAGGTCCACCAAGGCGTGGGCGCGCTTGAGCTCGTCGGCCTGAGCATTCCGGCGCGCGTCTTGCGCAGCAGCGAAACGGCGATCCAGCGCCTGGCGGGCAAGCCCGAGTTGATGGACATGGCGGCGGTCGAGGCCATCGAGGCCGCCTCGTTTGCGGTGCTCGACTACCTGCAGCGCAGCCTGGCGCGCCGGCCGATTTCCAGCGTCGCCTTGTTCCCGCAATACCGCGCCGTGGCGCAGCTCGCCGGCGGCGACCGCATCCACCCGGCCGACCTCTGGGGCCAGAACTGGCGCTGGCAAGAGCTGCCGGCTGAACCCGGGGTGAGCGCGCGCCCCGCAGACGACCGAGCGCGCGACGGCATGGAGTCGCTGGTGCTGGCACTCATGCGCCGCCCCGACACCGCAGCCATGCAGCGCATGAGCGACTTCTGCGCCGAGCTCGGTGCGGGTGCGCGCACCACGTTGGCGGCCACGGTGTGGCGCCTGGCGGCGGCCTTCTTCGACGCGCAAGGCAGTGGCCTGCTCGACAGCGACGTCTACGCCAAACGCATGGCCTCGCGGCTGTTGGCGCAATTGCGGGCCAGCGTGCGCAGTGACGACGATGTATCCGAGCGCCTGGCCAGCGACCTGCTCTTCTTCTGCGCGCGCGCCAAAAAACCCGGCCCGCTGGCTGCACCGCGCTTGCAAGCCGTGCTTACAGCTTGGCAGTTAGGCGACACCACCACCGGCACCGACTACGAGACCCCGCGACTGGGCCGCTTTGACCCGGCGGTGATCGCGCAGGCGCGCAAACGCGTGGTCGGCGCCAGGGATGTCTGGTCGGCGGTGGCCGGTGGCGACATCCGCCGCCTGGGCGGCATGGCCGAGCCGGTGGCCCTGCTGGGCGACTCCTTGACGCGCCTCTTGCCCAGTGGCGAGGTGCTGGCGCATGCGCTGCAAGCGGCCACCGCGCAGGTGGCTGCCTCGGGCGAGGCGCCGAGCACGGCGCTGGCCATGGAGATGGCCACGGCGGTGTTGTGGCTCGACGCCGTCATCGAAGAGGGCGAGTTCGACGCGCCCGGTCTGGCCCAGCGCACGCAGCTGGTGGCGCAGCGTGTGGAGCTGGCGCGCACCGGCGGCCAGATGCAGCCGCTGCAGCCCTGGATCGAAGAGCTCTACCGCCGCGTCAGCGACCGCCAGACCATGGGCAGCGTGGTGCACGAGTTGCGCGTGTCGCTGACGGAGATCGAAAAGCAGATCGACCAGTACTTCCGCGACCCCAGGCAGCGCGAGCTCTTGCTGCCGGTGCCGGCGCAACTCGGCGTCATGCGCGGTGTGCTCTCGGTGCTGGACCTCGAACAAGGCTCGTTGGCGGTGGCGCACATGCGCCACGTGGTGGACGAACTCGCGAGCACCGAAATCGACCTCGAGCGCGTGGCGCAGACGGGTAACTTCGAGCGCCTGGCTGACAACCTGGGCGCGCTGGGCTTCCTTGTCGACATGCTCAGCGTACAGCCTTTGCTGGCGCGTTCGCTGTTCCGTTTTGACCTTGCGGAAGGCCGCCTGGTCGCCGCACCCGGCCCCACCAGCCTGGGGCTGCGGCCTTTTGACGATAGCGCTGGCGAGCCTGGCGAGGTCTCGGCGCTGGTGCAAGAAGCGCAGGTACTGGCGCAGGCCGCGAGCCTGCCGCATCTCAGCGACGAAGACCTGACGCGCCAGCTTGAGCAGCTATCGCAGCGTGCGGTGGCCGACGACGAATCCGAGCTCGCGCGTGTAGCTTCGCAAGCCCAGCAAGCGCTGGCCAACGCCGTCGACCACGAGGCCAAAGCGGCGGTGCGTGCCGACCTGGCCCAAGCCGTCAGCGAGCTCACGGTCAGTGTGCCGATTCCTGAAACACCGCCCTCGGCCCCTGTGCCCGAAGTGCGAGCCGACGCCAAGCCGGTGGCCCCGGGCCAGACCGGCCTGGAAGACGACGCCGAGATGCGCGGCATCTTCATCGAAGAAGCGCGCGAGGTCATCGCGCAAGCGCGTCAAGCGCTGCAAAACCTGACGGCCAACGCCGAAGGCTTAGGCGACATCACACTGGTGCGCCGCGCCTTCCACACGCTCAAGGGCAGCTCGCGCATGGTTGGCCTGCGTGACTTCGGCGACACCTCGTGGGCCTGTGAGCAGGTCTACAACGCGCGCCTGGCCGAAGACCCGCGTGTCGACCCCACGCTGCACAGCTTCACTGCCGACGCGCTGAGCGAACTTGAACAATGGGTCGATGCCATCGACAGCGGCGCGGCGGCCGCGCATGACGCCAGCGCCCTGATGCAGCGCGCGCTGCTGCTGCGGGGTGGTGCGGTTGAGTTCACGCCTGCACCTGCCGTGGTGGCTGAAGCCGTGCCTGAAGTGGTGTCTGCATTGGCGCCCGATGTTGAAGTTGATACCGAGGCCGCTGTCAGTGCTGACGATGCCCTGCCCGAGTTAACGGCGCTGTATGCGCAAGCTGGTGTCGACACGAGCAGCGCCACGACCGTGGCCGTGAGCGCCGACGACGAGCCGAGCGACCGCCATCTTGACGAGCACCACGATGTGCATCGTGACGAGCACCTCGACTTCCACATCGACGCGCCAGCACCGAGCGCGCCGCATTGGGTGAACTCACTGGCCGCACGCGTGCCCGACTTGCCCAGCGCCCAAGACCTCGATTTCGGCCTTGATCGCGGCGCGCTGCCGCCCCTGGCGCCCGATACGCCCGCTACGCCCGATACGCAAACGACGCTGCCTGACTTCAGCCTCGACCTGGCCGAGTTCGAGACGGCTGGCGAGTTGCCGGCCTTGCACGAGACCATGCCGGGCGCCGAGTACGCGCCGCCCGAAGTCGGTGAAGCCCTGGAGTTCGACTTGGAGCAGCTGCCCGAGCTCGTGGACATGCCCGAGCTGGACGACATGGCACGCCTGCTGCCGGTGCTTGACGAAGCGCTGGACGAGCTGCCCTTGGACGAGCCTTCGACGGACACCACGGTGCACTTGTTGATCGATTTCGATGCCGCAGCGGTGGCCGACAGCAGCGAGCCCATGCCGACGCTGGAGATCGCGTCTGAGTTCGCGCCTGAGTTCACGCCTGAGTTCACGTTGGAGCCAACCCCCGAGCCTGAGCCCGCACCCCCGCTGCTGACC
>JANOJR010000156.1:0-5656 GCA_031418855.1 Rubrivivax sp.
ACCAGCTGCTCGCAGGTCTGCATGACATGGCGCGCTTTGGTGCGGTACAGGCCGATGGTGCGGATCAGCTCGGTGACACGTTCCAGCCCGAGTGCGAGCATGGCTTGCGGTGTCGGCGCCAACGCGAAGAGCCGCCGTGTCGCCTTGTTGACGCTGATGTCGGTGGCCTGGGCTGAGAGCAGCACGGCAATCAAGAGCTCGAACACGCTGGTGAATTCGAGCTCGGTCTGCGGCTGCGGGTTGGCGCGTGCCAGCGTGGTGAAGAAGGTCTCGATCTCGGCGTCGTTCACACGGGGTCTCCACTGTTACCGCGGCGCTGTCGTGCGCGCGCCATGGCGGCCTCGACGACGGCGCGCTTGCGCGCCAGAGCCTCGGGGTCGGTCAGGTTGGAATGCCGGGCCAGATCGTCGAGCTTTGCCTGCGCTTGCGCGGCCAGGCGTTCATCGTTCTCGCGTTGCTCGCGCTGCGTGCGCATCTGATGAAACGCGTAGCTTGTGCGTGCCTGCTCGGCGTGCGTGGCACTCCACGCCGCCCAGCCTGTGCGCGTGCCGGTGATGGGCACCATGGCGATGCAATCCACGGGGCAGGCCGGCACGCACAGCTCGCAGCCGGTGCAGTCGGCGTCGACCACCGTGTGCATCAACTTCGACGCGCCGACGATGCAGTCGACCGGGCAGGCCTTGATGCACAGCGTGCAGCCGATGCACCAGGCTTCGTCAATAACGGCCAACATGCGTGGAGCCTCGACGCCACGTGTCGTGTCCAGCGGCAACACAGCGCGGCCGGTGATGGCGGCCAGGCGCACGATGCCCTCGGCGCCGCCTGGCGGGCAGCGGTTGATGTCGGCTTCTTGCGCGACGATGGCCTGCGCATAGGCGCGGCAATCGGGGTAGCCGCAACGTGTGCACTGCGTCTGCGGCAGGGCCGCATCGAGCGCGTTGGCCAAGCCCTGAGGCGGGTCTGTCGGGCTTGGCTGGCTAAGGGGATTCAGCGCGTCGGTGGGCACCGACGGATTATCGGCGGCGCTTGACGGGCGCAGCAGCGGCGGCCTTCTTGCTCACTGCGCCGTTGAACGATTTCTGGTGCTTGGCAATGAAGCTCTTGACCTCGGGATAGACCATGTCGCGCCAGCGCCGGCCCGAGAAGATGCCGTAGTGGCCTGCACCAATGGCGTCGAAGTGGAAGCGCCGGCTGGCCGGCACGCCCGAACATAGCTCATGCGCGGCCTTGGTTTGGCCCGCACCCGAGATGTCATCGAGCTCACCTTCGATGGTCAGCAAGGCACTGCTGCGGATGTCCTGCGGCCGCACCAGCGTGCCGCCGACATGCCAGGTGCCGTTGACCAGCGCGAAGTCCTGGAACACGGTCTTGATGGTGTCGAGGTAGTACTCGGCGGGCATGTCGAGCACGGCGTTGTACTCGTCGTAGAAACGCCGGTGCGATTCGGCGCTGTCGTCGTCGCCGCGGATGAGGTCGCGAAAGTAGTCGTAATGCGATGTCAGGTGGCGGTCGGGGTTCATCGCCACAAACCCGGTGTGCTGCAAGAAGCCCGGATAGACACGGCGCCCGGCACCGGGGAAGTTGGCCGGTACGCGGTAGATCACGTTGTTCTCGAACCAGCTGTGGCTCTTGTTCGTGGCCAGGTTGTTGACGGCCGTGGGGCTGCGCCGCGCGTCGATCGGGCCGCCCATCATGGTTAGCGTCAGCGGCGTGCGCTCGCCCGCACTGGCCATCAACGAAACGGCAGCCAACACAGGCACGGTGGGCTGGCAGACGGAGATGACATGCACGTCGGGCCCGGCATGGCGGATGAATTCCTGCACGTAGGCCACGTAATCGTCGAGGTGGAAATTGCCCTGGTCCAGCGGCACCATGCGCGCGTCGGTCCAATCGGTGATGTAGACCTTGTGGTCTTGCAGCAGGCTCTTCACCGTCTCACGCAGCAGCGTGGAGTGGTGGCCAGACAGGGGTGCGACCACCAGCACCGTGGGTTGTGACTTCATCAGGCCCAGCGCCTGCGTGTTGTCGGTGAAGCGCTTGAAGCGCAGCAGGCGGCAAAACGGCTTGTTGATCGCGACCTGCTCCTGCACGGCGACTTCGACACCGCCCAGCGGCACGCTGCGGATGTCGAACTCGGGCTTCTCGTACTCCTTGGCCAGACGGTGCAAGAGATCAAAACCTGCCGAGACACGCTGCGCCAGTGGCGACTGCGCAAAGGGCGACAGCGGGTGGCTGTAGAGCTTGGCCGTGGCGCTGGCGAACTCGGAGAAGGGTGCCGCCATGGCGCGCTGGGTTTCATAGACCTGATAAAGCATGCGACCTCTTTCTGGTGAGCCGTGCGTGAATTTGTGCGGTGCAGCAAATATAGTACCGCGACACCAGCTTGCCCGTTGCGCAACGGCCCCAAGCCCTGAATACAGGCCCGAAAAGGCGCCCTTCCTGGGATTTGGTGCCGGTTCAGCCCATGATCTGGGCCAGTGCGCCAACGACCCGGTCGATATTGCGGCTGTTGACGGCGGCCACGCAGATGCGGCCGCTGTCCAGTCCGTAGACGCCGAATTCACTGCGCAGGCGCTGCATCTGCGGCGTGCTCAGCCCCGAGTAGCTGAACATGCCCATCTGTCGCTGGATGTAGCTCAGGTCGCCCTGCACGCCGGCCGCTTGAAGCCTCTCGGTCAAGGTCTTGCGCACGGCTTTGATGCGCTCGCGCATGCTGGCCAACTCGCTCTCCCACATCGCGCGCAGCTCGGGCGTGTTGAGCACGTTGGCCACGACAAACGCGCCAAAGGTGGGCGGGCTGGAATAGTTGGTACGGATCGTGATCTTCAACTGCGACAGCACGCGCGCGCACTCGTCGGCGCTGGCGCACACCACGCTGAGTGCGCCGACGCGTTCACCATAGAGCGAAAAGCTCTTGGAGAACGAGGTCGAGATGAAGGTGCTGATGCCGGCGGCAACGAACAGCGCCACCGCCGCGCCGTCTTCGGCGATGCCCTTGCCAAAGCCCTGGTACGCGAGGTCGAGAAACGGCACCAGGCCACGCGTCTTCACAGCCTCCACCACCCGCGCCCACTGCGCCGGCGTGAGGTCACAACCGGTCGGGTTGTGGCAACAAGCGTGCAGCACCACGATGCTTCCTGCGGGCAGCGCGTTCAGCGCCGCCAGCATGTCGTCAAAGCGCACGCCGCGTGTGGCGGCGTCGTAGTAGGGGTAGGTCTCGACCACGAAGCCGGCTCCTGCGAAGAGCGCGCGATGGTTCTCCCAGCTCGGGTCGCTGATGTACACCTTTGCGGCGGCTTGCACGCGCTTGAGAAAGTCGGCGCCCAGCTTCAGGCCGCCCGTGCCGCCCAAGGCTTGCACTGTGGCCACACGGCCTTCGCGCAAGAGGGCGCTGTCGGCGCCAAAGACAAGGGCTTGCACGGCCTTGTCGTAGGCGGCGATACCGTCGATGGGTAGGTAGCCCTTGGCTTGGGTGGCGCCCAGCAATTGCTTCTCGGCCGCCGCTACGCAAGCCAGCACAGGCAACTTGCCTTCGTCATCGAAATACACGCCCACGCCGAGGTTGACCTTGACGGGGTTGGTGTCGGCGTTGAACTGTTCGGTGAGCCCAAGGATGGGGTCGCGCGGGGCGAGTTCGACGGCTGAAAAGAGCGAGGCGGACATGGCGAACTTTCGCGGGCGGGAGGGTGGTTGAAGGGTGATGCCGGCACTGCGCTACGCTTGTCGCTTCGCCCACGCACCGTGGCCATCAACGTGGCCAACAAGGCGGGGCATTCTAAGTTGACGTGCTTGGCGAGACAGGCTTGAAGAGATGATCCAACCCACCACGCTGGAAGAAGACACCACCGAGCTGACTGGCGAGCTGCGAGGCGAGTTGGTGGCGTTCGAGGGCTCGCCCTTTGAGCTGCTGCAGCCCTTCGCACCGGCGGGCGACCAGCCCGCCGCCATCGCGAAGTTGATCGAAGGCATCAGCGATGGGCTGAGCTTTCAAACCCTGCTGGGCGTCACCGGCTCGGGCAAGACCTTCACCATGGCCAACGTCATCGCGCGCCTGGGGCGCCCAGCCATCGTGTTTGCGCCCAACAAGACGCTGGCCGCGCAGCTCTACAGCGAGTTCCGCGAGTTCTTTCCGAAGAACGCCGTCGAGTACTTCGTCAGCTACTACGACTACTACCAGCCCGAAGCCTACGTGCCCCAGCGCGACCTCTTTATCGAGAAAGACAGCGCCATCAACGAGCACATCGAGCAGATGCGCCTCTCGGCCACCAAGAGCCTGCTGGAGCGGCGCGACGTGATCATCGTGGCCAGCGTCAGCGCCATCTACGGCATCGGCAACCCTGCCGACTACCACCAGATGGTGATGACGCTGCGTGTGGGCGACAAGATTGGCCAGCGCGATCTCATCGCGCACCTGATCCGCATGCAGTACACGCGCAACGACATGGACTTTTCGCGCGGCAGTTTTCGCGTGCGCGGCGACACCATCGACGTCTTCCCGGCCGAACACTCCGAGCTGGCGCTGCGCATCGAGCTCTTTGACAACGAGGTCGAAGGCATGCAGCTGCTGGACCCGCTTACAGGCCGCGTTAGGCAGAAGATTCCGCGTTTCACCGTCTACCCGTCCAGCCACTACGTGACGCCGCGCGACCGCGTGCTGGCGGCCATCGACACCATCAAGGTCGAGCTGCGCGAGCGCGTGGCGCAATTCATCAGCGAGGGCAAGCTCGTGGAAGCGCAGCGCATCGAGCAGCGCACTCGGTTCGACCTGGAGATGATGCAAGAGGTGGGCCACTGCAAGGGCATCGAGAACTACACGCGCCACCTGTCGGCCTCTCAGCCCGGCGACCCGCCGCCCACGCTGGTGGACTATTTGCCCGATGACTGCCTGATGTTCATGGACGAGAGCCACGTGCTCGTAGGCCAGTTCGGCGGCATGTACAACGGCGACCGTGCGCGCAAGACCACGCTGGTGGAGTACGGCTTTCGCCTGCCCAGTGCGCTGGATAACCGGCCGCTGAAGTTCGAGGAGTTCGAAGGCAAGATGCGCCAACTGGTGTTTGTCTCGGCCACGCCGGCCGCCTATGAGCAGGCGCACGCCGGCCAGGTGGTCGAGCAACTCGTGCGACCCACCGGCCTGGTCGACCCCGAGGTCGAAGTGCGCAGCGCGGCGACGCAGGTCGACGACGTACTGCAAGAGATTCGCGAGCGCGTGGAGATCAACGAGCGTGTGCTCATCACCACGCTGACCAAGCGCATGGCCGAGCAGCTCACCGACTACCTCAGCGACAACGGCGTGAAGGTGCGCTACCTGCACAGTGACGTTGACACGGTGGAGCGGGTCGAGATCCTGCGCGACCTGCGCCTGGGTACGTTTGATGTGCTGGTCGGCATCAACCTCTTGCGTGAAGGGCTGGACCTGCCCGAGGTCTCGCTGGTGGCCATCCTCGACGCCGACAAGGAAGGCTTCTTGCGCTCGGAGCGCAGCCTGATCCAGACCATCGGCCGCGCCGCGCGTCACATCAACGGCCGCGCCATCCTGTACGCCGAACGCATCACCGATTCAATGCAGCGCGCCATGGGCGAAACCGAGCGGCGGCGCAACAAGCAGATCGCCTGGAACCTGGAACAAGGCATCACGCCGCGCAGCGTGCATAAG
>JANOJR010000157.1:0-2361 GCA_031418855.1 Rubrivivax sp.
GTCATGCCGGGGTAATGCTCCAGCTCCATCGCACTCGCGCTCACGCCCTCGGTAGCGTTGCGCATGGTGCCCACGAAGCTGGCGACGGCGCCGACGCCGTGGTCTAACGAACGAAGTGCGTTGACTTCCGTGGTGAGGTCGAAGTCTGCCGTTTGGATGACCACGCGCGCCATGGTCAGCCGCCTGTCACCGGGGGGAAGAAGGCGACCTCGGCGCCGTCGCTCAGCAGCGTCGTCTCGTCGGCCATCACCTGCTGCACGGCCACGCGCACGGCGCGCTGCCGGGCCAACACTTCGGCATGGCGCTCGCCGCGCGCGATGAGCGCGTCACGCAACTGCGCCACCGTGCTGCCATCCGCGAGGCTGAACGATTCACTCGCGCCCAGTACTTCACGCAGCGAGGCGAAGTAGCGCAGCTGGACGGTGATGGTGCTCATGCTCAGCCCGCCAGCAATGCCGACATCGGCAGGAAGCGCACAACATCACCGCGCGCGATCGCCTGGCCGCCGGGGTTGTCGACCAGTCCGTCCGCCCACACGGTGGAGGTGAGCACACCCGAGCTCTGGTTGGGAAACAGCTCAAGTTGGCCGTTAGCCATCAGGCGCACGCGTAAGAACTCACGGCGTTTGTCGGGCTTGGGCCAGTCGAACGCTGCGATCAAGGACATCGCTTGCGGCGCGGTTGTCGGCATGCCTTGCAGCACCCGCAGCACGGGTGTGACGGCGAGCAAGAAGGTCACGAAGCTCGACACCGGGTTGCCCGGCAGCCCGATGAAAAGCGCCGAGCTGCCGTCACCACGGCGCACCGAGCCATAAGCCAACGGCTTGCCGGGCTTGATGGCGATCTGCCAGTTCTCCAGTGTGCCCTCGGCCAGCGCGGCCGGGCGCAAGTGGTCTTCTTCACCGGCGGAGACACCGCCTGAGGTGATGATGAGATCACTCACCAGCGCGGCCTGGCGCAGCGCCTCGCGTGTGGCGTCAAGCCGGTCGGGAACGATGCCGAGGTCGCTCACCTCACCGCCCGCCGCCAGCACCAGGCCACGTAGGGTGTAGCGGTTGCTGTTGTAGATCGCACCGGGCGGCAGCGGGTGGCCGGGCATCACGAGCTCGTCTCCTGTGGAGAAAATGGCGACGCGCGGCTTGCGTTTCACGCTCAGCGTGGCCGCACCCACGGCAGCCGCCATGCCCAGTGCTTGCGGCGTTAGTCGCAGGCCGGCGTGCAGTACGGTGGCGCCACTGGCCACGTCTTCGCCGCGCCGGCGTATCCACTGGCCGGGGCGCGGCACGGTCATGACGCGCACGGCACCCAAAGCGTCGCCGGCCACCGCCTCGCACTGCTCTTGCATGACCACCGCGTCGGCGCCTTGCGGCACGTGCGCGCCGGTGAAGATGCGCGCGGCCGTGCCGCGTTGCAAGGCCGCGCCGACCACACCTGCGGGGATACGCTGCGACACCGTCAGCAGCGTGCCCACTGCGGGCACATCCACCGCGCGCATGGCGTAGCCGTCCATCGAGGTGTTGTCTTGTGGCGGCACGTCCAGGCCCGACTTCACGTCGCGCGCCAGCACGCGGCCCAGCGCGTCGAAGGTGCTCAGCTCCTCGCTCTGCGTGATGGCGTGTGGCGCCGCGCCGCGCAGCAGCCGCGCGAGTGCGTCGTCAAGACTCAGCAGCGGGCGCGGGTCAGCCATGGTGCGCGTAGGTGTGGCGCTCGCCGCTGGCGAGCAGGAGTGCGGTGACGCCAGCCACGTCGTCGAGCGCGAAGACGGGCCGCGCGGTGGGCTCAGGCAGTGCGTCTGGATCGTCGGTGACGATGGCCACGACAAACGGGTCGACAGGGTATTGCGCCGGGCGGTCGCCCCCCGCGCGCCAGAGCTCGATGCGCAAGAGGTCGGCGTGTTTGAAGCCTTCCACCAGCGCCCAGTCGACCTCGGCCAGCTCAGCCAGCATCTGGTGCACGCTGGGTTCGCCCTCGACCTCGTATTCACGCACCTTGGCCAGACGGTTCTTGGACGCGATGACGACCTCAAAGGCACCGGCCTGGCGCATGCGCCAGCTGTCTTTGCCGGGGAAGTCGATTTCAAAACCATGGCCCGCGTGTTTGACCACCGAGACGCGCTGCCCCGCCGCTTTCAGCGCCCGCAGCACGCCTTCGATCAGCGTGGTCTTGCCAGCGCCCGAGGCGCCACAGAAACCGCAGACCTTCATGCTGCCACGTTCGCTCTAATATAACGTTTAACCTGAGCGGCATCGACCGGCATCACCGTGAAGCGCCTGGGCAGCGCTTCGATGCCCGCCAGCGCGAGCGGCAAGGCCGGGTCGCGCCCGAGTGCTTCGCGGATCGTGGCGGCGAATTTGGCCGGCAG
>JANOJR010000158.1:0-3587 GCA_031418855.1 Rubrivivax sp.
CAAAGCGAGCGCTCTCGGTCAGGTCATGCCACATGCACCAGGCCGAAATGCTGATGACTTTGAAGTGCTGGTCGGCATTCATGTAGCGCATGGGCACCAGCGTGCCGTATTCGATCTCCAGCGTGGTGGTGCTGTGCGCGCGCGTCTTCACGCCCATCGTGTTGGCGGTTAGCGCAATGGCTTCACCGAGTGCCACATTGCCCGGGTAATCGTAGGCCATGTTGCTGATGAAGTGCGGCAACTCGTTGCTGGTGTACACGCCCTTGAAATGCGGCGCGCAATTGACGTGGTACTCGCTGTTGACGAGCCAGTGCACGTCAAAGACCACGATGGTGTCGACGCCGAGTGCGCGGCAGCGTCGGCCGATTTCATGGTGGCCGTCAATCGCCGCCTGGCGGCAGCCTTTGTGCGGGCCGTCAAGCTCGCTCAGGTAGAGCGATGGCACGTGGGTGATCTTGGCGGCCAAGGCGAGCTTGCCCATGTTCAGACTCCCCAATGCGGAATGTGATGCGAGCCCAGCGACACGGCCACATTCTTGGGTTCGAGGAACACCTCGTAGCTCCAGGTACCGCCTTCGCGCCCGGTGCCGCTGGCCTTGGTGCCACCAAAGGGCTGGCGCAGGTCCCGCACATTTTGGCTGTTAACAAAACACATACCAGCTTCGACCGCCGCGGCCACACGGTGCGCGCGGCCGAGGTTTTCGGTCCAGACGTAGCTCGACAAACCGTAGGCGATGTCGTTGCTTTTGCTGATGGCGTCGGCCTCGTCGCTGAAGGGAATCAAGCAAGCCACCGGCCCGAAGATTTCTTCTTGCGCGATGCGCATGCCATTGGAGACATCGGCGAATACCGTCGGCTTGACGAAGTTGCCGCGCTGCAAGTGCGCCGGCAGCTCGGGCGCGTCAACGCCACCGCATAAGAGCGTGGCGCCCTCCTTAGGGCCGAGCTCGATGTAGCTGCGCACCTTGGCCAGGTGCGCCGCGCTGATCATCGGCCCGAGGGTGGTGGCTTCATCGAGCGGGTCACCGACCTTGATGCGCTTGGCGCGCTCGACAAACTTCGCTACGAAGTCGGCGTAGATGGTTTGCTGCACGAGGATGCGGCTGCCGGCGGTGCAGCGCTCGCCGTTGTTGCTGAAGATCATGAAGATGGCAGCGTCGAGCGCGCGCTCAAGATCGGCGTCGTCGAAGATCACAAAGGGGCTCTTGCCGCCGAGTTCCATGCTGAACTTTTTCAGCCCCGCCGACTGCACGATGCGGTTGCCGGTGAGCGTGGAACCGGTGAAGGAAATCGCGCGCACATCAGGGTGGCGGCACAGCGGCTCGCCGGCGTCGCGCCCGGTGCCGTGCACGATGTTGAGCACACCGGCGGGGATGCCCGCTTCCATCGCCAGCTCACCCAAGCGCGCTGCGCTCATGGGGCTGAGCTCACTCATCTTCAGCACCGCTGTGTTGCCAAACGCGAGGCAGGGCGCGGTCTTCCACGTCGCCGTCATGAAGGGCACGTTCCACGGGCTGATGAGCGCGCACACGCCCACCGGGTGGAAGAGCGTGTAGTTCAGGTGCGTGGGTGTCGGGTAGGTGTGGCCGTCGACGCGCGTGCACATCTCGGCGAAGTAGTGGAAGTTGTCGGCCGCACGCGGGATCAGCTGCTTGCCCGTTTGCGCGATGGGCTGGCCGGTGTCCATGGTCTCGATGCGTGCGATCTCAGGCACATGCGCGGCAATCAACTCGCCGAGCTTGCGCATCAAGCGGGCGCGCTCAGCCGCAGGCAGGCCAGCCCACTTGGGGAAGGCCGCTTTGGCCGCCGCCACCGCCGCGTGGACTTCGGCCTCGCCGCCTGCGCTGACCTCGGCCAGCACGTCTTGCGTGGCGGGGTTGATGCTTTGAAAGGTGTCGCGGCTGGCAACAGCCTGGCCGTTGATGAGGTGATGGAGGGTCATGGGTGTCGCTGTTCCGGTCATCGCTCGTTCTGCGGCAAACCGTCGCCGATGTCGTAGTAGTCGCCTTTGCTGGCGACAAAGATGTGCATCTTCAAACGCGTCTGCGTCGGCGTGTCGAAAGCGCCCAGGGCGATGGCGATGCGGTCTTGGCGGATGGGGTCCCAGAAAAGCGTGGAGCCGCAGCGCCCGCAAAAACCCCGCTGCACTTTCTCGGACGAGGCGTACCAGCTCACCTTGCCGGTGACCCGCAGCGCGGCGCGTGGCACGTCGCTTGACGCGAAGTAGTGGCCCGTTTGCTTGCGGCACTGCGTGCAATGGCAGGCAGTGGCCGGCTCCAGCGTACTGCTTACTTCGAAAGTTATGTCGCCGCAGAGACAGGATCCTTTGTGCACGCTGCTTGCTTTCATGCTTCGACGATGGTGTTGACGAGGCGACCAACGTGGTCGATCTCGCACACCACCTCGTCACCCACGTTGACATTGACCACGCCCTCGGGCGTGCCGGTGAGGATCACGTCGCCGGCTTGCAGCGTCATGAACTCGCTCAGGTACTCGATCAAGGAGGCCACGTCGTTGATCATGTGGGAGGTGTGGCCCTGCTGTGTGAGCTGGCCGTTGACGAAGGTGCGCAGGCCAAGCGCTTGCGGGTCGCCGATGTCGGCCGCGTCCACCAGCCAGGGGCCCAGCGCCGTCGCACCATCGCGGTTTTTCACGCGCAGGTTGGGCCGATACCAGTTCTCCAGATAGTCACGCACGGCGTAGTCGTTGCACACGGTGTAGCCAGCGACATGGCTCAAGGCATCGGCGCGCTTGACCTTCTTTGCGGTCTTGCCGATGACCACCGCCAGCTCGCATTCGTAGTGCATGAAGGCCACGCCCGCAGGCCGGCGCGTTACGCCACGGTGGCCCACCAGTGCGCCCGCGCCTTTGAGGAAAACCAGCGGCTCGTCGTTGCTGCTGCTGAGCTCTTTGGCCAGCTCTTTGACGTGGTCGGCATAGTTCAAACCCAGCGCGATGATGCTGCCGACTTCAAGCGGCGGCAGCCATACGACGGCGTCTTCAGCAAGCACGCGGCCATTGGCGAGCATCACGCCGTCGGCGTGCGGTGTGGCGCTGTGGACCGCGCCGGCGTAGGCCACGCGCGCGGACTTCATGCTGCGGCCTCGACCAGATGGTTGCGCAAGCTACCCAAGCCCTCGATGCGGATCTCGACGCGCTGCCCAGCGCGCGCCAGCGGTGCATCGGCACTCGCGCCCAGCAGCAATACGTCACCCACCTGCAGCGTCATGAAATCGCTAACGTCGGCGATGAGCTGAGCCACGTGGCGCACACGATCACCGGTGGTCGTTTGCTGCACGAGCTGGCCGTCGATATGCACTTCAACGCGAAGTGCATCCGGCTCGCTGAGCGCGCACACATTGGCACTGATGGGGCAGAAACCGTCCCGCGCGCGCAGCCGCACGGAGGGCCGGTAGTGGCTCGGCGTGGGCACAAACACATCGTTGACGATGGTGTAGCCGGCCACGAATTGCATCGCATCAGATGCGTCAACACGGCAAGCCGTGCGTGCGATGACGATGCCCAGCGTGGCGCCCATCACCAGCGCGCTCACGCCCGGCGGCACCTCGATCGCATCGCCCTCCCCCG
>JANOJR010000159.1:0-2355 GCA_031418855.1 Rubrivivax sp.
GCACCGCGTGTCGTCGAGCCTGACCATTCGCGACTTGCACGAAGAGATCGAATCGCGTGGCCACCAGCACCAAGCGGTCGTGCATGTGCAGCGCGCCGAGAAGGCGGCGGCCGCGCTGGCTTTGCAGCTCGGCATAGTGCGTGGCGAGCGCGTCTTCCACACGCTCATCGTGCACTTCGAGAGCGGCGTGGCGCTGCAATGTGAAGACCGCTACGTCAACCCGGCCGTAGCACCCGGCTACCTCGAACAAGACTTCACGCGCACGACACCCACGCACTACCTGTTCGCCGCCACACAACTGTGGCGCGCGCAGTATTCGATCGAGGCCGACCGCGCGACGGCGCAAGAAGCCGCGCTGCTGGGCATTACCGCGCACGCGCCCTGCCTGGTGGTCGTGCGCCGCACCTTTGCGCGTGAAGCGCCCATCACCATCGCGCGCCTGGTGCACCCGGGCACACGCTACGTGCTGCAAGGGGAATTTCAGCCGTGAGCCTGTTGGCACCTTCGGACGTGCAAGCCTGGCGGCGCGACGGCGCGGTGTGCCTGCGCCAGTTGCTCACACCGGGTGAAGTGGCGCAACTGCGCCGGGGCATCGACGCCAACCTGGCCGCACCCAGCCCACGCGCCATCGTCGCCAGCCAAGCTGACGACCCGGGCTTCTTCATCGAAGATTTCTGCAACTGGCAGCACAACGCCGACTATCGCGCTGTGCTGTTCACTTCAGCGTTAGCACGTGCAGCTGCGCAACTGATGGGCAGCACCACCGTGCGCCTGTACCACGACCACATGCTGACCAAAGAGCCTGGCACGCGTGCAGCGACGCCCTGGCACCAAGACCAGCCCTACTACAACATCGACGGCGCGCAGAACGTCAGCTTCTGGATCCCCGTCGACGCCGTGCGCCGCCACTCCACGCTGCAATTCGTGGCCGGCACGCAAAAGGGGCCGTGGCTGATGCCGCGTACCTTCATGGGCCGTGAAGCACGCTGGTTTTCTGAGGGCAGCCTGGCCGAGCTGCCTGACATCGACGCCGACATTGCCGTCGACAGCGCGCGCTGGCCCATCCTGGGCTGGGCGCTAGAGCCCGGCGACGTGGTGGCATTCCACATGCTGGCGTTGCATGCGTCGGCGGGTGTGGACGGTGACGTGCGCAGGCGCGTGTTCTCGGCACGCTATCTGGGTGACGACATCCGCCACGCGCCCAGGCGCTGGAAAACATCGCCTGAGTTTCCTGGCTTGAGTGATGCGCTCCCGGCCGGCGCGCCGATGGCGCATGCGCTCTTTCCGCTGCTGATCGGCGGCGACACGTGATGCATCAATGCCGCCTGCAAGACGCCGCTGCGCAACCCTGGCGCAACGGCGGCGGCGTCACGCACGAGCTGCTGGCATGGCCCGCTGCGGACAGCTGGCTGCTGCGCGTCAGCGTGGCCACTGTCGATCGCTCGGGCCCGTTTTCTGCCTTCCCAGATGTCGACCGATGGTTCACGGTGCTTGAAGGCCCGGGCGTCAAACTCGACTTGCCCGAGGGTGAACTCACGCTGCGTCCAGGCAGCGCGCCGGCGCACTTCCAAGGCGAGGCCGCGCCCACGTGCCACTTGCTGGGCGGGGCCACACGCGACCTGAACCTGATGGCGCGTCGCAGCGCGGGCCGCTCGGGCATGTCAGTCGCCGAGAGCGGCAGCGAGCTGGCCGGCCACTGGCGATGGCGCGGCCTGTATGCCGCCGACGCGCTAACACTTGACATCCACGGCGTCACGCACAGGCTGCAAGCTGGCACGCTGGCGTGGTCCGACACCAATGAGCCGGCCCTTTGGCGACGTGACACCAGCCCCGGCGCCGCCTGGTGGCTCACACTCGCGCCATGACCATGCCGCTGCAACTCATACGCCACGCGCGCCTGGCCACCATGGCCGGCGCCGCGCCCTGGGGCTGGATCGATGACGGCGCCATGCTGCTGCGCGACGGCCAGCTCCTGTGGGTCGGGGCCGACGCTGAGCTGATCCAAGCCGTGCCGCGCAATGCGTCGATCGACGAGCATGACCTGCAAGGCGCACTCGTGACGCCGGGCTTGATCGACTGCCACACGCACCTGGTCTACGGCGGCGAGCGCGCGGCCGAGTTCGAGTTGCGGCTGCAAGACGCCAGCTACGAGGACATCGCGCGGGCCGGGGGTGGTATCCGCTCGACCGTCGCCGCCACGCGCGCGGCAAGCAGCGAGGCCTTGTTCCAAAGTGCCGCCAAGCGCGCGCAGTGCTTCATGAACGAAGGCGTGACGACGCTGGAAATCAAGTCAGGCTATGGACTCACCGCCGAGCACGAAGCACGTTGCCTCGCAGTCGCGCGGCGGCTGGGCCG
>JANOJR010000160.1:0-5307 GCA_031418855.1 Rubrivivax sp.
GGTGGCCTGGGCGACGAGACGCTGTCGCACCTGCCCTTCCCCGAATTCAGCTTCGGCGTCAACGTCAATGGCGCGGAGGACATGCGCCGCATCGTGCGCATGTTCTTGAAGTACGGCGTCGACTCCATCAAGCTGAATTTATCGGGCGACAACTTCACCCCCAACTCGCCGGCGCACACCACCTGGATGACCGACGCCGAGGTCGCCGCCGCCGCCGAAGAAGTCAAGATGCGCGGCAAACGCATCATCGTGCACGCGCGCTCGGCGGCCAGCGTGAAGCAGGCGCTGCGCCACGGCATTCACCTCATCTACCACGCTAGCTACACGGACAGTGAAGTGCTGGACCAGCTTGAAGCCGTGCGCGACAGCGTCTTCGTCGTGCCCGGCATCGGCATCCTCTACGCCATGCTCAACGAGGCCGAGCCCTACGGCGTCACGCGCGCGATGGCCGTGCAAATGGGCTATGAAGACGAATGGGGTGCGGCGCTGGAGTCGCTGTCGCGCATGCACAAGCGCGGCATCCGCGTGCTGCCGGGCGGCGACTACGGTTTTGCCTTCACGCCGCATTGCCAGAACGCGCGCGACCTGGAGTTCTTCGTCAAGTACCTGGGCTTCACGCCGATGGAAGCCATCCGCGCCACCACGCTGTATGGCGGGCAGATCATGCAGCGCGGCCACGAGCTCGGGCAGGTGAAAGAAGGCTTCCTCGCCGACTTGCTGCTGGTGGATGGTGACCCGCTGGCCAACCTTGCCATCTTGCGTGAACCCAAGCGCCTGCTCGCCGTGATGAAAGACGGCCAGTTCGCCAAAGCGCCACCCTTGTTGCATGGTCAGCGCTGGGAGCGCGCCGCGTGAGTGCTGACCTTGTGCAAACGCGCGTGCTAACGCGCAAGCAGTGGGCACTGTGGTTGCTGCTGGGCGGGCCCATCGCGGTGTTTTCGGTCTGGGCCCTGGTTGACAACACACGCCTGTATCTGCTGACCCTGCTCAACAGCCTGACGCTGGCCTCGCTGTACTTCATCGTCGCCAGCGGCTTCACGCTCGTCTTCGGTTTGATGCGCAACGTCAACCTGGCGCATGGCTCGCTCTACCTGCTGGGCGGCTACGTTGGCTACGTGGTGGCGCAGCACACGGGCTGGTGGGTGTTGGCGATGGCCGCCGGCTTTCTCGCTGCCGCCGTGCTCGGGCTTTTGATCCAGGTGCTGATCCTGCGTCACATGCAGGGCGAGGACTTGCGCCAGACGATGGTGACCATCGGGCTGTCGATCGTCATCGCCGACCTGCTCTTGTGGTTCTTCACCGGCCAGGTGCACCAGATGGAAGCGCCCTCGCTTCTGCAAGGGCCCATCCGCGACATCCCCGTCATCCGCGCGTTCTCGGCGTACCGCCTGAGCCTGCTGGCGTTTGGCATCGTCATCGGCGTCTTCCTGTGGTGGCTGCTCAACCGCACCAAGGTCGGCACGATGATCCGCGCGGGCGTGGACGACCGCCAGATGCTCGCGGCCGCCGGCGTCAACGTGAACCTGGTGTTTGCCTTCACCTTCATGCTCGGCGCCGGGCTGGCGGGCCTGGGCGGTGTCATCGGCGCGGTGGAGTTGTCGATGGTGCCGGGTGAGGACACGCGGCTCCTGCTGGCCTCGCTCATCGTCGTCATCGTGGGCGGCATGGGCAGCGTGGTGGGTGCGGCCATCGGCGCGGTGATTCTTGGACTGGCTGAGACGTACGGGCTGGCGTACGCGCCGACGTACTCGGTGGTCTTCACCTTCGTCATCCTCATCGGCGTGCTGGCATTCAGGCCGCGCGGGATCATGGGGAGGCCAGCGTGAAGCGCTTGTATTCGCATGGCCCCTTCCCCCTGCAAGGGGGAAGGCTGGGATGGGGGTGGCGTTGTGCCACGCCACCACTCAACCCCCTCCCTAACCCTCCCCCTGCTAGGGGGAGGGGACAACCGCCATGAGCGCCGCGTACTGGCGCCGTGCCATGAATGCACGCGACGGCGTGCAGCCGATACCGCGCACGCGCGCGGCCGCCGCGCCCGTGCATATCGCCCCCGACCCCTACGCAGCCAGCGACGCACCGCGTTGGTTGAAGTACCTCTGGCGCCACCTCGGCGCGCGCCACGTCTTCACCGCCATCCTGCTCGCGATCTTCCCCTTCGTCGCCACACCCTTCATCACCTTCCAAATCGCCGGCCAGGCGCTAACGCTCGGCTTGATTGCACTCTCGCTCACCTTCCTCGGCGGCTACGGCGGCATGGTCTCGCTGGCGCAGATGACGGTGGCCGGCATCGCCGGCTACGGCGTGGCCATCCTCGGCCAAAGTGGCACGGCGCTCAGCCTGGGCTGGCCGTGGTGGGTGGCAGTGCCGTTTGCGCTGACGATCGCCACCGCCTGCGCCGTGCTCATCGGCTGGCTCTCGGTGCGCACCGAGGGCATCTACACCATCATGATCACGCTGGCCATCGGCGTGGCCTTCTACTTCCTGGCGCTGCAAAACTACACCGTCTTCAACGGCTTCCAGGGTTTCCAGAAGGTCTACCCGCCCACCGTGTTTGACATCAACTGGCGCTCGCCCACGCCCTTCTATTTCCTGGCCCTGGCCTGCGCGCTGCTCGCTTACTTCTTCGTCAAGTGGCTGGTGCGCGCGCCCTTTGGCGTGGCCATGCAGGGCGTGCGCGACAACCCCCGGCGCATGGCCGCATTAGGCTTCAACGTCGTGGCGCACCGCGTGGCGGCTTACACCGTGGCCGGCATGCTCGCCGCAGTGGGTGGCGTGCTGCTGATTTGGTACAACGGTTTGATCACACCGAATTCGGTGAGCACCGGCTGGCTCATCAACGTGCTGGTGATCGCGGTCCTTGGCGGCATGAAACACCCCATCGGCCCCTTCATCGGCGCCTTCGTCTTTGTGCTCTTGCAGACCTTCGCCATCGACCTCATCGACCGCGAGCGTTTCAACCTTGTCATCGGCCTGGTGTTCCTGGCCATCGTGCTGTTTTCCCCCGACGGACTGCTGGGCTTGTGGGCCAAGCTTCGCGCGCGCTTCACGGGCCCGCAGTCCCTTTCTTCCCCTTCCCAACCCACCACCACCCCTAGGAGACAAGCGTGAAATTCAGCAAACGTGTGTTCGTACGTTCGATGTTAGGCACCGCAGCGGCCCTGGCCGTGAGTGGTGCCGCTCTGGCCCAGGGCCAGCCCGTGAAGATCGGCCTCTTGGCCACCTTGGAGGGCCCCTTCGCAGCCGGCGGTGCCGACGGCATGCGCGGCGCCGAGTTGGCCGTCGCGCAGCGCGGCGGTGTCGTGGCCGGGCGCAAGATCGAAATCATCAAGGCCTCATCCAACGCCACGCCCGACGTGGCGGTGAACGCCGCGCGCAAGCTCGTCGAGCAAGACAAGGTCGACATCCTGGTCGGCCCGCTCTCGGGCGGCGAGGGCGTGGCGGTGAAGGACTACTCCAAGACGCAAACCCAAACCACCTTCATCAACGGCGGCTCGGGCGCGCAAGCCACCACCCTGGTCAACCCCAGCACCAACTTCTTCCGCTTCAACACCGAAGGCGCGCAGTGGATGGTGGGCCTGGGCAAGGCGGCCATGGACAAGGGCTACAAGCGCACGATGATCATTGCCGAGGACTACGCCTTCCCCTACAGCCAGGTGCAGGGCTTCATGGCCGAATACTGCCGCCTGGGTGGCAAGGTGCCGCTCAAGGCCTGGGTGCCGCTGGGTGGCAAGGACTACGCCTCGGTCATCGCGCGCATCCCCAAAGATGTCGACGCGCTGCTGGTGGTGCTGGGCGGCGCGGACGCGGTGAACTTCCTGACGCAGTACGAAAACTCAGGTGGCGACAAGCCGTTGATGGGCGGCAGCATCACCGTCAGCCAGGACGTGCTGAACTACAAAGGCAAGCGGCGCGACTCGCTGGTGGGCACCATCTCTGCGGGCCCCCTGGCCGACAGCTTTGACGGCGCCGACTGGAGGGCCTTTGTCGCCGACTACCAAAAGAGTTACCCCGTTTCGGCAGGCGGCTACCCCAGCCCCAGCCTCTTCGCCTTCGTCTACTACACCAACATGAAGGCCGCACTCGACGGCCTGGCCGCCGTCAACGGCGACCTCGGTGGTGGCCACGCCAGGTACCGCGAGGCGCTGCAAAAGATGGTGCTGAAGACGCCCACCGGCGAGGTGCGTCTGGATGCCAACCGCCAGGCCATCGGCACCACCTTCGTCACCGAGGTCGTGAAGGACGCCAGGGGCGAGCTCACCACCAAGGTGCTGCGCAAGGTCGACAACGTGGACCAGACGCTGGGCATGAAGAAAGAGGACTTCCAGATTGGCTCGCGAGACGTGCCAGCCTGCCCCTGATCTTGCTCGTTAGTTTTCACTAAGATCACCGGTGGCCACACTCAACCCGACCCGTCCCACCGCCGCGCGCGGTGCGGCATCTTTGGCGTCCAACAACGCCCTGGTGCTGCACCACGTCACGCGCGCTTTTGGCGCTTTGCGTGCGGTGGACGATGTCTCGTTGACGGTGGCCGCCGGCCAGAAGTACGCCGTGCTGGGCAGCAACGGCGCGGGCAAGACGACGCTCTTCAACACCATCACGGGTGACTTTGCGCCCACGGCCGGGCGCATTGATTTCTTCGGTGAAGACATCACCGAGTTGCCACCGCACGAGCGCATCCGGAAAGGGCTGCGGCGCACCTACCAGTCGTCGCTGCTCTTTCGTGACCTGAGCGTGCGCGACAACCTCTTCCTCGCCATTCGCGGTGTCAGCGCCAGCCGCTACAGCTTCTGGCGAGCGCGCCAGGGCAGCGCCTCGATGCGCGCCACGCAAGAGCTGCTGGAGCGCGTGCGGCTGACGCACATCGCGGATGAGAGCGTGGCCAGCCTCTCGCATGGCCAGCAGCGCCAGCTTGAAGTCGGCATGGCGCTGGCTGGCGCGCCGCGTTTGATTCTGTTTGACGAGCCTGCCGCGGGCCTCTCGCCCGCTGAACGGCGTGAGCTCGTGCTGCTGCTGCGCTCGCTGCCGGCGCACATGAGTTTTGTGCTGATCGAGCACGACCTGGACATCGCCCTGCGCGTGGTCGACAAGGTCACGGTGATGCACAACGGCCGTGAGCTCAAGACCGGCACGCCGGCGGAGATTGAAGGCGACGCGCAGGTGCAGGCGATTTATATGGGGAGCAAACACTGATGCGTGGCGGCATGGCACCCCCACCCCAAACCACCCCCCGGGTGGGGGGGGGGGGCACCCGCCGCCGACGGGCGCGGTGCCCGGGGGCTGGGTGGCGATCACCGTTACGGGCGGCGG
>JANOJR010000161.1:0-2099 GCA_031418855.1 Rubrivivax sp.
GGCGTCCAGGTTGTCCAGCGCCTGCGCGGTCTCGATCATGGCGAAGATGACCACCGTCTTGTTGGCCTCGCTCGCGTAGTCGGCGCCGCCGTAGATCGACGCGCGCACGGGCCCGAAGCTGCGTGTGCCCTGCGGCGCGTAGTGCGTCCAGGCGACGAGCTGTTGCGCTTCTTCGCGGGTATTGATCATCGGGCAAATAACGCCGTAAGCACCCGCATCCAGCGCCTTCATCAGAATGCCCGGCGCCAGCCATGGCACACGCACGATCGGCACGGTGTTTGTGGTGCTGATGGCTTGCAGCATGGTCAGCATCGCGCCTTCGTCGATCAGGCCGTGCTGCATGTCGATGGTCAGCGTGTCCCAGCCCTGCTGCGCCATGACCTCGGCGCTGAAGCTGTTGGGGATGGCCAGCCAGCCGTTGACGGCGCATTGGTTTTGCTGCCACAGCGTGCGCAGGTGGTTTGCTCTCATGGTGACGATGTCCTTGGCGCCGCGTGGGCGTGGGTGGGGGGTTCGGCCGGATTCGGGATGCCGTCTCGAAGACCATTCTCACGCGGAATGATGGTCATGCCCGCAAGCCTCGGCGCCGCCCTTGGCGGCAACTGCCCGCAGTCGCTGGCCGATACCTTCGGCCAACACACCAAGGTCGCGCCGGGCCACTTTCCTTGTTGACATCGTCAATGCTGTGCCAGAGAAATGACGACGCCGTGACGCCGACCTGTGCCGCCTGCGTTGGGCCGCTGGACCGCGCGCGATCGGCGCGCCGGCGCTATTCCGTGATGGGTATTTCGCGCAGCTCCACGCGATCGACAAAGAACGAACCGCCGGCCGGGTCCTGGTTGTAGATCGTCAGGATGTCGGTGACGGCGCGCGAGTTGGTGCACACACGCAGTTGCTCCCATTCACCGACCTTGGTGGTGAACGACGCCGGCCCGCCGACGCTGTTGGTGCCCGACATGCCGACCTTGCCACTACGCACAAAGACCCAAGCCGAGAACATGTAGGCCTTGGCCGAGCTGACGACGCCACGCACGTCCTGGTAGATGCCGCCTTCATTGCCACCGGCGCGGAAGTGCAGCATGCGCCGCCCGTTGGGGCCAGGCGCCTCGCTGTCGACAAGGCGCGAGCACACACGCGCGCCGGCATTGCTGGTGTGCATCAACCAGCCCGCTGCCGCCGATGGCGCGGGTAAGGGGTTGCCGATTTGCCAACAGGTGAAGTCGCCGATGGGCGAAGTCACGCCGGGCGATTCGAAGCCCGGGTTGACGGCCAGGTTGGTTGGCGAGATCGAAAAGCCGGGGCAGTGGCTGGCGGCCGAGGATTGCGCGATGGCCGCCGAGGAAGCCAAGGCCAGCATGGACGCGGTGGCCAGGGCCAGCAGCGGGTTGACGTGATGGGTACGCATGACGGTGATCCTTTTCAAGCGCGAGCGGCATGGATGGGGGCTGCCGTCATGCCCCGCAGAGCCGAGCTTTCGGATCCGCCGCGTGACTATCGTGCGCGGCCGTTGCGGCGCCGTTGCGGCGCGCTGGGTGATTCGGTGACAACGCGCCAGGCGCCGCAACGCCTGCGTGCCAGCCTGCGCGTGTCATCAGCGCGGCATCAAGGCACCACGATGCTGGATGACCTGCGCCGCCAGCCGGTTGCCCGTGGCCACAGCATGCAGCGCATCCGCGCCACCGAGCCGCGCGGCCAGGTAAGCGCCGGCGAACGAATCGCCCGCCGCCGTGGTGTCGACAACGTTCAGCACCGGCACCACCGGCACGGCTTGCAGGGCCATGCCCGCCAGGCGCAGCAGCGTCGGCTCGGCGCCGCGCTTGACCACCAGCTCGGCGCAAGGCATGGCCAGCGTGCGCGCCAGTTGTGCGTCGGCTGACGGCTCACCCCACAAAGCCTGCTCGTCGTCGAGCGTCACCAACGCGATGCTGGCCAGCGCGAACATCGCGGCAAACGCCTCCCGCGCCTGCGCCACATCGCCCCACAAACGCGGCCGATAGTTGTTGTCGAAGATCACCTGCGCGCCGCGTGCCCGCAAGCGCTCGGCCAAGGCGATCAGCCGCGCACGCCCAGCGCTCGGCAAGATGGCCAGGCTGATGCCG